>CAMCQB010000079.1 GCA_945876895.1 uncultured Streptococcus sp.
AAATGGATAACTTCAAAATAACATTTTTGGTCTCACATCATTGACAAAGGTACAACAAAAAAGAGCTAGAGTAATGCTACTCTATGCTCCTTCATCAATAACGATTCTTGCTTTTTTACCTTGAGTTGGAACCGAATAGACAATCGATCTTATTGCTGTGATGGTCCGCCCTTTTCTTCCGATAACACGTCCAATATCACTGCTAGCAAGATGAAGATGATACTCTAAAAATTCAGGGGTATCTTCAATTTTTATTGTAAAAGCATCTGGTTGTGAAATCAAGGGCTTCACAATTGCAATAATGAGATTTTCAATCGTATCCATAAGCTAAATTATTTTGAGAATTTTGAATCGTGGAATTTTTTCATAACGCCTTCTTTTGAAAGGATGTTACGAACTGTATCAGATGGTTGCGCACCATCAGCCAACCATGCAAGAACACGGTCTTCTTTAAGTGTTACTTGGTTTTCAGCAACAAGTGGGTTGTAAGTTCCAACTGTTTCGATAAAGCGACCATCACGTGGTGCACGTGAATCTGCTACGTTGATACGGTAGAAAGGTTTTTTCTTAGAACCCATACGAGTTAAACGGATTTTTACTGCCATTTTAAATAATCTCTTTTCTGTTTTATTATTTTTGGTTTCATTGAATAGCACAGCTATCAATTTACCTTTACTATTATAACAGATAATTACAAGCTGTCAAGTTTTTTTCTTGACAGCTTGTATTTTTTAATCTGACTGGCTAAACTGGCTATAATACAAGTTATGATAAAAACCTTTTGCTGCCAATAAACTCTCGTGATTACCTTGTTCTATAATCTGACCATCTTTTAAGACTAAAATCTTATCAGCTTCTTGAATTGTTGACAAGCGATGAGCAATCACAAAAGAAGTTCGCCCCTGCATCAAGCGCTTCATAGCTTTTTGAATTAATATTTCCAGTCGTGTGTCAACAGATGAAGTCGCCTCGTCCAATATTAAAATAGCTGGATCTGCAAGTAAGGCACGAGCTATGGTTAACAATTGTTTCTGTCCTTGTGAAACATTGCTAGATTCTTGGTTCATCTCCATGTTATAGCCACCTGGAAGAGTGCGGATAAAATGATCTACATTTGCCATCTTAGCGGCTTCAACAATTTCTTCATCTGTAGCCTCTAGCCTGCCGAATCTCAAATTTTCTTTAATAGTTCCTTCGTATAGCCAAGCATCCTGCAAAACCATACCAAATTGCTGGCGGTAGCTTTGGCGATTAATGTGGCGAATATCATGGCCATCAACAGTAATCGTACCACTCGTCACATCATAAAAGCGCATCAAGAGATTAATTAAAGTTGTCTTACCTGCACCAGTGGGACCAACAATTGCAACCATCTCCCCAGGTTTAACTTCTAAATTAAATCCCTGAATCAATGGCTTATCTGCCACATAAGAGAAATCCACCGAATGAAAGGAAACCTGCCCTGTTAAAGGGGAAGGCAACACCATCTCTTTTTCACTCTTTTCATCGATTTCATCCAAAACTGAAAAGATACGCTCTAGTGAGGACTTAGCACTTTGTAGTTGTGGCGCAAGCTGTGTCAATGTCTGTACAGGTTGTGTAATCTGCCAAACATACTGGACAAAAGCCTGCATATTACCAATCGTTAATTTTCCAGCCATAACTTGAAGACCACCTACAAAGGCAACAACCATATAAGTCACGTCTGATAACCCATGTAATAATGGCATCAACATACTGGACATAAAACTGGCTTTAAAACCGACTTCTTGTAAGTCAGAGGTAATTTTCTGAAACTCTTGACTCGACTGTTCTTCTCGTCCATAGAGTTTGATAATGTTAAAACCTGTTAAATTTTCTTGAACAAAACCATTTAACTGTCCCAAGATATCTGCCTGAGCTTTAAAATAAGGTTGAGATTTCTTCATGATCAACCTTGAACCAAAATATGTCGCTGGCACCATCAAGACAACAATCAAAGCTAATCCAACATTCAGGTAAAAGACCATCACCAATACTAATATCAAGGTCAGTACCGCATTAACAATTTGAAGAAAACTTTGTTGCAAAGCGTTAGATACAGCTTCGACATCACTAGTAAAGCGACCTAATAAATCCCCAAATTGATGCTTGTCAAAATAAGAGACTGGAATACGATTAATTTTTCGACTCAAATCTTCTCTTAAGTCCATCACCGCACCTTGCACCCCTTTAGTCATGTAATAGTTAGAGCCATAGGCACCAATTTCATAAAGCAAGGCACGAAAAGCATATAAGGCTAACAAACTGACAATATAAGGGACATTGATTGCTGCACCAGCCACTCCTTTTGCTATAGCTAATAAATTAGATGTTAATTCTGTGATGATTAACCCTAGAACAAAAGGTTCTAAAACATTCATGATACTGCTAAGAATCTTTAAAGAAATAGCCAAGTAGATAGAACCTTTATAAGCTGAGAGGTAGGTCCAAACTCTTTTAAACACCTTAGTTTCTTTCATCTTAACCTCCTATTTCCCTGTCAGTTTTTGACGATTCAACTGAGAATCGGCAATTTCTTTATAGATAGGGTTTGTGGCCATCAATTCATCATGAGTCCCACGTCCTACAATCTCACCTTTATCTAAGACAATAATATGATCGGCATCCATAATCGTTCCAACACGTTGTGCAACGATTAAAACTGTCGCTTCTTTAGTTACTTCCTTCAAACGTCGACGCAAATTAGCATCAGTTTGATAATCTAAAGCTGAGAACGAATCATCAAAAATATAGATATCTGGTTCTTTCACAAGAGCACGAGCAATAGATAAACGCTGTTTTTGACCGCCAGATAAATTGCTCCCACCTTCTGATAAATGTGTATCAAAACGCTCTTGTTTACTGTCGATAAAATCTTTGGCCTGGGCTACCTCTGCTGCTTTATGAAGATCCTCAAGACTGGCATCATCCTTACCATACTTTAAATTCTCTGCAATCGTCCCTGTAAAAAGAAGAGCCTTTTGAGGAATAAATCCAATCTTTTCACGCAAACTTTTTAAACGATAGTGTCTGACATCTACCCCATCTACTAAAATACGACCCAAGGTGACATCATAAAACCGTGGAATCAAACTCACTAAAGAGGATTTTCCCGATCCTGTTGAACCAATAAAAGCAATTGTCTCGCCTGGCTTGGCCTTAAAGCTAATATTGTGTAAGACTGGGTTTTCTGTCTCACCAGGATAAGCAAAGGTAACATTGTCAAACTCTAAATAACCATGCGTCTTTGTTTCGGTTATCCCATCTTCATTTTTAGAAATGGAAATAGGTAAATCCAAGACCTCTTGCAAACGTTGGCTAGATACTTGCATCCTTGGATACATGGTAAACAAATTGGCAAACATCAAAAATGAAAATAAGGCATGAAAACTATATTCAATAAAGGCTACCAAGTCCCCTATTTGCAAACTTCCTTGAGCTAATGGATCTAAAGCAAACCAAACGATAGCTACAATCATAGCAATAATAATCTGAACAAATAAGGGTTCTGTCAATCCCGTCAAAACAAAAAGTTTTTTAGACGTTTCAGAATAGGATTGATTTGCTTGATGAAAACGCCCTTCTTGAAAGTCTTCTCTGGCAAAAGCACGAATGACCCTCAAACCTGTTAAATTTTCACGAACATACTGATTGATTTTATCAAGTGTTTTCTGCTGTTGTTCTGACAAAGGTCTGGTCTTAATAGCCACATAAACTACTGTCAAAACAAGAAAGGGCATCGCAACTGCAACTGTCCAAGCCAAACTTGGACTAGTTAAGAGCGTCATTACGACACTAGAGATCATCATCATCGGGGTAATAATCCCCAATTTCAGTGACTGTTCTGAAAATTGCATCAAGACAAAGGCATCACTTGTTATCCTTGTAACGAGTGATGAGACTCCTATCTTTTCATATTCATGGTGAGAGTAATCTTGCAATGCCTCATAAACATCATTACGAATGTCCCTTACCATATGTGTTGTCAATTTTCCAGCTGCATAGGCCAATAATAGCCTTCCTACAATCCCGATTAAGACTACAAGAAACATCATTTTAGCCCAAAAATATAGAGCTTGCTGATCATTTTGCCTTATCCCTTGATCAATCATTCTCGCCAGGATCGTTGGTAGACCTAGATTAACAACAACAAATAAGAAGGCCGCAAACACATCTAAAATTAGCCATTTAGGATACGGCTTCAGATAATTCCATATTAACTTCATCTCTTCTCCTCCCTAAATTTTTACACAAATAATGGTCTGGAAAGTTTTTCTAGACCATTATTTCTCTAATTCACTCAAATATTCATAACGTTCATATTTTTCTAACAGTTGTTCATTGTTCTCATCTAATTCGCGTTGAAGAACTGCCAATTGACCATAATCACTACTATTAGCTAACATCTCCGCTTCAATTTGTTCAATTCGATCCTCTAAAGCTGTGATGACATCCTCAATAGTAGCCCATTCTTGTTTTTCTGCATAAGTCATTCGTTTTTTAGACTCTTTGATTTTTTCTGTCTTAGAGCTTTTTTCTTTTTGCATCAGAGCGGATTGACTCTCGATAAAAGCTTTTTCATCAAGGTAATCCGTATAATCTCCAAAAAACTCTCTAACTTGACCCCCCTCAAATGCTAAAATCTTATTGGCAACCTTATCCAAAAAATACCGATCGTGACTCACTGTAATCACTGGACCAGAAAAGCTTTGTAAAAAGTTTTCCAAAACAGTCAACGTCGCAATGTCTAAATCATTTGTTGGTTCATCTAATAATAGAACATTGGGTTTTTCAATCAATATTTTCAAGAGGTATAAACGCTTCTTCTCTCCCCCTGATAACTTAGAAATCAAGGTCCCGTGAGTTGATCTTGGAAATAAAAATTGTTCTAATAAGTCTGTTACGCTTGTGGAACCTACACTCGTTTTCACTTCATCCGCTATTTCTTGTAGATAAGTGATGACACGTTTATTTTCATCCATATCAATTAGCTGTTGTGAAAAATAACCAATTCGAACAGTCTCACCAATTTCCAATTTACCTGACTGGGGGCTAATCTTTCCTGCAATAAGATTCAATAGCGTTGATTTACCAACACCATTATCACCCACAATACCAATACGGTCCTTATTTTGAATCAGTAAATCAAATTGATTTAATAGCAATCGATCAGAAAAACCAAATGAAACTTGATCAAATTGAATCACTTTTTTACCAATTCGAGTTGTCTCAAAATTGATTTCCATCTCTTGATGAGCGACACTTTGATGAACATCATTTTTTAAATCATGAAAACGATTGATACGTGCCTGTTGTTTAGTAGCTCTAGCCTGTGGTTGCGTTCGCATCCAAGCCAACTCTTGCTTGTAGAGTTGTTTTTTCTTATGAAGATTAGCTGCATCTCGTTCATCTTGTTCAGCTTTTAATCGTACATAATCCTGATAATTTCCTTGATATTCAATCAAATTTGCATTCGCTAATTCAAAAATACGTGTTGCAATATTATCTAAAAAATAGCGATCATGCGTGATAAAAAGTACAGTTTTCTTGCTATTTTTAAGGTATTGACTTAGCCAAGCAATCGTATCAATATCTAGATGGTTGGTTGGTTCATCTAAAAGTAATAAATCAGCATCAGCTAAAAGCACTTGAGCTAATTGTACACGGCGACGCAAGCCTCCTGATAAAGCACCAACCTGTAAGCTTAAATCAGAAAGTCCTAACTTAGATAAAACTGTCTTAACTTCACTCTCGATTGACCAAACATCAAGAGCATCCATTTCTGCCATTACTTTTTCTAATCGCACTTGATTGGTTTCAGAATAGGATGCCAAAAGACTTTCATACTCTTTAAGAAGGACCATTTCCTTTAAATCTGATGAAAGAACCGTATCTAAAATTGTTTTTTGATCATCAAAGTCAGGTTCTTGCGTCAGATAAGCAATCTTATAATCACTTGGATAAGAAAATGGTGAGCGATCACCATCAAAACCTAAGTGACCTGAAATAACATCTAATAAAGTCGTCTTCCCAGTTCCGTTGACGCCAATAATCCCAATCCTATTTAGAGGATGGATAATAAAGGATAAGTCTCGAAAAACAGTCTTATCGCCGACTGACTTGGTCAACCCTTCTACTAAAAAATCAGCCAAAACTCAGCTCCTCTCTCACAAAGGCATCAATTGCCTCCTTGGTATTACATAAATGACCATCCACAATCGCCATTTCAATGCTTTTTAATATTTTTCCCAGCTCTGGACCAGGTTTTAGACCAAAATCTCGCATCAAACTTGCCCCATTGACGGCAATTTCATGTTTATCATGAATAGCAAGTTCTTTGTCTAGCTCCTCAATAATCCTAAAATCTACTGATAACTCCGCTCCTTCTCTCAACTTTTCTGCTAGGAGGACTAAATCTTTACCATATCGGTATAAGGTTGCTTTGTCAACTGCTTGATTAAGGCGTTTTTGATAAATCTCTAGGATGGATATGACGTTTTTTTGGAAGTCATTAGAGGTTTTCCATTTTTTCAAAAACAATTTTGGATTAGCATGATGACAATAAATCAAAAGTGCAGCCCATGCCTGTTCTGACGAGGTAAATAAAAAGTCTGAAGCTAATGATTTTAACATTTCTGATAAGGCACCATCTTGTTTGGCTAAATCAGGTAAATAATGATAAGCTTTACTAGCTATTAAAGCCTCTACGCCTTTACGCCAATAAGGAGCTCTTAAGAGCTTATCTAATTCTACAAAGGAGCGCTCAACCGAAATTTTTTCTAATAACGGCGCCTGTTGTGTCATGGCATCAAAGGTTGTCTTCTCAATTGAAAAATCTAAGGTTGCCGCAAAGCGAAGTCCTCTCATGATACGAAGAGCATCTTCTCCAAAACGTTCCTCTGCTTTACCAACGGCACGCAAAACCCTATTTTCGAGGTCCTCTAAGCCATTAAACAAATCAATAATTTGACCTGTTTCATCTAGGGCAAAAGCATTGACCGTAAAATCTCGTCGTTTCAAATCTTCTTCAAGTGAACGGACAAAATTGACGGAACTAGGACGCCTAAAATCGACATAAACATCCTCTGTTCTAAAAGTGGTCACCTCATACTCTGATTGATTCTCAAGAACTAAAACAGTTCCATGTTCAATCCCTATATCAATCGTTCGATGAAAAATAGACTTGGTCTCTTCTGGATAAGAGCTGGTAGCAATATCCACGTCATGAATGGAACGCCCTAATAAAACATCACGAACAGATCCACCAACAAAATAAGCTTCATAACCAGCTG
>CAMCQB010000080.1 GCA_945876895.1 uncultured Streptococcus sp.
CCGAACAGAATTAGTAGAGATGGATGAAAAAACAAAAGAAGATGCTTTTTACACCAATCTTGAATTTGGTACAGCTGGTATGCGTGGCTATATTGGAGCTGGTACTAACCGTATCAACATTTATGTGGTTCGTCAGGCTACTGAAGGTTTGGCAAAATTAGTGGAATCAAAAGGTGAGGAAGCCAAAAAACGCGGTGTAGCTATCGCGTATGACTCTCGTCACTTTTCTCCAGAGTTTGCCTTTGAGTCAGCTCAAGTTTTAGCGGCACATGGCATCAAATCCTATGTCTTTGAAAGTCTTCGTCCAACCCCTGAACTTTCCTTCGCTGTACGTCACTACAATACCATTGCTGGTATCATGGTAACAGCCAGTCATAACCCTAAAGAATTTAACGGCTATAAAGTTTACGGTGAAGATGGTGGGCAGATGCCTCCTGCGGATGCTAGTGCATTAACGGAATATATCCGCTCTATCCAAGATCCTTTTACAGTAGAGTTAGCTGACTTAGAAGATAGCAAATCAAATGGCTTGATCACTGTTTTAGGTGAGGAAACAGATGTTAAATACCTTGAAGAATTAAAAGATCTCAGCATTAATCCTAAATTGATTGAAGAGTATGGAAAAGATATGAAAATTGTCTATACTCCTCTACATGGTACAGGTGAAATGTTAGCACGGCGCGCCCTTGCTCAAGCTGGCTTTGAATCTGTTCAAGTTGTTGAAGCACAAGCAACTGCTGATCCAGACTTTTCTACAGTTGCATCACCAAACCCTGAAAGCCAAGCGGCTTTTGCACTAGCAGAAGAATTGGGTCGTGAAGTTGGTGCAGATGTTCTCCTTGCAACTGACCCTGATGCTGACCGTGTCGGTGTTGAAGTTCGCCAAGCCGATGGTTCTTACTGGAACCTATCTGGTAACCAAATTGGAGCTATTATTGCCAAGTATATTCTTGAAGCTCATAAACAAGCTGGTACTCTTCCAGAAAATGCAGCACTTGCCAAATCAATTGTATCAACTGAATTGGTGACCAAGATTGCTGAAAGCTATGGCGCAACCATGTTTAATGTCTTGACTGGGTTCAAGTTCATTGCGGAGAAGATTCAAGAATTTGAAGAAAAACACAACCACACTTACATGTTTGGTTTTGAAGAAAGTTTTGGTTACTTGATTAAACCATTTGTACGTGATAAAGATGCCATCCAAGCCGTTCTTATGGTAGCTGAAATCGCCGCCTACTACCGCTCACGTGGTATGACCTTAGCTGATGGTATTGATGAAATCTTCCAAGAATATGGCTATTTCGCTGAAAAAACTATCTCCCTTACTCTCTCAGGTAAAGATGGGGCTGAGCAAATTAAAGCAATCATGACTAAATTCCGTGATGATTCTCCAGAACAATTTAACAGAACAGACGTTGTGGTATTTGAAGATTTCGCTCTTCAAACGAAAACGGATAAGTCTGGAAATGTCACTAAACTTACTACTCCTCCATCAGATGTTCTCAAATATACCCTCGAAGATGACTCTTGGTTTGCCGTTCGTCCTTCAGGAACTGAGCCAAAAATCAAGTTTTACATCGCAACAGTTGGTGAGACTTTAGCAGAAGCTGAAGAAAAAATTGCCAATATTGAACAAGAAATTAATAGCTTCACTAAATAATATAAAAAATTGAGGTTAGGAAATATCCTAACCTCAATTTTTTATATTTGCAGTTTGTAAACCGTAATAAACGCCTTTTCTATCCATTAACTCTGAATGATTACCATGCTCCACTATATCTCCATCCACCATCACTAAAATGAGGTCTGCATGTTCAATAGTCGATAAACGGTGAGCAATAATGAAACTGGTTTTTCCGTCCATTAAACGCTCGAAAGCAGACTGTACTAAAAGCTCTGTTCGTGTATCAATGGATGATGTTGCCTCGTCTAAAATAAGAAATTTGGGAGATTTCAAAAATACACGTGCAATATTGATCAATTGCCGTTGCCCCTGTGATAACGACTGCCCGCCATCCTCTAAAAAGGTATCATAGCCATCTGGTAACTGTTGAATAAAAAAATCAGCATTTGCCGCTTTTGTTGCCTTTATGACATCGGAGCGACTGGCATTTTTGATACCATAAGCAATATTATCATGAATAGTTGCCGTTTTCAGCCATGTTTCTTGGAGAACCATCCCCATATCTTGATAAAGAATCTCACGATGAATCTCTTCTAGGGGAACATTATCAATTAGAATCTGACCATTGTCAACGTCGTAAAAACGCATCAAAAGATTGATTAAAGTTGATTTTCCCGCACCAGTCGGACCTACAATAGCTACTTTAGCACCTGCAGGAATATCTAAAGATAGGTTCTTGATTAACGGTTTTTCCTTATAGTAACCAAAGGTAACTCTATCAAAACTAACCTGACCTAATTGTATCCTAAACGTTGAGTGTTCAACGCTCTCTACCATACTTGGTAAATCTAAAATACTGTAAAGGCGATCTGCACAAGCTAAGGCACTTTGCATCTCTGATAGCACTGATGAAATATCATTAAATGGCTTGGTGTATTGGTTAACATAATTTAAAAATGTTGTTAATTGCCCTACCGATAAGTCTCCAGACATAATACGTAAGGCACCAACACCTGTTAACAGCAGATAAATCAAAGCGTTGATAAATCGAGTAGAAGGATTGACTGTTGAAGAATAAAAAATAGCTTGTTTTGATGCCTGAGCATATTGTTCATTAGTCTTTTTAAAGCGTCTAATAAAATCTTCCTGAGCACCCAAACTATGAATCAAATCTTCCTGAGAAATACTTTCATCAATCAATTGCGTTTGTTGGCCTCTTTTTTGAGTTTGTTGACCAAAAAAAACATAACTTCGATTCGCAATAAAACGTGCTAAATATAAAGACAAAGGAGTTAAAACAATCGTCATCCCCATCATTAAAAAGTCAATGTTTGCCATCATGATCATCGTCATGATGATGGTCAAAAAACCAACTAAAAACTGATTAAATATCATTAACAAGCCATTAGCTAATTGCTCAATATCAGTTGTTACCCTACTGACCATATCTCCGATACTGTGTTGATCAAGTTGGGATAACGGGAGTTCATGAATTTTTTTCATAACTTTCTCTCTTAAGCGAAAAATATATTCATAAACCAAGCGTGTATATAGTATTGGATTCACCCATTGAATGATCACATTAAGCAGAATAACACCAAACATCTGACCAATGAGTAAAATTAATCGATGAACCTCCCCTTTGTCCACTAAGTGATCAATTGATTGACCAATCAATATGGGCAGATAAAGCGTCAAAATAACCTGAATTAAGGTTAATAAACTAGCTAGAAAAAACAAAGTTTACTTTTCTAGACAATCTTGCTGTAACCGATAAAAAATTGTTCTAGGTTGTTTTGCTCTCATCATGAACTCCTTTTCTCTTGTGAATGATAGATTTCTTGATAAATAGAGCAACTTTCCAAAAGTTTTTGATGGTTTCCCAAAGCAACCTGTTGACCTTTATCTAAGACCAGTATTTGCTGAGCTGTCTCTAGACTTCTTGTTCTTTGCGAGATGACTATCAGATTGGTATCAGCTAATTGCTTTAAATTCGATAAGAGACGACTCTCCGTTTGATAATCTAGTGCTGATGTAGCATCATCTAAGATCAATAATTTGGATTTTCTCAAAAGTGCTCTCGCAATGGTCAAGCGCTGACGTTGACCTCCTGAAAAATTTCTACCAAAGGTTTCTACTATACTATCTAAACCACCTTTTTCTTTAATAAATTCATCAGCCTCTGCCATTTTCAATGCCTCAAACAACTCACTATCAGAACACTTTCTGGTTAAACCAAGTGTCAGATTTTCTCTAATTGTTCCTTTGAACAATTCTGCCTTTTGTGGAACAATCGCAATCCCTTCCCTCCAGATAAACAGATTCTTAGGGCTTTTCCCTTCATAAAAAAGATCTAATTCACCACTTGTAGGCTGATATAAGCCTGCAATCAAGGTTATCAAGGTTGATTTTCCAGAACCTGTCCCACCAATAATCCCTAACATCTCATCTTTTTTTACGGAAACAGAAATATTTTTTAAAGACGATTGCCTTGCTGTTGGATAAGTAAATGACAGATCAACAATTTTCAAGATTAACTCTTCATCATATTTGATTGGTAAAGAATCATATAGATCTTCTTCTTTTTCATCAAAAATTGCTTGAACACGTTTAGCTGCTATATAGCTCTGGTTTAAAGAGGTCAATAGCATTGTTAATTTCAATAATTCTACTAAAATTTGAAGAAGATAGTTCATTAGAGCCACTATCTTTCCTTGGCTAATATGACCATCTAAGATTAATAAGTGGCCATGCCACAAAAGCAGTAATAGAGTGCCATTTACAATCAGATAACTAAGAGGAGTTAATAAATTTGATAAGTTTCCTAATTTCAGCTGTGCCTGGGTATATTTTTGGTTAACAGTTGCAAACTCTGATAACTCAAATGATTTAGCATTAAAAACTCGGATCAGCCTCATACCTTCTATCTGCTCTCTTGTTAAGGAAATGAGTTGATCGGTTTTTTGACGAATCTTATGATATAAAGGTGTTACCACTTTTGAAATCATATAAACCAGTATAAATAAAGCCACCACCATGCCGACAAACCAAATTGCTAGTGTAGCATTGATGGTAAACGCCATAACGATTGCCCCTAATACAATAATAGGTGCTCTTAGAAAGAGGCGTAAAAATTGATTAATTCCCGTTTGAATTTGATAGGTATCTCCAGTTAATCGAGCTACTAAACTAGCAGTGCCGATATGATCTCTCGATGAACGTGGTAAACGCATCACCTTTTTATACAAAGCTAATGTTAACTTTTCAGTGTAACCAACCGCCGCTTTAGCAGAATAGTATTGGGCTGTGATGGCAACAATAATTCCTAGAATCGCAAAAACAAATAAAAAGATTAAATCTTTAAATAATAATCCATTATCTTTAGCTGGAATCGCCTTGTCGATAATCGTTGCCACAATCATTGGCACCATTAATTCAAAAGATGCTTCTAACAATTTAAAAAGGGGAGCAAGGATGGACTCCTTGATATACCCCCTAAAGTATTTAAATAACTGCTTCATCTATAAATCACTCAACATTTTAATAAGGACAAGGTTAAACTGAACTTGTCTCGAATAGTAAATATTCCCTCCATTTTGATACAACTCCCCACCTCCATAATAAAGCGCAATAGGATTATAATAACGATAAGTAAGTCCTTCAGTATTTCCTAAACTAGGTGCAACAACCGTCTTAGAATATTTTTTAGCAACAGCAATTGTATTTGCCTTCCCATTTTTGGCAACATATGCAATATAGTTTTTTCCAAAATTATAGGCTTGAACTGCTGTCCAAACATCTACACCTTGTTGTCCAGCCTCAGTTAAATTCTCAGACAATACACTGACGCCTTGACGGACACTTTCTTTATTATCTGTAATACTGTTGGCAACACCTGTAGAACTTTCACTCGATTGCATCAAATCAGCAGCATTCCCTTTGGTCTCGGTGTAAATCATTGCCAAGACCAATTCCTCGTTAGCTACTGTATCATTTTCTGCCAAAACCTCTTGTACCAGAGAACGATAGGAAAGAACATTTTGAACATTACGATAGGTTTGATAAAGATAAAAAACAGTAAATAGCGTAAAAATTAAAGCGATAAATTGTCCGATTCGTTTAATCATATTATTTACTCTGTATGTCTTGTATATTTTTAATCAAAATAGAATACGTTCCATCATCATTTTGAATAAACTCAACAGATTCTGCATCTTCATAAACAGCATTAGGTACAATCAATTCGATACCATTAGATAGAGACAACTTTTGATTCTCAAATTTCTTAAGCTGACGAGAATGATCAATATCAGAAATTTCAACTGGTTCTGGAATACTTTCTTTTAACTGATCTACAAAAGTTAAACGTGCCGTCAAATTATTATCAAACAACTGATCAGCTAATTTTTCAGGAGATAGTACCTGCTCTTCTTCTAGGTTTTTATGGATGGCTGATTTAAGTTTTGATTGAAAACCAAAATCATCTTGATTAAAATTATCTGCAATTTTTTTAGCAGTTTGCTCCATTAATTTAATCGATTTTTTAACAGACTGTTCTGGTTGAACTTGCAAAAGATTTTCTGAAAAATAATTTGCAAAAGATCCATTATGCTTAATCCGTTTTTCAATCAAATAATATTGCCTACTTAAACGATTAACAACCAGAGCCTCATCAGGCGTTTGGGCTGCAGAAGGAAGATTATTTTGTGTCATTTTGATAGGATCTACACTATCACTCAGATGCACAAAATTTTCACGTAAAGCAATACGTAGAAAAGCAAAGTATTCCTGTCCTTCTTTATCAAATTGAATAAAAACAAGATCATTTGTTTTTTGATCTTCCGAAATGACAAACTCCTCTTTCCAAAGTTTCGCCACTGCCACCGAAGAGGAGATAAAATCGTCTGTTAGTTGTTCTAAAAAAACATTCTCTACATCAAACACTCCACGTTTAGCTTCATCAGAAAATACTTTCGACAATTTCTTGCGAAAGTATTCATCTATTTTAGGCGTTAAAACCAATTCTTGATTAGATAAAAATAATTCTGTGTCAGATGGGCTAAACTGGTGAATGATGATTTTTTTTATGTAAAAATCCATTAGTTTAAATTCTCATAAAGGGGGAAAGCATCTGTAATGGCCTTAACTTCAGTTTTAACTTCTGCTAAAACAGCTGCATCATCTGCATTCTCCAAAGCTTTCACCATCAATTCCGCAATTTTTCTAGACTCTTCAACCCCTAAACCACGACTAGTAATAGCTGGAGAACCTACACGGATTCCTGATGTTTTAAATGGTGATAACGTTTCAAATGGAATAGAATTTTTATTCAAGGTAATATTAACCTCGTCTAAAATATTTTGAGCTACTTTACCATTTTCAACTACTCCTGTCACATCGACTAAGAAGAGGTGGTTATCCGTACCACCAGAAATGACACGGAATTTATCATGTTTTAGGAAAACATCGGCCATAGCTTGAGCATTCTTAATCACATTCTCTCCGTACACTTTAAATTCTGGGTCGAGAGCTTCTTTGAAAGCCACTGCTTTAGCTGCAATCACATGCATCAAAGGACCACCTTGTAAACCAGGGAAAATAGCTGAGTTAATTTTTTTTGCCAAATCTTCATCATTTGTTAAAACAAGGCCACCACGCGGTCCG
>CAMCQB010000081.1 GCA_945876895.1 uncultured Streptococcus sp.
TGAAGAAAGAGGAGTCCTAACTTTTCTGATAGCGACAAAAAACGAGAGTCCAAAAGGGGATTTATTAAGTTAACTAACCTATCACATTTTGTGGTAGGTTAGTTTTTTCTATGCTATACTAAAATTATGAGGAGAAAATCATAGAGAGTACTAACGATATCGTTTCAATTTCCGATATATTTTTTATCCTAAAAAAGATTTTAGTGGAAAATTAGTTGACTATAGAGATGATAATGCAAGCTATTCTTCTATGGATGGAAAGATTTTAACAAAGGAACTATTTGATGTGAATTTACTCTCCCTTAGTTTACGTTTGTTTATGGATATTTCTAGAAGAAGTATCAAGATTTATAAATATTGTCCAAATATGCTCTAAGGAGGAAAAATGATGTATCAATCACATGTAGAAGGTAGATCCTTGTTTGAAGTGGTATCAAGCGGTTATGGTGAGCCTATCACAAGTTTTGGGTTAGTCGAACATGGTGAAACACCTGTTAGTCTTTTAAACATTGCCTTAGCCTCATGTGTTACCATGTGTGTTCAAGGTTACTTTGCTAAGGTTCAGCATAGGAATGATGTCAAAGTAGTCGTTGATAGCCAGCTGGATTTTGAGAAAAAGTCCGTGGTGCTTTTCTTGGATTTAGATGTCCAATTAACAGAAGAAGTTAAGGATGATTTAGCCAACTATATTGAAGAAAAATGCAAGGTCAAACAATTATTAAGAGAGGATTTGGCAGTGACTTGGTCTTATATTTAGAGTAAAAGGAAAAAGCGGTAGGAGTTCAGAGCACTAAATCAGTGTTTCTGTATCCTATCGCTTTTTTAGATATTGGTTTGACTGAAGGTGTCACCATGTTCTAAGTCACCATATTTGTAACCTTGTTCAAACCAGTATTTGCGTTGGGCAGAGGTCCCGTGAGTAAAGGAGTCTGGGACAGAGCGTCCATAGGCTTGCTCCTGTAAGGTGTCATCTCCAACAGCGTGTGCTGCATTTAAGGCCTCATCAATATCTCCAATGTCCAAGAGTCCTTGATTTTCAACATATTTTGCCCAAGCTCCTGCATAGTAGTCTGCTTGTAATTCAAGGCGCACATTTAATGCATTGGCATCTTTTTCAGATAATTTTTGGCGTTTGGTAGCATAGGAGGTCATCGTCCCAAGTTCGTTTTGAATGTGATGCCCCACCTCATGAGCAATGACGTAGGCCATGGCAAAGTCTCCAGAAGCCTTGTATTTATCAGAGAGTTCTTGATAAAAAGAGATATCAAGGTAAATTTTTTGGTCTCCTGAGCAGTAAAATGGTCCAGCTTGTGCGGCCCCCATACCACAGGCTGTTTGAGTTTGGTCAGTATAAAAAACGAGTTTTGGAGCTTGATAAGTGAGATGATTTTGAGTAAACGTCTCACTCCAAAAATCTTCTGTGCTAGCAAGTACTTTGCTGACAAATTCAGCGTCAGTATCAGAAACATCTGCTCCCGAGGTTTCAACCTGCCGTGATTGATAATAATTTTGGTTTGATTGTCCTGTAAAAATGGAACTCAGTCCAGCACTTCCGCCAAAGACTAAAAGTAGAAGAACTAGGATGAGCTTTCCTTTTAATCCCATTCGAGAAAAAAGAAGGGAAAAAAGAAGATTACCACTTGATCCACCACTACTTCCGAATGAAGCTCCAGATTGTCCTCTACGGTCTTCAATATTTGAACTTTCTCGTAACTTATCTGTTTTCATTATGGTCTCCTAAAATCATGTTACTTCTATTATACGTTATTTTGTCATACTTTTGTCAGGGTCTGACTCATAAATTTGATATAATAGGATAAAATGACATTGGAAAAGAAGAGGTAGGCGATGAAACTTTTATATACTGATATGAGACATAGTATGACAAGTATCTTGGCTAAGGAAGCAGCATATTATGCTAAAGAAGGGAAGCATGTCTTTTACATTGCCCCTAACTCTTTATCTTTTGAAAAGGAAAGAGCTGTTTTAGAAAATCTACCTGAACAGGCTTCTTTTGCTATTACGATTACACGTTTTGCGCAATTAGGACGGTATTTTGTACTTCCTAAGGCAGATAAAAAAGAAAGCTTAGACGATACAGGTCTATCTATTTTGTTTTATCGAGTTTTATCTGAGTTTTCTGAACAAGATTTGAAGGTGTTTGGCAGTTTACGCTCTGATAGCCATTTTATCGAACAATTAGTAGCATTGTATCATGAGTTAAAAGGATCTAACTTAAGTGTTTTGGATCTAGAACACCTATCTAGTCCTGAGAAACGAGAGGATTTGATTAAAATTTTCTTAGCTCTTGAGACCAAGTTACAGGAGGGGCATTTTTCTTCACAGGGTAAACTTGCTCATTTTTCAAACTGTGTTACATCAGGTCTTTTAGATCAGGCTTTGAAGGAAGTAGTGGTTATTATCGATGGCTTTACGCGTTTTTCTGCAGAAGAAGAACTGTTAATCGCATACCTCAATCAACGGTGCTTAGAGATAGTGATTGGGACTTATGCGAGTCAGAAGGCTTATCAAATGCCATTTGTAGAAGGTAATTTCTATCAAGCAGGGGTTGACTTTTTGCGACAACTGGCACTTTCTTATCAAACCAAGCCAGCTTATGTAGAAGAGATCCGAGAGTTGACGACGTTTTCGAAAGTCAGTCAACTTCTAGAGGCCAAGCAGACCTTTACAGAGGTTAAAGAAGTCATCACAGATGATGACAAATCTCATTTAGAGCTGTGGGATGTTATCAACCAAAAAGAAGAAGTGGAACAAGTGGCTAAAACTATCCGTTATCACCTCAATCAAGGGTATCGCTATAAGGATATTTCTGTTTTGTTGGGTGATGTGGAAAGTTATAAACTTCAAATTGGAAAAATTTTTGATAAGTACGATATTCCTTATTATTTTGGGAAAGCAGAGTCGATGGCCACACATCCCTTGGTTCATTTTATGGAGAGTTTGGATCGTCTAAAACGCTATAACTTTAGAGCAGAGGACTTGATGAACCTTTTAAAATCGGGTCTTTATGGCAAGTTTTCTCAATATGATATAGATTATTTTGAACGTTATGTCACCTTTGCAGATATTAAGGGGCAGGCTAAATTTGCTCGTGAATTTAAGGTGAATCATGCCCAGCAATACAATCTAGAGGCTATAAATGAGATGCGTCAGGAAGTGATGTCACCTTTGCTAGATTTGTTTAAAACGCAAAGTCGTACAATATCAGGCCTATTAAAAAAATGGCAGACGTTTTTATCTGCTATTTCTCTCACGGATAATTTGACCACCTTAGCCTATGATGATGTGGCTATTGATCAAGAAAAACATGAAGAGGTTTGGAAAGTTTTTACCCATATTCTAGAGCAGATGGCAACGATTTTTTCAGATAGTGCTTTGAGTTTAGGAGATTTTCTTGGACTTTTACGCTCCGGGATGCTGGCAGCGGATTACCGTGTTGTTCCAGCAACAGTAGATGTCGTTAATGTTAAATCTTATGACTTGATTGAACCGCATTCTAATAAGATTATTTTTGCGATTGGATTGACCCAAACGAATTTTCCGAAATTTTCTAAAAATACGAGTTTAATCTCTGATGAGGAGCGCCAAGCCATCAATGAACAATCACATGCTACTGCCCATTTGGATATAGTGAGTAAAGACCATCTCAAGAAAAATCATTTTGCGGCTCTGTCTTTATTTAATGCAGCTAGTGATCACCTTATCCTGTCTCGTCCTCAATTACTTAATGAAACGTCTGATGAGGTGTCTCCTTATCTCCTGCAACTAGAGGAGTTAGGATTTTCCGTCCAGACGATTGGTCGTCATCATTTTGAGTTGGCACCAGAAAATATCGGTCATTATAAGGGATTACTGTCAACTTTGGTGGATTTGCAAAGAGATGAGCTGGCTAAAGAGTGGAATGAAAATCTAGATCAAAAAGAGACAAAAACTTATTGGTCAGTAGTATTACGTTATTTGCGTAAGCAATTGGAAAAAGAAGGGGTCAGTATCCCAACCATTACTGATCAGCTTGTCTCTACCCCTTTAACCAAGGATACCCTAGCTATTCTTTATCCTAAAAATCAAGCCTTACAAGTATCGGCTTCTAGTATTCGTGATTTTTATCAAAATGAGTATAGCTACTTTTTAAAACATGTTTTACGTCTAAAAGAGCAAGATTCGATCCATCCCGATGCGAGAAGTCATGGGAATTTTTTGCACCGCATTTTTGAAAAAGTAACACAAGATACAGCTCAAAAATCCTTTGATGAGAAATTAGAGATAGCTATTCAGGAAACCTGTCAAGAAGCCTCTTTCAAAGCTTTGTATGAAGAAGATCAAGAAAGTCAATATGCGCAATCGTTATTGTTGGACGTTGCGAGACGAACAGCCAAAATTTTAGAAGCAGAAACTCCAATTGAGATCAAGGCAGAAGAAGCTGTCTTTGGTGATGAAAGAGCTAGTTTACGTTTATCAGATGAGCGGCATCTTATCGTCCGAGGAAAGATTGATCGCATTGATGTCTTAGAAGGGACAGATTATTTTGGTGTTGTCGATTATAAATCCAGTGAGAATCGATTTGATATTAAAAAGTTCTATCATGGTTTAAGTCCTCAGTTGCTAACTTATATTTCTGCTATTAAAGATAGTAAGCGCTATGATTTTGCTCAAAAAGTATTTGGAGCGATGTATTTGCATATGCTAGACCCCATTGTTAACTTAAATGAGTTAAAAAACTTAGATGAAGTTCTGTCTAAATCGCAAGAAAAACTTAAGTATCAGGGGATTTTTCTCGATGATATCAGTAACCATTTGGGACAAGAGTATTATAAAACCTCTGCTTCCAAGTTTAGTCAAGAGGAGCTAGAGGTGATGCTGGCTTATAATGATTACCTTTTTAAAAAAGCAGGGCAGAAGATATTATCAGGACAGTTTGACATCAATCCGATTAGTGAAGATGGCAAATCCATTGCCACAGAGCAATACAAATCTATCACGCGCTTTGAGGCTAACTTGCATCTTTCTAATGCAAGATTTTTGGAAAAACTTCAACAGGGTGAGAAACGAGACCTTTGGATTGAGAAGATGAAAGGAGACTTGGATTAATGGTATTTGAACCCTTTTTAACCCCTCAAGAAATTGAAGCATTACAAATAGCAGAAAAACAATCTGACAAAAAACGAAAACGCACCGAACAGCAGATTGAGGCGATTTATACGCATGGTCAAAATGTCCTTGTTTCAGCTTCAGCTGGTTCAGGAAAAACCTTTGTTATGGTTGAGCGTATTATTGATAAAATCAAGCGGGGAGTGGGGATTGAGCAATTATTTATTTCGACCTTTACCGTTAAGGCAGCAGGAGAACTAAAAAATCGTTTGGAGGAGAAGTTATCTGAGAGCTTGGCAGAGACACAAGACCAAGACTTACAACGCCATCTTGCTCAACAAATCGCTAATCTTCCCAATGCAGATATTGGTACTATGGATGCCTTTACGCAAAAATTAGTTAGTCAATACGGCTATCTTTTAGGCTTATCCCCACAATTTCGTATTTTACAAGATGCTTCGGAGCAAGATATTTTAAAAAATGAAGTTTATGCTAGCTTATTTGAGGCTTATATGTCTTCTGAACAGTCTGATTTATTTAGAGCTTTGGTGAGAAACTTTACGGGACAAAGTAAAAGTAGTAAAAATTTTAGAGCGGTTGTTTATCACATTCACACGTTTAGCCAATCTACCAGCAGTCCGAAAAAATGGTTGGAGGACACATTTTTAAAAGGCTATGAGCACTATAAAGATTTTAGCAGCTTACCAGATGCTATGATTGATGCGATTAGACGCGAAATGCATAATGCAGCAGATGCTCTTGTTGATGTGACGAATCTAGAGGACTATAAAAAAACAAAAAAAGATGGTAAAGAAACTGCAGCTTACCTAAAGCATCAGAAAATTTTTGAAAACCTTTATGAGTGGTCTAGAGATTTTTCTATCCTTTATGGTAAGGAGAAATTGGCTAATTTAGCACAAGATGTCCTAGCTTTATTGCCAGCTACAGGAGAGCTAACAGTTGCTAAGGTCAAGTACCCTATCTTTAAAACATTACAGAGTCAATTAAACGACCTCAAGCACTTAAGTGTCATCTTATCTTATCAATCTCAGGCTCTTCCGATTTTACAGCTTTTGCAAGCATTTGTACTGGACTTTTCAGAACGGTATTTGCAACGAAAACGTGATGAAAATGCTTTTGAATTTTCAGATATTGGGCATTTTGCCATCCAGATTTTAGAGGATAATCAGTCGGTCAGAGACAGCTACCAAGCCAAATACCATGAAGTCATGGTAGATGAGTATCAAGATAATAACCACACCCAAGAGCGTTTATTAGACTTGTTATCAAATGGGCAAAATCGTTTTATGGTAGGAGATATTAAGCAGTCCATCTACCGTTTTCGTCAAGCAGATCCTCAGATTTTTAATCAAAAATTCAAGCAGTATCAGAAGGAACAAGAAGCCGGGAAATTGATTTTACTGAAGGAAAATTTCCGTAGCCACCAAGCCGTTCTCAAAGCAACAAATGCGATTTTTACGCGATTGATGGATGAAGAAGTTGGGGAGATTGATTATGATGAGCGCCATCGCCTTTTAGCAGGTCATCCTGATCAACTAAAAGATGAACCTGACTATGAAGCCGAGTTTTTAATTTATAATACTGACCAAGAAGAGGGTGAAGACAATGCTACTCTTTCATCAGGTGAGATTGATCTGGTGATTAAAGAAATCATCAAACTACACCAAAAAGGTGTGGCTTTTGATGACATCACACTCTTGGTACCTTCTAGGACACGAAATGATATGATTTTACGTGCTTTTGAAGAGCATGGTATTCCTCTTGTGTCAGATGGTGGGGAGCAAAATTATCTCAAGTCAGTTGAGGTTTTAGTCTTGTTGGATACTCTTAGGACCATCGACAATCCCTTGAATGATTATGCCCTTGTCGCTCTTTTACGCTCTCCAATGTTTGCTTTTACAGAAGATGAGTTGGCGCGAATAGCTCTTCAAGGACATCAAGAAGAGCCACAAACCCTTCTTTATGATAAATTAGAGTTAGCCTTGGCCGCTAAAGGTCAGCACCCTCAGTTGATTGGTCCCGAATTATTCAAAAAAATAGAAAATTTTAAGGCTTATCTAACAGAATGGCGTCGTTTTGCCAAAACCCACTCTCTTTATGATTTGATTTGGAAGATTT
>CAMCQB010000082.1 GCA_945876895.1 uncultured Streptococcus sp.
CTCCAAAAGACCTTACAAGATGCTGAAAAGACCTTAGTCAAAGTGATGAAAGCTGATGGAACAGAAGAGGAAATGGACTAAGTGGTGGATAAAATCAAGAGCATTGACCAAGCAATGAGGTCTTATTATCAAGAGGCCTTGATTTCAAGTGATTTGGTAAAAAGTATTTTATATTCTATTGAGGCAGGCGGTAAGCGTATCCGCCCCTTAATTTTTTTAGATCTTTTAGAAGGATTTGGCGTGTCTTTGACAAGGGCGCATTTTCAAGTAGCTGCTGCACTTGAGATGATTCACACTGGAAGCCTTATTCATGACGATCTTCCAGCTATGGATGACGACGATTACCGTCGTGGGCGCTTAACCAACCATAAAAAATTTGATGAAGCCACTGCTATTTTAGCAGGAGATAGCCTTTTTTTAGATCCATTTGGTCTTTTGGCAAAGGCTGAGCTAAAAGCAGAAGTCGTACTAGCTTTGGTGCGAGAGTTGTCAGAGGCTTCAGGCAGTCATGGGATGGTTGCAGGACAGATGTTAGACATCAAGGGAGAAGAAAAAAGACTACCATTAGAGGAGCTGCAAAAAATCCATGCTCATAAAACAGGAAAGCTTTTGGCCTATCCTTTTGTCGCAGCAGGGATTCTTGCAGAAGTTGATGCCCATAGTCTAAATCTTTTACGTCAAGCAGGAGAATTAGTTGGTCTAGCATTTCAGGTGAGAGATGATATTTTAGATGTTACCGCTGATTTTGATGAACTTGGTAAGACCCCCAAAAAAGATCTTCTGTCAGAAAAATCAACTTATCCTAGTCTGTTAGGGTTAGACGCCTCAAGAGCTATTTTAAATCAGTCTTTAGACGATGTGTTAGCCATTTTTAAAGAATTAGAAGCTAAACAAGGCTTTAATAAAGATGAAATTACGAAGATAATAGAGAGGTTACGACTACATGGCTAAGGAAAGAGTGGATGTTCTAGCTTATAAACAAGGTTTATTTGATACTAGAGAACAGGCTAAACGTGGTGTTATGGCAGGTCTTGTCGTAGCGGTAGTAAATGGTGAGCGTTTTGATAAGCCTGGTGAGAAGATTGATGATGCAACAGAGTTAAAGTTAAAAGGGGAAAAACTCAAGTATGTTAGTCGCGGAGGCCTGAAACTTGAAAAAGCTTTATCGAGCTTTGGGATTCTATTGACCGATCAAATCACTCTTGACATCGGTGCTTCAACAGGAGGCTTTACTGATGTGATGTTGCAAAATGGTGCTAGATTAGTTTATGCAGTTGATGTTGGGACTAATCAATTGGCTTGGAAACTGCGTCAAGATGAGCGTGTCGTTAGCATGGAACAATACAATTTTCGCCATGCTAAGCCAGAAGATTTTGATCAAGGGCAACCAAGTTTTGCTTCTATTGATGTTAGTTTTATTTCTCTTCGTCTGATTTTACCCGCCTTATATCAGATACTGGCTCAAGACGGTCAAGTAGTGGCTCTCATTAAGCCACAGTTTGAAGCTGGTCGGGAGCAGATTGGAAAAAATGGGATTATCAAAGATCCTAAAGTGCATGCCATGGTGTTAGAAAAAGTGATTGACTTTGCCCAAGAGTTTGGTTTTTCAATCTTGGGATTAGATTTTTCTCCTATCCAAGGTGGGCATGGGAATACAGAATTTCTTTTACACCTCAAAAAAGGAAATCAGGTGGAAAATGCAGTTTTAGGTCGTGTTAACCTAGTTTTAGAAGAAGCACAAAAGGAGTTTAAGTCAGATGAAAAAGAGTGAGCGTTTAGATCTGATTAGAAAAATTGTGACAGAAAATGCCATCGAAACACAAAATGATCTTGTTTCCCTTTTAAAAGAAGAAGGATTGACGGCGACACAAGCTACCATTTCACGAGATATTAATGAAATTGGTATTGTTAAGATACCGACGGATCACGGCAAATATATTTACGGTCTTTCTAAAGAAAAACCTAAAAAAGTGGCCCCAACAATCAATGTCATTAATGGCAGTTTAAAAGCCATCTCAGAAGAAACGCCTGGACTTCTCAATTTTATCAATATTGATCTTGTCCCAGGAAACACCCGCTTGATAAAACGGGTGCTTTTGGAGCAGTTTGGAACAGATGTCTTTTCTTGTATTGCTGATGACGATAGTATCTTGTTGGTTGCTAAAAGTCAATTAGCTGCAAAGCGTATTCGAGAAAGTTTAGAAATGTGGATGGAGAAGGGCTAAATGTTACTTGAAATTTCCATAAAGAATTTTGCCATTATTGAAGAGATAGCTCTTAGTTTTGATAACGGGATGACCATTTTAACGGGGGAGACAGGAGCAGGAAAATCTATCATCATTGATGCTATGAATATGATGCTAGGAAGTAGAGCAAATATGGAAGTTGTCCGTCATGGTGCGAAAAAAGCTGAAATTGAGGGATTTTTTTCCATTGCTAGACAACCTCAGCTAGTGGCTATTTTAGAGGAAAATGGCATCGAAGTGGGTGATGAGCTGATTATTCGACGTGAGATTTTTCAAAATGGGCGCTCTGTTAGCCGTGTCAATGGACAAATGGTGAATTTATCTGTCTTGAAAAGTATTGGTTATTTTTTAGTTGATATCCATGGGCAACATGACCAAGAAGAGTTGATGAAACCACAATACCACATCCATATGTTAGATGCCTTTGGTGATGAAAATTTTTGGAGCGAGAAAAAAGCCTACCAGGAGATTTTTGATAAATATCGACAGTTACGACAAAAAGTTCTCCAAAAACAAAAAAATGAGCAGGAGCATAAGGCAAGAATTGAAATGTTAGAATTTCAAATAGCGGAACTAGAAACAGCTGCCTTAGTTTCTGGAGAGGATGAAAAATTACAGCATCAGCGTGATAAACTCCTTAATCATAAACAGATTGCAGACACCCTTACTAATGCCCATGCGATGTTGGATAATGAAGATTTTTCAAGTCTCGCCAATATTCGCTCAGCCATGAATGACATGCAGAGTTTGGAAGAGTTTGATCTGGAATATAAGGAAATGTCTGACAGTTTATCTGAGAGTTATTATATCTTAGAAGATGTCACAAAGCGTCTGGGAGATATTTTAGATGGCTTAGATTTTGATGCAGGTCTTCTTTCTCAGATTGAATCTCGACTAGATGTGATCAATAGTATTACACGAAAATATGGTGGGACAGTGGATGATGTTTTAGAGTATTTTGAGAATATCTCTAAAGAATATCAGCTATTAACAGGAAGTGAAAACGGTTCTGATGATCTGGAAGGGCAACTCAAAAAAATGGAGAAGGAGCTTGTTGTTGCAGCTAATCATCTTAAAGAAGCCAGACAAACCCTAGCTTATCAGCTGGAGCAGGATATTAAGCATGAGCTAAATGATCTTTACATGGAAAAAGCAAACTTCAAGGTACAATTTTCGAAAGGAAAATTTAACCGCGAGGGAAATGAACAGATAGAGTTCTATATTTCAACGAACCCAGGCGAAGGCTTCAAACCCTTAGTCAAAGTGGCATCAGGTGGTGAACTCTCTCGTTTAATGCTAGCGCTGAAATCTGTTTTTTCCCGTCGTGAGGATAAAACGAGTATTGTATTTGACGAGGTGGATACAGGTGTTTCTGGCCGTGTTGCTCAAGCTATTGCACAAAAAATCCATCGTATTGGAAGTAACGGTCAAGTTTTGGCTATTTCCCATTCACCACAAGTTATTGCGATTGCAGACTATCAGTTTTTTATTGAGAAAAAAAGTGATGAAACATCAACTGTATCGACAGTTCGTTTATTAAGTCATGAGGAGCGCGTTGAAGAAATTGCTAAAATGTTAGCTGGTCAGAATCTAACAGAAGCAGCTCGTATTCAAGCAAGAGAGCTCTTAAAGAAAGGTTAATATGGCTGAGGAATTACGTCTAAAGTACGACCAGGCATTTCTAGAAGAATTTGTAACGGCTATTCAAAGTCATTATTCTGACTTTGTTTCAGAGTCTTTTTATCAAGCTGTTTTACAGGATGACTGGGATGATTTAGCATTAATGGACCGTTTTAAACGTATGGCAGATGCCACTTATCACACGCTTGATCTTCCTTATGCGGATGTGGTGGACTTGTTGATAAAACTGAACTCGACCTGCCAAGGATTTGATTACTTATTTCTTAATGACATCATTTGGAAATATGGCTTAGAGGACTTGGATCATTCGTTTCGAGGGATGGCAGTGTTAACCACTGGCTCTTCATCTGAATTTGCTATCCGCTATTTTTTAAATCACAACTTTGATGCCAGCTTTGCGTTTTTAAAAGAGCTGAGCTTATCAGATAATGAACATCATCGTAGATTGGCTAGTGAGGGGACACGCCTACGTTTGCCTTGGGGCAAGGCAGTTCCTAATTTGAAGATACATAGATCAGAAATTTTTGAGCTATTAGAGACGTTAAAGGCAGATCCGTCTCTTTATGTTAGAAAAAGTGTGGCCAATAACCTCAATGATTTGACCAGATTTTATCCAGATGAAGTCATCGATCATTTAAAGACTTGGAAAAATCAAGATCCTAAAACAGATTGGATCATCAAAACAGCCTTAAGGACATTGATTAAAACTGGCTATCCGCCTGCATTGGCCTTTATGGGATATACTCAGGATTTTGAGATAAAGCAGGCTCAGCTGGCTTTAGATTCTCTTGAGGTACATGATGGCGATACCAGCCAAATTTCATATGCTGTAAGGATTCATTCTCCTGTACCAAGTAAGTTTCGTTTAAGTTTGGCATTTGGATTTCAAAAAGCTAATGGTCGGATTGGTGAGAAGATTTTTTATCTTAAGGATACTGATTTTGTAGCTGACCTGACTATCTCTGGAAAAAAAGATTACCGATGGAAAGATTTATCAACACGTCGGCATTATTCTGGGAAACATTATATTAGGCTTCTTCTTAATCATATCGAGATAAAAAAAGTGGATTTTTCATTAAATAAAGATCATTAACCTTTTTTTAAACTGCTCTTTTTTGCTATAATGAGACTAAGATAATTTTTTAGAAAAGACGAATAGGATAATTGTATGACACAAATCAAAATTGTTACCGATTCCTCTATCACAATTGAACCAGAGTTGGTCCAAGATTTAGGAATCACTATTGTTCCTTTATCTGTTATGGTAGATGGTAAACTTTATAATGACAACGATTTAAAAGAGGGAGAATTTCTTTCGTTAATGACCTCAAGTAAAGAATTACCTAAAACAAGTCAGCCACCAGTGGGATTATTTGCAGAGACCTATGATACTTTATCTAAGGATGGAAGTGATTTGATTTCTATTCACCTCTCAAAATCGTTATCAGGAACCGTTGAAGCGGCAAGACAAGGAGCTAACCTGTCAGAAGCAGATGTTGTAGTTGTTGATTCTACTTTCACTGATCAAGCCATGAAATTCCAAGTTTTGGAAGCTGCTAAGATGGCTAAAGCAGGAGCGAGTCGTGATGAGATTTTAGAAAAAATAACAGAAATTCAAGAGAAGACACAATTGTTTATTGGTGTTTCTACCTTAGAAAATCTTGTCAAAGGGGGGCGTATTGGGCGCGTGACAGGACTCTTGAGCTCTCTTTTGAATATTAAGGTTGTCATGGAAATGAAAAATCATGAGCTCGTACCTGTTGTAAAAGGAAGAGGGAATAAAACCTTTACCAAATGGTTAGAAGAATTCAAAGAAAGTCTAGAAGGCAAAGAAGTAGCAGAACTTGGGATTTCTTATGCTGGCACATCAGATTTTGCAAAGAGTTTGGCAGAAGAATTGCAAGATATGGTCCGTCAAAAAATCTCAGTTTTAGAAACTGGCTCTATCATTCAAACACATACTGGAGAGAATGCCTGGGCTATCTTAGTGCGTTATGTTTAAAAAATCATTTTGGACAGGGTTAATCTTCTTTAGCTCTGTTCTCTTCTTATCTGCCATCCTCTGGAATTTTATGATTCCAAAGGAAGATCCCAAACTGACCAAAGAAGACTTTCTCTCAAAGACAGTTTCTAAGCTGAATTACGTTGCTATTGGAGATTCCTTGACAGAAGGTGTTGGTGATACCACCAATCAGGGTGGCTTTGTTCCCTTGTTAGCGGATTCTTTATCAGGTGCTTATGGCTATCAGGTGACGACTTCTAATTATGGTGTTTCTGGAAATACCAGCCAACAAATCTTAAAGCGTATGACAGAGGAAGAAGCCATTCAGGATGATTTAAAAAAAGCTAATCTGATGACCTTGACAGTAGGTGGAAATGATGTAATGGCGGTTATTCGGAAAAATTTAACCACATTACAGGTTTCTAGTTTTACCAAACCAGCTAAGGCTTATCAAAAACGTCTCCGTCAGATTATTGAAGTGGCACGTTCTGAAAATCCTAATCTCCCTATCTATATTTTGGGGATTTATAATCCATTTTATCTTAATTTTCCAGAGATGACTGAGATGCAAGAGGTAATTGATAATTGGAATAATCAGACCGAGGCTGTCACAACAGAGTATGAAGGTGTTTATTTTGTTCCCATCAATGAGCTCTTATACAAAGGCTTAGATGGTGAGGAGGGAATTGTGGAAAGCTCAGGTCAGCAAACCAAGATTATCAATGATGTCCTTTTTACAGGAGATCATTTTCATCCCAATAATACGGGTTATCGTATTATGAGTACAGCAGTTATGGAGAAAATCAGTGAAACAAAATCAACTTGGAGTAAAGACTAATTGGTGGAAGTGGGCTTGTTTAGCTTTACTAGCTCTTAATCTTGCTTTTTTTGGAGTTTTAGCTAGTCGTATTATCACTATTCGTGAACCTAATGCCAGTAAGATTACTGAAACCAAAACAGATGCTATTTCAGTTGGTACCTTTACCACCAATAAAGAAAAGTTAAACCAGACCATTCTTTCTTATCTAGAGCCTTACCAATCAAATAAAATGACTTATAAACTCTATGCTTCAAATGATACCATTATGTTTGAGGGAAGTTACAGTTTATTAGGATATGACCTTCCTTTATATGTGTATTTTGAACCTTATAAGCTAGAGAATGGTGCGGTGCAATTAAAGGTGACTTCTTTTTCAGTAGGGACTCTTCCTCTGCCAGAAAAAGAAGTCTTGCAATACATTAAATCAAGTTATGATTTACCTGATA
>CAMCQB010000083.1 GCA_945876895.1 uncultured Streptococcus sp.
TTCATCTCCTAATAATTGTTGATATTTTTTTATAAATGTATCTGGTAACTTCATTTATTTCTACTATTTACTCCATTATAGTTTTTATTGGATATTTTTTCATAAAAAAGAGAGTGGATAATTGACACTTTCATTCCTAAGGTGACAATTTCACTCTTTCATCTAACAGATTAGCTATGCTCATTCACCACAGACTGTATCAAGGTCAATTTATCTTTTGGAACAAACATAATCGCTTGACGAGTACGAAAATCAGGATGTTCACCTGTCATTGTCAGTGTAACATAGCCGAGACTTTCTCCCATAATAGATGCTGCGGCGTAATCCCACGGATAGATACAAGAGAAGTAAGCCATTAACTTCCCTTCTAAAACACGGCTCATACTAATACCAGCACTACCATACACACGAAGACCCAAACTCTGTTTAATCAGCTCACCAACTCCCATAGTATTATGAGCATACATACCGCTATTTGCCGCAATAAGAAACTGACTAATCGGCTTATCTTTGTATGGTGATAGCTCCTGACCATTTAACGTAACAGGAAATACCCCACCACCTGCATAAAGCTGATCGTCCATCAAGTTATAAATAATCCCAAACTGCCCGACACCTGCTTCATAATAAGCTAACATAATCGCAAAATCTTGACCTTGGGACACAAAATTAACCGTGCCATCAATGGGATCTAATACCCAAACACTCCCCTCATCAATAGGGTGAAGAAGATGACCTTCTTCTGCTAAAATAAAATCATTGGGATAATATAACTTTATCTGTTCCACTAAAAACTGCTGAGTAGCTTGATCAACATTAGTTACCAAATCATCAAACTGACTCTTGCTAGCAATCTCTAGAGGGTTTTTCATACTTTCTTTAACCAAAGTACCTGCTTCTTTGATTAGGCTTTTTGCAAATTCAAATTTAGTCTCCAAGTCTCAGCATCCCTTTCCCTTTTTCTTGAGCACATTTCACTGCCTGATAGGTCGAGTACCCTGAAACACTCTCGAAATCCCGATCGATTTGCTTTTCTTCCGCTTTACTTCTAACAATTTCTTTGAATATTTTATAGCTTTTTAAAAGTTCTTCTGCTCTAGCTCCCTTTTCATAAGCTAACTCCACTTGATTCAAAAAATGAAGCACTGACGATATTTCCTCAGTGCTCCATGACAAATTAAGTGGATAAGAATAATTATCTTTCATCTCTTCCCTCAATTTCGGCTCTAATGGTCGCTTGGCGCAACTCTTGTTTTCTGTAATCACGCGATAAAAAGGCACGAATCTCATCTTCATTAAATCCGATTTGCATGCGCTTACTATCCATGATAATAGGACGTCTTAATAAACTTGGATAGTCTGCTATCAACTGGATCAACTCCGATACAGACATCTCCTCAACATCGACATCTAGTTTTTGAAAAACCTTTGAACGCGTAGAAATAATATCTTCTGTTCCATTTTCTGTAAAAGATAAAATGGACAGCAATTCCTGTGGTGTTAAAGGATTTGTAATAATATTATGCTCTTGGTAAGGCACTTCATGTGCAGATAACCAGGCTCTCGCCTTACGGCAACTAGTACAGCTGGGTGATAAAAATAAGGTAATCATAATGGAGCCTCTTTTTAATATTTCCTACTCTACTTATATTATACCTTTTTTTTAATCATTGAGCTATACTTTTTCGTAATTTCTTGCGAGTTGTTCATCTTCTTTTAATTGAGTGACTAGCTCATCAATACCTTTAAACTTTATCATATCTCGAATTTTATCTAACCAAACAACCTCTATAGTGTGCCCATATAAATCACCTTCAAAATCAAAAATATGTGCTTCAAGCCGCAATTCAGTACCATCAAAAGTCACATTTTTTCCAACACTCGTCATCGCACGATATTTCTTTCCTGATAGGATAACGTCTGTAATATAGACACCATCTTTTGGTAAATGGGTTCGATCAATTGGAGAAAAATTCGCTGTTGGATAGCCAATCGTTCTCCCTCTTGCATCACCATGTACCACAATACCGCGAGTTGAAAAATGATACCCCAAAAGATGATTGGCTTCAGCGACTTGACCATTTTTGATCAATTGACGAATGCGGGTAGAGCTAATTTTTTCGTCTCCTGAGGTTTGCTCAGAAACAATCACCACTCGCCCTGAAAAGTTTCGTTGGAGATAAGCACAACTTGTCCGATTATGACCAAAATGATAATCAAAGCCAGCTACCACCGTATTAGCACGTAGACTTTCTATATATTTATGAATGAAATCATCAGAGCTAACATTAGCAAATTGACTAGTGAAGTCAACAAAATAAAGATAGTCAACACCGTATTCCTCAAATTTCTCCAAACGTTTTTGCGGAGAAACAATATGTAAGAGGAGTTCGGGTTCAAAGCGAGCAAATGTTAACTTTGGAGATTCCGGAAAAGTTAAAACTGCCACTTTAAGTCCTTTTTTATCGGCAATGAGTCGAGCTTGACCAAAAAGTTCCTTATGTCCTCGATGAAGGCCATCAAAATATCCCAGAACTAGGACCGTTTCTTCTTCTTGATGAATGTCATTTTCATCTTTAATGTGAAATATTTTCATAAATTCATTTTACCATACTTAGAAAAAAAGAGAAGAAAAAAACTCTTCTCTCTACACTAGAACCTTTCTAGGTTTATAGTCTTGATGACGTTTTTCTAAGATAGCTAAAACCTTGCCATCTCTAAAAGCTGCTACTAACTCTTTTTGACAATCCAATTGGATGAAGCGACCAAAACTAATCTCCGTCATCTGTTCTTCTGTCAATTCAACACGAGGGAGATCCCCCACACCGTACTCCATGGGAAGTAAAAATGAGAAATCTTGTTTAGCCACTTTTTCTTCTATCCGCTCTATGGTTAGAGAATCTTGTAGTTCCAACCCTGCTGAAGCAGTTCTTTTTAGGTCTGACATATGGCTCGCATACCCTAATTGTTTCCCTAAATCTACCGATAAGGTGCGGACATAAGTCCCTTTGCTACAGGCTACTCGGAAAGTAAACACAGCTTTGCCATCTGCTACAGTAACCGGTGAAGTACGTACAAATTCGTAGATAGTTACTTGACGCTCTGGTCTATCAACTGTCTCACCAGCACGTGCATACTCATAAAGCTTTCGACCATTAACTTTTACTGCCGAGTACATCGGAGGAATTTGCGTAATGTCTCCCACAAAATCCGCCATCGCTGCATCAATTGCCGTCTCGCTCAAGTCACTAACAGAGGTCACCTCAACAACCTCTCCTGAGGCATCTTCTGTCGTTGTAGAAAAACCAATCGTGATTTCTCCCTCATAAACCTTTCCTGCCTCTGTCATATACTCAATCACGCGCGTTGCTTTCCCAACTGCAATGGGTAAGACACCTGTCACATCTGGATCAAGTGTCCCCCCATGACCAATCTTCTTCTCCTGCAAAATCTTGCGAAGTTTAAAAACAGCATCGTGCGAGGTCATCCCCGCTTCTTTTTTTACGTTAATAATTCCTGAAATCATGTTTTTATTATAACACAAAGGACTGTTCTTGTCGGCGGTCCGGCATGATTTAGATTTCCCAATAAAAAATCATTGTTAATCCTAAAAGACAGATGGAGATCTTGGACGTATTCTGAGATATCTTAAGATTCCCCTGTTCATCACGCGCAGTCTTATAGACAACATAGTCACCTGATCTCTTTATTCTGTGCGGAGCCATTCAAAAATCTTCCTAGGTTTTTCCAATATTTTGGAAGAATGGCAGAGCTCCACATGACGTCCAATCTGGATTGGAGTTCGTTTGAAAATCTTGTTTTCAATGGGTGGCTACCATTATAATACTGGAAAATATCGTCCTTGTTGACAAAGGTTAATTCCAGTGGTAAATGGTTTAGTATGAGATTGGCCTGTTCAACAGACAAGTAACCATTGCCAAAGGTCTGCGGACTGGTTCTGTCCTGAACAGTTTCTGATCTTTCCTTAGGTGTGAAGGTAATGGTAAACTGGCCTTCTGGCGTGTCGATAATCTGCTGATTTGGTCCTGCTGGCTGCGAAGAAACAGAATCTGCTTCCTGCTCTGCTATTTCTCCAAAAACCTCTCGATGGGGCACCCACTTGGCTGTCGGCTTGACAATAGCGTAGCCGTAGGCCTCACTATCCGCTGCCACTCGAAGCCAGTCATCCTGGGTGAAAATCTCCAGCAAAATCATGAGAAGGATGGCCTCTTCCTTAAAAATCATCTCCTCGAATTCCTTGGCAAAGGTTTCAAAATGGGCTTTGGTTGCTGCTATGTCGCCTGTTGCAAGGGTTTTGCGAGCCGTTTTGAAGAGATCGCGAATCTCATCGTCCACACCCCACATGACCTTAGGTGGTGCATCGTGACCGTAGTGTTCCATAATGGGAAAGAAGACCTTTTCCTTGCGAATGTAGTGGTTTTCAAACTGCCCCAAGAGGTCAAACTGGCGTGTCAAACCTTGCAGGAGCTGGTCTTTCAGCTCCGCATCCTCTGTCTGCTCATACTGGTCGATGATACGACGGATGCGTAAGAGAGCTGCCCGCAGTGCCAGGTTTTCCTGCTTGAAGACATAGACTGGGTGCCCTTCCTGGTCCATATCCGCCACTTCCACATCTGCAATGGCTCCTTTGAAGAGGTTGGCGTGGATATTGCAAAGGTTCATGACGTCTTCAAAAGTGATGCCCGTGTCACTGGACATGAGTTCATGCTCCATCATGGAGATTTCCAGGGCAGAAACTCCCGTGAAATGCTGATTAAACTGTTCTTGAACAGACTCTGGACTGGCACCATTGTGCAGGTCCAAGAGAATATTCTTCAAAATGTCAATCCGTTGGTCTGTCATGCTTCTCCTCCTATTACCTCATAGCCGTTGCATTCCAAGACCTGCTGAATACGGTCAAGTGGAATCTTGGTCATCTTGGAGCCAGTCTTAAGGCTAGTCACCTTGCCAACAGTGTTGAGCATGGCTGGAGTTGCCAAGGGCTTGAAACCAAGTTCTATCAGAATGTCCTTGACTTCTGGGTGCTGGTTGATAATCTCTGCCACAGGCAGATTTAGGTCGATGGTGTTCATTAAAAATTCCTCTTAAAAAATTGCTTGATAGCTTGAGCCAATTCCGCTGGTTTATGAACATTTAATTCATGTCCTCCATCTTCGATGATAACTAGCTCAGCCTGTGGTATTAATTTGTTCAATTCATTAGCAGGTTTCAGATTAGGTTTGTCCTTTGCCCCGCAAATCAGCAAGGTAGATGAGATAATACGACTAACTTCTGTTGTCAAATCAAGATAACGCATACTTTTCTGTAAGGACAACAACTGCTCCTTATCTAGCTCTCGCTTATGATAGAAAGATTTGGGGAACAAGGACATGATTCCTATTTGAAGACTAAATAGCCAATTTCCTTCTAAGCAATACTGGGCACCTGAAACAATAATCCCCTGACAAAGTGGCAAATGATTAGCCAAGGCCAAGGCTAATACACCACCTAAAGATAAGCCAAAAATTACAAAAGGACTGCTTTCCCGTTGCAACCTATCCAACAATAGACCACGTAAATGCTCAAAATTATCTGCCTTGGGCAATTCCAACACATCAACCTCAAAATCGGTCAAAGAGTTTTTCAAGTCATCGTAACTGGCCACAGTCTGACCTAGACCGTGTAAAATAATGAGTTTCATCTCATTCCCCCTTCAAGGCCTCAAACTTAGCTTTCATAGTAGGGTTTTTTCTGGTCAATTTCTTAACAGAAACGTCTTCTAGTTTATTATTAGCAAGTCTCAATTGATTCTCTGATGTTGTCAGCGCCGCCTTAACCGCCTCCATTCGTTTAATGGATTTGTCTATTTCCTCAATAGCTTTTTGGAAATTTTTACTGGCAGAATGGTAGTTTTTGGCAAAAGCTGTCTTAAAGGTTTCGAGATCCTCCTCAAAATGCGTAATATCAATATGTTGTTCTTTCACCAAAGCTAATTCTTGTTTATATTTTAAACTATTGAGCGCAGCATTTCGCAAAAGCCCAATCAGCTGAATGAAAAACTGAGGACGAACTACATACATCTTCTCATACTTGTGACTGACATCCACGATGCCCGTATTGTAATAATCATTATCAGATTCTAGCATTGAAACCAAGACAGCATACTCACAATTTTTTTCTCTTCTATCCTTGTCTAGCTCCTTGAAAAAGTCCTCGTTTTTATGTTTTTTGACAGTGTCATCTGCTTCATTTTTCATTTCAAACATGATGGAGAGAATCTCGACACCATTTTCATCCGACTCACGATAGATATAATCCCCTTTTGATCCCCTGTCAGAGAGTTGATTGTCCTTTTCAAAGTAGGCATTAGGAAAAGCTAGATGGCGTACCTTATTAAATTCTGCTTCTGCATATAACTCTAAACTCTCACCGATAGCTTTTGTGGATTGTTGGGCTTTAAAGTTTTTATAAAATTCTACCTGTTCATTTGCTGCTTTTAATTGAACTTCATACTCTTGACGACTGGTAGCTAGGGCTAACTCTTGCTTTTGCTCTTGTAAAAGAAGAGTGCTTTGAGCAGCATCACGTTCTTTCTCTAGAGCCGATATAACTGCTTGATGTTCTTGATCTTTTTCTAAACTTAATTTTTCTAACTTAGATTGAAGGTCAGCTAGTGTCTTATCTTTTTCAGCCAATTTTTTCTCAAACTGAAGCTCCTTTTTCACATTTAAAGCCTCTAAGCTAGCCTGCAATTCCAAAATTTCCCTATCTTTATTAGCTAGTCTATCTTCTAGGTTGCGTTGTGCCTTCTCTTTTAATAACTCTGTTTCACGTTCCAGACGCTCATGGACTTCTTTATCAAACTCTGCGCCACGCACCTGAGCTAATAGTTGACTATACTCTGTTTCGTTAACTTGAAAAGCCGTCCCGCAGTGGGGACAAGTGATATTGTGCATATTCCCTCCATATTTTTCTCTACTAATTTGAAAGTTTTGCCTTCTAACAGTAAATCGTCACTTCAAAAAACGTCATTGTCTCACTTGATATTATTGTATCAAAAAAAGGTCAACTAGACCTTCTCTGACTTATAGTCTTGGTAAAAATCAACTTTTAGTTGTATAAAATGCTCCATATCATGTAGAAGTTGAAAT
>CAMCQB010000084.1 GCA_945876895.1 uncultured Streptococcus sp.
CTATATCCCTCTGGTAATTCATCCCAATCCGCTTTTGATCCAATACCAATGATAAACTCTCTCTGTTGATCTAGTATACTTTATTCTTTGGATATAAGAAAAGAGCCTCATAGGGCTCACTTTATAATATTCTTTTTATATCAGCAAGTAGTCTAAGATTTGTGAAAATAGAGGAATATTATTTATTTTGGAGTAACGATATTTTCTGGCAAAGCCATTTTGTATAGAGAAAAAGCTCCGTCTAGATTTTTAACGCTAAATCCGTGTTCTTTCAAAATTCGCTCAGCGATGTAAGAACGCAGTCCACTATGGCAGCTGACGATATATTCGTTTGAACGATCTAGTTCGCCAATACGCTCACGGAGTTGGTCCAAAGGAATGTGAAGAAACTCTTTGAACTGTCCACTTTCGACTTCGCTAGGATTACGAACATCTAACAAGATTTTTCCAGTAGCCAGTTCCTCATCTAGCTGGTGCCATTGGATATTTTGGCTGATACCTTCTGCGATATTCATAGCAGCATAGCCAATCATATTAACAGGGTCTTTGGCAGAGCCAAATGGCGGAGCGTAGGTTAATTCTAGCTCTGGTAAATCAAAAATCGTCAGTCCAGCCTTGATAGCAGTGGCAAGGATATCTATCCGCTTGTCGACTCCTTTTTGACCAACTGCTTGGGCACCGAAGATTTTTCCATCAGTTGGTGAGAAAATCAGTTTCAGAACAATGTCAGTTGCACCTGGATAGTAACCTGCGTGGTCTTTTCCGGTAGTATGAACAATGGCATATTCATAGCCGAGGGATTGAACAGTACGTTCGCTTAATCCTGTTGAAGCGGCAGCTAAGTCAAAGACTTTCACAATAGCTGTTCCGATTGAACCCCTATTTGTACGAGCTAGTCCAGCAATAACATCCGCTACTTGTCGTCCTTGTCGGTTAGCAGGAGAAGCTAAGGAGATGAGGGCGTCTTGACCAGTAATTTCCTGTTTGACGACGATAGCATCACCAACTGCGTAAATATTATTTTGACTAGTTTGGTAGTTCTGATCAACGAGAATCCCGCCACGGAGTCCCACTTCAATGTCAGCATCTTTTGCTAATTGGCTATCAGGTGCGACACCAACTGATAGAATAGTTACATCAGATGACAAAGTTTGTCCGTTTGATAGTTCTAAGCTGTGTCCCTTTTCACGAAAAGCAGTGACGGATTGTCCAGTGATAACGGTTATTCCTTTTCTGATGAGCTCAGTTTCAATAAATCGTGCCATTTCCAAGTCAAAGGTTGGTAGGACATGAGGTGCTCGTTCAACAAGAGTGACGTTCAGTCCTTTTAAAGCTAGATTTTCAGCCATTTCCAGACCGATAAATCCAGCACCGATAACAACTGCTTGACCTGATTCATTTTTGGCAAGTTTATTTATGATCTTATCCAAATCAGGTACGTTTCGAAGTGTAAATAGATTGTCGGCTTCGTAAATTCCTTCAAGTGGTGGAATGACTGGCTTGGCACCTGGTGATACAATCAGTTTGTCATAGTTTTCAATGATTTCGCCGCTAGGTGTTTTGACCGTCACAGTTTGATTGTCAGCATCGATTCCAACAACTTCATGGAAGGGGCGGACATCTAGATTAAATCGTTTATTCAAACTTTCTGGCGTTTGGAGTAACAAGCTATCGTGCTCTGCGATTTCTCCTGAAATATGATAAGGTAAGCCGCAATTGGCAAAGGAAACATAAGGTCCTTTCTCGAAAACGATAATTTCTGCATTTTCCATTAGACGACGAAGGCGTGTCGCAGCGGACATACCTCCAGCAACACCACCAATAATAATAATTTTCATTTGAACCTCCTAGATTATTTCACCTGTCCAAGCGTTCATGCCGCCTTTTACATTGACCGCTTGATAGCCTTGAGATGTTAGAAAGTCTGTCGCCCGTTGGCTACGCATACCAGATTGACAGATGATAATATAGTGTTTGTTTTTATCATCTTTGAATTGATCGAGTTGACTTAGAGGTTGGTTGATAGCTTGCGGAATATGACCACTTGTAAATTCATCAACTTCACGGACGTCTAATAATACGGTGTTCTTTTCTCTTAATGCCTGAGTGACATCCGAGATTGATAGGCCGTCACCTGAAGAGAAAAGTCCAGATAGTAATTGTTTAAACATGATAGATTCTCCTTTATACCCTTTGGGGTATATAAAATATAACAAATGGGTGGAATGATTGTCAAGTTTTAGAATTGACATTTTGTAAAACTAGCGGTAGGATATAATTATGAACAAAGATAAAAAAACATTAATAAATCGATTAAAACGAGCTGAAGGACAACTTCGTGGTATTCAAAAAATGATTGAGGAAGAGCAAGAATGTATTGATATTGTGACACAATTAAGTGCCGTCCGTTCCAGCATCAATAGCATGATGGGCTTGGTCATTGCACAAAAAGTTCAATCATGCATGGAGAACCCTTCTGATAATCCCGAGGAACAAGAAGCACGTTTGCAGGAAGCCATCAAGCTGATTGTGAAAAAATAATAAGCTAATAAGCAGCGGAAAATTCGTTGCTTTTTTTTCGTTTTGACAAATATACCCATATGGGTATATAATTAGAATATTAAAGATAGGAGAATACAATGACTCAAAAAATTGTTATTATTGGTGGAGTTGCAGGTGGTGCGACAGCTGCAACGAGATTACGTCGTTTAAATGAAACGGACAAGATAGTTCTATTTGAAAAGGGAGAATATATTTCATTCGCGAATTGTGGTCTACCCTATCATGTTGGCGGTGTCATTAAGGAGCGCGAAAATTTATTACTTCAAACAGTTGACGGTATAAATCAGCAGTACGGATTAGATGTCAGAAACTTCTCTGAAGTACTTGAAATCAATCCACAAAGTAAAAGTGTAACAGTGCTGAATCATCAAACAGGTGAACGTTATGTTGAGTCTTATGATAAACTCATCATTTCAACAGGTGCAAAAGCCATCGTTCCTTCAATCGATGGTTTGGCAGAAGCGGAAAATGTTTTTAGTTTAAGAAATATTCCAGACATGGACCAAATAAAGGCCTTTATTGCTGAGAATCAGATTCGTACTGCGACAGTCGTTGGAGGCGGTTTTATTGGTCTTGAAATGATGGAAAATTTAGTGGAATTGGGGATTCAAGTTCAATTGATCGAAATGGCACCTCAAGTCATGCCTACAATTGATATAGAGATGGCCCAAATGATTCATTCACAGATAAATATCCATGGGGTCAATTTAATTCTGAATGACGGCCTGAAAGAATTTCGACATAAGGGTAAGGAACTGCTTTTAACAAGTGGAAAAACTCTACAGTCCGATATGACTATTTTATCTATCGGAGTTCTTCCAGAAAACACTTTGGCTAAGTCTGCAGGATTAGAATTGGGCTTTAAAGGAGGCATCAAAGTAAATCAACAGATGTTGACTAGTGAGCCTGATATTTATGCAATTGGAGATGCTATTGAAGTTGTGGATTTGGTTAGTGGTCAACCGACCCATATCCCTCTTGCATGGCCAGCCAATCGGCAGGGAAGACTAGTTGCGGATATCATAAACGGTGCTGATGTAGCCTATTTAGGAACACAAGGTACTGCTGTTGCAAAGGTGTTTGAATTAACAGTAGCTAGTACCGGAAATAGTGAGCGTTTATTAAAACAAGCAGGTATCGAATACGAAACCATTCATATCCATCCAAATTCACATGCTGGCTACTATCCAGGAGCTTCTCCAATTGCCCTCAAGCTCTTATTTGGTAAAGATGGAAAAATTCTAGGAGCTAAAGCAATTGGCACAGAAGGAGTAGAAAAACGTATTGATGTGATTGCGACTGCCATGCGTTTTGGGGCAAGTGCAGATCAACTGGCAAGTATTGAATTGGCCTATGCTCCACCTTACTCATCCGCAAAAGATCCGGTTAATATGCTGGGCTATACAGCAGATAATATCCTTTCAGGTAAAGTAGCGACATTTCAATGGTCTCAAGTCGATGATTTGGTTAGTAAGAATGCCTTTTTCTTGGATGTCCGAGAAGATTTTGAATTGGCGACTGGGACAATTGAATCAAGTCATCAAATCCCACTGAATCAATTGCGACGTCGAATAGAAGAGTTACCAAAAGATCAAACCCTCTATGTCTTCTGCCAAGTTGGACATCGTGGCTATAATGCAGCACGAATTCTAAGTCAAGCAGGTTTTGACGTAAAAAATCTAGATGGGGGATTTAAAACTTACAAAATGGCAAAATATCAATTGAAACCAATTGTTTTTAATGAATCAAATCAGAATCATACAACGTATACGAGCTCTAAACCTGAAGAAACCTCGGAAACTATTCGTTTAGATGCTTGTGGCGTACAGTGTCCAGGACCAATCTTAAAAGTGAAAGAAAATATTGATAAGATGTCAATTGGTCAAAAAATGGAAGTCGAGGCAAGTGATTTTGGCTTTAGTGCTGACATTGAAGCATGGTGTCAGAATACGGGAAACACCCTCTTATCAAACAGGATTGAAAATGGCAAGGTCATTGCTTCAATCGCGAAAGGGAAGGTTGAAAATTCTGGAAAAGAAGCGACAAATCTACCTTCACTAGGGCAAGAGGGAGTCTTGCAAGAGACAAAAGATGGTGCAACGATGGTTGTATTCAGTGGTGATTTAGATAAAGCCATAGCTTCAATGATTATTGCTTCTGGTGCAGCTGCTTACGGTAAAAAAGTAACTATTTTCTTCACTTTCTGGGGCTTATCAATTTTGAAAAAACAAAAGGTGAAGAAGACAGGTTTAGCTAAGTTGTTCGATATGATGTTGCCCTCAAGAGCGGATGCATTACCACTTTCTCAAATGAATATGGGTGGAATGGGTTCTGCTATGATCAAACATATTATGAAACAAAAAAATGTTGATTCTCTCCCAGATATGATTGAGCAAGCACATCAACTAGGTGTCAAATTCGTAGCTTGTACCATGAGCATGGACTTGATGGGAATTGAAAAAGAAGAATTGTTTGATTTTGTAGAATATGGTGGTGTTGCCACATTCATCGGCGATAGTGAAAAAGCAAATATGCAATTGTTTATCTAAATTATCCAAACGAGATGTCAACCATCATATTAATCTGGGAATCAATGGAGACGTTCTTGAAGATATTTCTGACAAGAAGGAAGTCACATATTCAGAAATCAAAGATTATCTCTTTAGAAAATTTGAATCTAAAGTATCTACCCATAACATTGCACAAGTTAAAAGGAAACTTAGGATAATTGAACGAGAGAATGATAATCGCTCTAAGTAAGAAAATCAAAGAGTTCCAAATTGTCCACCCAAAAAAGAACAAGCTATCATCGATGCGTTAAGTTGGTTTGGATTGATTGGGTAATTAAATAAAATAAAAAGTGCAGAATTGATCTGCACTTTTTAACGGTCATAATCATTTTAATATCATATTACTGTTTAATATCAATGCAAGTTGGCCATGTTTATTTTTTATTTCCGAATAGTAGAAGAATTAGTGAGACATTCAGACCATGAAATTCTATTGATATTCCTATTCCTATTCAATGTTCTGATAGAAATTGGATATAAGAGACCGTTTTTAATAATTGCCCCAAGAAAAACTACCAAAGGAGTAGGATTATTCATCCCACTTCTTTACTTATATCCATAAAGCACAATTATCAGAAATACCAGATCAGCAGAAAAGTGAAAACAGTTTTTATATAATTTCCAAAAAATGGCAGAATATAGTTGAGTTATATAAGGAGTTTGTCATGATCGTACATGATTTACATTTCTACAAGCAACTACTTATGCCTTTTGTAATGAGTAATCCGAGACAAAGAATTTCACTTGGAGGTCATCTATGGATGAACTAGTGAGATTTTCGGAAGAAATGCTTCTGAAATATGGAGATAAGTAATACTAGCACTAGTGCAGAGCCTCGCGTTCAAGCACAGGTGCTTTTTGATCAAAAGATAGATATTTCTGTCTAACTACTTTGGTTGTAGTACATTCTACTCAATAGTTTATCAGTTCTGCAATGATATGTTATAATTAACGAAGTTATTTTTAGGAGGTTAATTAATTATGAAAAGTAAGTATTATTCAACATTGGAATATAGGGATAAGCTATTTGAAGAACTCGATCTACATACAAGAGATATGGTTATTTTAATGTGTGCTATTATTATTGCATCTGTTGGACTAAATATGAACTCTTTGGCAGTGATTATTGGTGCAATGTTAATCTCGCCTTTAATGACTCCAATTGTGGGTATAGGGCTTGGTTTTGCAATTTATGATATATTATTAATTAAGAAGGCACTGAAAATTTTAATTATTGAAAGTGCTATTAGTTTATTCGCTTCTACATTATATTTTTATTTATCTCCGATAACAATTGCAAGTACAGAGCTAACAGCTAGAATTTCTCCAACAGTGTGGGATATTATCATAGCGATAGCAGGAGGAATTGCTGGAGTTATAGGTGGTCGAAAAAAAGAGGCGAATAATATTGTTCCAGGTGTAGCGATTGCTACCGCTCTAATGCCCCCAATCTGTACTGCTGGATTTGGGATTGCACATGGCAATGGACAATATTTATTCGGAGCACTCTATCTTTTTATGATTAATTGCATCTTTATTATGTTGACTACTTTCTTTGGCTCAAGATTCATGATGCGAAAGACGAAAGGCATTGAACTTGGTGATTTGCCTAGAAAAATACGTTATGGTATTACAACTATTGTAATATTATTAACGATTCCAAGTTTGCTATCTGCAGGAAATCTTGTGATGGATTATACGAAAAAGGAAGCTATGAATCAATACATAAGTTCAACATTTGTAGATTACACTGTGCTGAGTCGTACCTATAATAAGACAAAGAATCTCTTGGAGGTAGCTATTGTTGGGGATGAGTTGACTGATGAGGCACTTGAAGAGCTAGATGCAAAAAAATCGGAGTATGGTCTAGATGATCTTACTGTATC
>CAMCQB010000085.1 GCA_945876895.1 uncultured Streptococcus sp.
AGAGTCGATAGGACTTTGGAGCCTTTTCAATATACTTTGTTATTGGGCGGTTACTGTCTTTTTGTGTTATTGCTAGAGAATAGTGCTTACTGACCTCAGTATAGTAACTCACCACGATACCAGATAAACAACCAAAAAATAGCAAACCATACAGGGCTAAAAGGATACTCACAATACGTCCGATGGTTGTTTCAACCAACATATCGCCATAGCCGAGTGTCGTAGAAGTAACAAAGCTATACCATAGACTATCCCCATAAGTTGTAAAATCTGGCTCTACCCAAAGTAAAATACCAGAAGCTACAAAAAGGTAGAGAATGAAAGAACTGATAAAGGTAGTGAAACCTGTGACGGTTAAAATATGCCAAAGAATTTTATAACGTTTCATGTGGATTTCCTTTTTGATGAGAAGAGGTAAATTGTTTGGATAGGATAAATAGGAATGTGATAAGAATACTAATTGGCCATAGATTAATTGGGAAAAAGAGTGAGATAAAAATTGCAGCCAGCCATTCTTTTTCAAGAAGTGAGATAGCTAAACTGAGAGCAACGACTAAGATGATAAAGAGAGCATCGTAGTTGGGAAAATATTGAGCAATAGCAAATCCATGCATGATAGCAGCAAAGCTAATGGGGAAAATATCACCTCCTGTCCACCCAGTCCAAACACAGATATCTAAAAAAATCAGTTTTAAAATGGACAAAAAAATTAAGCTGATAAAAGGTGTGGTCATCCCCAATTCAACTAAGTCGTGCATAGAGTGTTGACCTGAAAATAAAAGAGAGGGGGCAAAAGAGGCGATGATGAAAATACTGATTGCTCCAATACCAAGTTTTGTCACTAATGACAGCTGGAGCTTTTCTATTTGTTTTTTCATCTTGCTTCTGATCAATTGGTAAATGGCTCCAAAACCATAAGCATAAGTAAGAAGTGGGATAAGTAGAAGGAGTTCAGAAAGTCCCCACTGAGAAGTTCCTAATTTGGTGATAAATGAAGGCTGATCGGTAGCCTTCATTAAGAGAGAAAGCACGATTAGACCATTTAAGCTGAATAGCCCAATTAACAGTTTACGCTGCTTTGCACTAAGGAGTGTAGCACTTTCTTGATAGTCTGTCAGGTATTGGTAGGGATGAAAGAGCATGGTAAGCTTTTGAGTGAGTTTAGCTGTCTCAAAGTCATCAAGGTGTTGACTAAGATAGCGCATCTTATCTGCTTGCCAGATGGAATAGGCAATAACAGCACCAAGTAAAGGTGCTTCAGGCCCAACTCCAGCTCCCAGAGATAGAATGATAAGTGCGAGTAAAAGGCTTTTCCAAGTGTGGTGATAGTTGACAGTTTGTTTTTCTTTTAGCTCATGTATGAGATCATGGCTGGTTTTAGGAAGGCTACCCCATTTCTTTTTGAGGAATAGGAGTAAGAGGAAACCTGAAAATAATAAGAGAAAATGGTAGAGACCGCTACTGTTTAGATGATGCGGTAGACTATGCCATAAAAAGTGAGAACTTGCCTTTTCTAATATTAAAAATAAAAAGGCAATTAGGGTAATCCCTGTGCTTAATAAAATACCGTAGAGAATCAGCCCGTATTTTGATTTAGTGGTCATGAGGTTGTCTTTCTATATAATCTAACTTTTCTTTTCTAGATTTTTTTTTAAAAGCAGCTTCAGCTTTCATGGCTGAACTTTTATCGGGAAATCTTTCTGAGTAGAGCAGTTTTACGGGGCGACGATGGCGTGTATATTTTGCTCCTTTTCCGCTGTTGTGGGTTTTTATACGTCGTTCAAGATCAGTGGTATATCCTGTGTAAAGAGTACGATCAGAACACTCCACAACATACATGTAAGCACTAGCTTTTTCCAAAATAAATCTCCGAAATCTCTTTTGTGTAACTGCCATCTTCGTTGTGAACAAATAATGGGGGGAGGATTTTTAATCCCTCCAATGAGCCATCTTTGATCGCTTCAATTAAGAGCATGTTGGCTTCTTTACCGACTTTAGGGTAAACAAATTGAATCCGTTTTGGTGCTAATTTATAAGTCTTTAAAGTATCAATAATTTCAAGAAAACGATCAGGTCGATGAACCATAGCTAAACGCCCATTAGTTTTTAAAGCTTGTTGACTAACACGACAGATTTCATCAAGATTAGTTGTGATTTCATGTCGGGCGAGTAGGTAGTGTTCACTAAGATTTTTAATAGAGGTCTCGCTAGCTTTGAAATAAGGTGGATTACAGAGAATCAAATCAATCTGAGAACGTGGAACATGGTCAAGAAGGTTTTTCAAATCATCATTGATAATAGTGACTTGTTCTTCTAGATGATTGAGAGAAATAGAGCGTCTAGCCATGTCAGCTAAACGTTCTTGCAACTCAACGAGAGTGATATGAGCCTTGGTTTGACTAGAGGCAAATAAGCCTACAGCACCATTACCACTACAAAGATCAACAATTTTTCCTTTGCTGGGTAGTTTTGGAAAACGTGAGAGAAGAACACTATCGACAGAATAGCTGAATACTTCTTTATTTTGAATAATTTTGACATCAGTAGAAAAGAGCTGGTCAACCCGCTCTTTTTTTTGTAATAGATTAGTTGGCATTAAGATAGTACTCCGAATTTATAACCTTGATCTCTATAGTATTTGATGATATGAGGAAGAGCTTCAACTGTTAATTCTTTATCATAAGCATCGTGCATGAGAACCACTCGCACATCACTTTCTGGAAAATGACTATAGGATAAGGTGTGATAATCTAGCATCTCTTGGAGATTGTTTGGTCGAATATTGGCTGCTTCAGCATCACCCACACTAGCATTCCAATCAATCCACTCAAAACCATTTTGAGCAAGAACAGCATTGCTTTCTTCTATGCCTTGCCATGACATTGCTCCACCTGGGTAACGCCAAACTTTTGAATTAAAATTAGCTCCCAAGATATTTTTCAAGTATTGTTGCTCTTCTTGAGCTTCTGATAGGATTTGCGTGACATTTGGTACTCCTCCAGGATAAAGAAGGCCCATGTCATGTGAAACACTATGAAGACCGATAGCATGTCCTTCTGCAATTTGCCTTTGGAAAACGTCTGCAAATTCATCATAAACAGTTCTACCAATGACAAAAAAGGTTGCAGGGACTTGCTGATCTTTTAGGATATCTAAAATACGCGGTGTGATGTTATGGTTGGCACCATCATCTATGGTGATAAAGACCAATTTTTCTCCTGTGTATTCTTTTTCCCCTCTCATATAAGCTCTGATCTCAGCAGTATCATAAGCGTAGCTAGAGGCAGCGTTATTATGGTTTGTACCAGTAGCTAGAGCGGAGGGATCTAAGACAACTTCTTCTTTTGGTTTAACTTTTTTTTCATATTTGATAAAAGGAAAAATGGCATTGAGTTTTTCATAGTCTATACTTCTTGTCCCTAGAACATAGAGAAGTGACAGGATGGTAATCAAACTGGCAAGTCCGATCATACCATTGATAGCAGGCAATTCCTTTTTCTTTGTTGATGATTGATGAGACAAAATTAAGCTCCTAAAAAATTTCTTTTATTACTATAATACACACAAAACCTATCCTTGTCTACTAACTCTATCAAAATTTTAAAAATTTTAGTATAATAGGAGAAATAATGTGAAGAAGGAGATAAGCAGATGTTTTATGCTTACTTACGTGGTTTAGTGGTATCATTATTGTGGATTGTTAACGGTAATGTTCACTATCATCATACGCATAACATTTTAGATGAAGAAGAAAATTATATTTTAGTATCCCCGCATAGGACATGGTGGGATCCTGTTTATATGGCTTATGCGGCGAGACCTAAACAGTTTATTTTCATGGCTAAAAAGGAATTGTTTGCTAATCGTGTTTTTGGTTGGTGGATTAGGATGTGCGGTGCTTTTCCGATTGATCGAGAAAATCCAAGCCAACAAGCCATTAAACATCCTATCAACGTCTTGAAAAAAGGGAACCGTTCTTTAGTCATGTTCCCAAGTGGTAGCAGGCACTCCACAGATGTTAAAGGTGGGGTAGCTGTGATTGCTAAGATGGCTAAGGTTAAGATTTTACCTTGCGTGTATGTAGGGCCAAGAAGTTTAAAAGGGCTTTTAGCACGTGAGCGTGTTGATATGAACTTTGGAGAAGCTATTGATATATCAGATATTAAGCGCATGAATGACGAAGGGATTGAAGAGGTTGCAAGACGTGTTCAAACGTCCTTTGATGCCCTTGATCAAGAAGCGCAAGCTTATCAAGATGGTAAAAAGCCAAATGTTTTATGGTTTTTCATTCGTATTCCAGCAGCCGTACTTGCTCTTGTTGTGGTAGTGTTAACCTTAGTTTTTAGCTATTTGGCAAGTTTTGTTTGGGATCCTGAAAAACACATTAAATTATAATCAAACGAAAAAGTGAGATCACTAACGCAAAAGTGACCTCACTTTTTATTTACCTTTACGAATAGAATCAATGGAGGTAAGTTTATGTTTGATTGGATTATGGATTTTATTGAGGATAAAAAGGCGTGGGTGGTAAGCCTAGTTTTAGGGATTCTAGCGATGATACTTGCGGTATTTCTTTTGTTAGAGAAGGCCCCTACCACTGAGTCTCAAACTCAACTGATGAGTTCAACCATTGAAAGTTCAATATTGACTTCTTCGGTTTCAAGTCACCAAGAAAGAGAAGCTAGTGATGAGCTTGTGGTTGATATCAAAGGTGCTATTCAAAAGGAAGGGGTCTATCATCTTAAACAAGGTAGTCGGGTGACAGATTTAGTTGAAAAAGCAGGAGGTCTAAGGCCAGATGCTGATAAAAAAAAGATCAACTTGGCTGCTAAGCTCACTGATGAAGAAGTCATTTATGTTGCGCGTGAAGGTGAGGAAGGTGTAGATGACGTTTCTGTAGCTTCTTCAATGTCATCAGATTCTTCTCATACTTCAAGTGAAAAACAAATTAATCTTAATAAGGCTACAGTCACTGATTTAACCAGTATTTCAGGTATTGGTGAGAAACGAGCACAAGATATTATTGATTACCGTGAACAAAATGGTGGTTTTCAGTCTATTGAGGATTTGAAAAATATTTCAGGTATTGGCGAAAAAACATTTGAAAAGTTAAAGGATAACGTCAGTGTGGAATAAAATTTTTCCTTTAAAACCCATTGAAGTAGCATTTTTATTGATTTGGCTATACGGGAGTTTTTACCTTCAAAATTGGTACTTACTCCCTATTTTTTTAGTATATTTACTTTGGATCGTTGTTAGTCGTGGACTTAAGTTAGGAGTTAGGCTGATTTTAACGTTACTCCCTTTTGCTCTTTTCTTTTCATTTTTAAATTGGAAAGTGGCTCTCTCATACCACTCAGCTCCTAAAGAGCTTACACAAATCACTATGCTCGTTGATACCATTAAAGTTAATGGTGATAGTTTGTCTTTTAGAGGACAAAATTCAGGAAGAACTTATCAGGTTTATTATCAATTGCAATCTGAGGAGGAACAAGCTTACTTTAAACGTTTGGATCAAACGGTCTTATTGATGGTTGAGGCTAAGACGCAAGAAGCTGAAAGAAGACGGAATTTTTCTGGCTTTGATTATCGAGCCTATTTGAAGTCGCAGAAAATCTATCGAACGCTTAAGGTTTCAAAGATTAAGTCTATTCACAAGACAAGCAAATGGAACATAAGATGGCAAATTGCACAGTGGCGACGACAATTATTGGTTTTTATTGAGACGCATTTTCCAGCGCCTATGCGACATTATATGACAGGTTTACTCTTGGGTTATTTAGATGTCAGTTTTGATGAAATGGAAGATCTTTATTCTAATTTGGGAATTATTCATCTTTTTGCTTTATCAGGAATGCAAGTCGGTTTTTTTATGAATAGAGTGCGCTATGTTATCTTAAGGTTCGGGGTGACACAGGAACATTCATTTTGGCTACAGATTCCTCTCTCCTTTTTATATGCAGGTTTAACAGGTTACTCCATCTCTGTTATCAGAAGTCTTTTACAACTTAGCCTGTCTCTAATGGGCTATAAAAAACTAGATAATTTTGCCCTGACCTTAATTTTACTAATGCTTATCCTACCAAATGCCTTGGCCAGCACTGGAGCGGTCTTAAGTCTAGCTTATGCCTTTATTTTAACCATTATGAATTGGGAGCATTTGAAAGGGATTAAAAAGCTACTAGCAGAAGTCATGACCATTAGTTTAGGGATTTTACCACTTTTAATGTGGTACTTTGCAAATTTCCAACCCTTATCTATTATCTTAACAGCTCTTTTTGCTTTAGTATTTGATTTCCTCATTTTGCCGCTTTTGAGTATGGTCTTACTATTAAGTCCCTTATTTGTTATGGATTGGTGGAATCCTTGTTTCGAGTGGTTGGAAGTTGTGATTCGTTTTGTCGCTAACTATTCCCCAAAGCCACTGATATTAGGCACTCCAATGTTGATAGTTGGTGCGGGCATGTTATTTTTTCTAGCGCTATGGCATGATTTTTATTTTGTTAAAAGCTGGCGCAGACTTAGTATTTGTTGTTTGCTTTGCTTATTTTGTTTTACCAAGCAACCTCTAACCAATGAAATTACTATTGTTGATGTTGGGCAGGGAGATAGTATTTTTATAAGAGATCAAAAAGGAAAAACAATTTTGATTGATGTAGGAGGCAAAGTTAATTTTAAGGCTCAGGAAAAATGGCGGAAAAAGGTATTGGATACGAATGCCGATAGGACCTTAATTCCCTATTTAAAAAGTAGAGGAGTAGGTAAAATTGATCAATTGGTATTGACCCACACCGAAGTGTGAGTTCTGAAATTGATACAATACAACTTAACTTTTTTTGAAAAAAATTCCAAAATTTATTTTGCATTGCGAATATAATAAG
>CAMCQB010000086.1 GCA_945876895.1 uncultured Streptococcus sp.
TGTAGTCTTGATAAAGGGTTAGACTCGTTTGGAAACTAGAGATTACACCGACTAGCAACAGAAAAATTGGGACAAGATTTAAAAACAAATAACTCCACCGCAAACTTTGGCTACCTCGTTGAGTTGTCGCTTTTAATTTTTTAAAGAAAAAGTTATTCAGATAGAAGTAAAAGATAATCTCAAGTAAGAAGAAAATAGCGCTAATGACGAGCCAGCTTTTTCCCTTGGATAACAGGTTGTCTATGATATTGCCATCAAGTAATGCTGGAATGCTGTCAATCCCAAGGTAAAAATGTTTCATGCTCCAATTGTGAAAAATAGAAGTTTGGAACAAAACAATCAACCAAAGAAGAACGAGATAAAGATTACTTCCTAACAATATAGGGGATGCTGGTCTGTTTTTTGACATAAAAAAATCATTCCTTTCTGAAAATGATCTGATTTATTGTATCAAAAATAGCAAACAAGTCGTAAGAGAAGTGATTACTAAATGTAAGAAAAAGGATATGGTATAATGGAATCTAACAGGGGGTGTAAAATGGTACAATTAGGATTAAAAGCTAGCACATATAAAAAACAAATCGAGAGTCGTCTGAGGTATCAGCCCTCGGTATTTGAATTTTATACTATTGTATCATTTTGGTGATGAGGCCTGAATTCACTGTTTATTATTAATGCTACTAAAAACACTAAGTTTCAAAAGAAACTTAGTGTTTTTTGATAGATAATTCTTTGAGTCAATATTTACAACTTGCTAGGATAAGATGAGTTGAGCAAGGATGGGGCTGACGATAACATAAAGAATACCCGTAATTCCGATAGATAAGCCAGCAATTGCTCCCTCGACTTGTCCATATTTTAAAGCGGCCCCTGTTCCGATGGCATGACCTGTTCCTCCTAAAGCAACGCCAATAGCGATAGGGTCTTTGATGTTTAACCATTTGAGCAAAACAGGACCGAGCACGCTGGTTAGAATGCCTGTGATGACAACAACTAATAATGTCACCGTGGTAATTCCTTGCATCTTATCAATCATTCCAACTGCCATGGCGGTTGTCACTGATTTTGGGATAAGGGAGATGGCTAAAAAGTATTTCATTCCAAAATATTTTGCTACTAAAAGAGTATAGAGGGTATTGATAATAGTGGCAAGGGTAATACTAAAAAAGATACTCCTAAAATGATGTCGCATCAAATGGAAATTACGATACAAGGGAATAGCCAAAGCCACGGTCGAAGGAACAATCAACATATTGAGATAGGCTCCTCCAACATAGTAGTTTTTATACGGAATATGAAACAGCTTTAATCCAATAATAACAAGAGCTGTAGCAACTAAAAGAGGGGTTGTTATTGGATGTGGGAAACGCCTAAATAGTAATAAACCAATATAATAAGCCAAAATAGACAGGAAAATCCCAAACATAGGATTCAGAGTGAGTTCAGTCATGATTTGGAAAGTCTCCTTCAAATTTATTTTTTATAAAACCTACAATAAAAGCAATCACAACAATATTTAAAACCAAGGCCCCGAAAAGAATTAAGCTAATCGGAAATAAATAAGGTACAATTTCCTGATAGCGCTCCATAATCCCAACAGCAGCAGGTAAAAATAAAATCGTCATATTGGCTAGTAAAAATTGCCCCACTAAGTGAATATGCCTCAACCGAATCAGCTTTACTTTTAGAGCGATAAAAAGCAGTAACAAGCCAATAATGCTACCTGGTATGGGAAGATGCCCAAGCGTTGAGATGCCTTCTCCTACAAAGGCGAAGAAAAGAATAATCATAAATTGAACATAAATTTTCATAAAGCCTCCTTTGATTAACATCTTATAGTTTACTCCAATATTTATTTTTTTCAAGACCATATAAAAGATTTTGTGATTTGATTGACTTATAGTGAACTATAAGTAGTATAATGAAAGGTGTAAAATGATGGAAGGGGTTCTTGTAATGAGTACGGAACGTTATACAATTACAGAAGTCAGCAAAAGATACCAAATTAGCAGTAATACCTTACGCTATTATGAACGTATTGGTCTTTTGCCTGATATCCCAAGGCAGAGCAACGGCAATCGCTACTTCACTAAAAGTCATTTAAATTGGCTGGAGATGATTTTCTGTCTAAGGCATTCTGGTGTACCGATAGAGAAACTAATAGAATATGCCAATTTATTGAAACAAGGTAGTAGTACTGCAGACCAACGTGAAAACTTGTTGCGGGGGCAACTGGCAACGCTTTACCAAAAGCAAGCTAATCTCCAACGCTCCATTGACCGCTTGGAGAAAAAAATAGCTCTGTACGAATCAGGTGAGATTGAACAAGACCTTTCCTACTTTGAAGACTATGCGATTTTATCCGATGAAAAGGATAGCTGGAAGGAGATTGATGTATGAAAATAGATGTATTTGCCCATGTATTGTTGCCCCAGTTTTACCAAAAAATGTTGGGCCTTGGCTTTGGTAAAAAAGGTCAATCAAGAGCTCTTGGGAACTGTTCAGACCTATCCAAATCAATTTCTAGCTGGAGTGGCCATGCTGTCTTTGAACAACATTGAGGGAAGTTTGGAGATTTTAGAAGATTTTGTGGTGAAGCATCCTGAAATTGTTGGCGTACAGCGTCTTTCATCAAGCATAAAAAAGTCGAGTTGACGGAATTATTTTATGATTTAGTTTATGTTTATACCATCAGTCAGCTAACGTCGATTATCCATCATGCACATCATGGAGTAGTCAGTCCCCAATCCTTTTTTAACTTCTCAGTCGGTCTAATTGTTTTTGTTAATTCGTGGATGGTGCAAACCGTTTTTACAAACCGATTTGGAAACAATAGCCTGAAGAATATTATTTTTATGTTTCTTCAGATGATTTGTCTTTTAGTATCATCAAGAGCTGTGGCTGGAGATTGGCAAAACAACTTTGTGTGGATATTTCTACCGATGGCCCTTATTTCCTTGCTACTCTTAATGCAGTATATTTCTGAATATTTTCAGACTTCAAACGATGTGGGTCGGAGTTTGATGGAGCAGTTTTTCTATATCTTAGGCTTGCGGTCCTTTATTCTCTTCCTTAATAGTTTTAAAAATAACATTATTCTCCAAATTAATCACAATTTTATTCAAAAAAGAAAGGAAATAACTAAATTTTCTGAATATTTGTTGAAAAACTATGGTATAATACTAAAAACGCTGTTTAGAAAGAGATAGATATGAATAAATCTTATTTTTATTTGGATATGAAAACTCACGAATTAGAGGTTCCCTTCACTGGTAGAAAACGTCGTGTGCGTGTCTTATTACCAAAAGGATATGAAGAAGACACCGCTGATTCCTATCCTGTCGTCTATTTCCATGATGGTCAAAATGTTTTATACAGTAAAGAAGCCTTTTCGGGTCATTCTTGGAAGATTATTCCAACGATTAAGCGAAATCCAGATATTGCAAAGATGATAATTGTTGCCATTGATAATGATGGTGCTGAACGGATGCATGAATACGCTGCTTGGAAATTTAGCGAAATGGGGATCCCAGGGGTTCAGTTTGGTGGCAAAGGAACCTTGTATGCCGAATTTGTGATGGAAGTGGTCAAACCATTTATTGACCAAAACTATCGTACCAAAGCAGATAAAGCTCACACAGTTATGATTGGCTCATCTCTTGGAGGTAATATTACACAATTTATGGGATTAGCCTATCAAGATAAAATTGGTGGTTTAGGAGTCTTTTCATCAGCCAACTGGCTTCACCAAGAAGCGTTTGATCGTTATATTGAACGCCAACCATTAGATAAAGAACAGCGTGTCTATATCTATGTTGGAACAGAAGAAGCAGATGACACCGATAAGACTCTCATGGCAGGTAACATCAAGCAAGCCTATATCAATTCATCCTTAACTTACTATCGTCAATTGGTAGCAGGAGGAGTGGATCTAGATAATATTGCTTTAGAAGTTGTTTCAGGTGCTGTTCATAATGAAGAGGCTTGGGCAGCTTATTTACCAGATTGCTTACGTTTTTTAAGTGAAAAGTGGTAATCGTTAGAAATAGTTAGGAGAAAAAATATGCATGTAGAATTTTTAAGTCATTGGTCAGGAAATCTTGGTCAAGAAATGAATGTCAATCGTTATGGCCACGCAGGTATTCCTGTGGTTGTTTTTGCCTCATCAGGTGGCTCATACAATGAGTATGCGGATTTTGGAATGATTGAAGCTTGTCGTGGCTCAATTGAAGCTGGAAAAGTCCAGTTTTTCACCCTCACTAGTTATGATAAGGAAAGTTGGTTAGCTGATTGGAAGTCTATTCACGATAAAGCTGAAGCTCACCGCGCCTATGAACGCTATGTCATTGAAGAAGCGATTCCATTCATTAAATACAAGACCGGGTGGAATGATGGTATGATGACGACAGGTTGTTCTATGGGAGCTTATCACGCGCTAAACTTTTTCCTTCAACATCCTGATGTCTTTACAAAAGTCATTGCTCTTTCAGGTGTTTATGATGCTCGATTCTTTAACAATAACCGAGATTACGGTCATGATGATGCCGTTTATCAAAACTCACCAGCAGACTATATCTGGAATCAAAATGATGGCTGGTTTATTGATAAATACCGTCAAGCCGATATTATCGTCTGCACAGGTTTGGGTGATTGGGAACAAGACGGTTTGGACTCATTCTACAACCTAAAACGTGCCTTTGAAGAGAAGAATATTCCAGCTTGGTTTGACACCTGGGGGACTGATGTTGCTCATGACTGGGTTTGGTGGAGAAAGCAAATGCCATTCTTCTTACATTCTATCGGACTTTAATCTAGAAAGGACTACCTATGAATTATCTCGTTATTTCCCCTTTTTATCCAGAAAATTTCCAACCCTTCACGATTGAATTGGCTAAAAAAGAAGGCGTTACAGTTCTAGGTATTGGGCAAGAACCCTATGATCAATTGCCTGAAGAACTACGTTATGCTCTTACAGAATATTTCCGCGTCAATGACTTGGAGAATATTGATGAGGTTAAGCGAGCAACAGCTTTCTTGATGTATAAACATGGCCCGATTGATCGAGTGGAATCCCACAATGAGCACTGGTTGGAAAATGATGCTACCCTCCGTGAACAATTTAACATTTTCGGTGCTAAACCAAGACACCTTAAAAAGACGAAGTACAAGTCTGAGATGAAAAAACATTTCACTAAAGCAGGTGTACCAGTCGTACCGGGTACGGTGGTTAAAACAGAAAAAGACATTGAAAAAGCTGTAAAAACAATTGGATTTCCTATGATTGCTAAGCCTGACAATGGCGTTGGTGCTTCAGGAACTTTCAAATTAACTAAAAAAGCTGATTTGGAAACTTTTAAACAAGCTTGGGACGGACAAACTGCTTACTTCTTTGAAAAATTTGTCAATTCTAGTATCATCACAACCTATGATGGTTTGGTTGATCGTCATGGAAATGTGGTCTTTGAAACAGGCTTAACTTATGTTCACACCCCATTTGAATTGATGCAAAGTAAAAAAGACAATGCTTATTATATCGAAAAAGAGTTGGATCCCCAATTAGTTAAATATGGTCGTGCCATTATTAAAGAATTTGGAATGAAAGAGCGCTTCTTCCACATTGAGTTTTTCAAATACGGAAAAGATTATATTGCTATTGAGTACAATAACCGTATGGCAGGGGGCTTTACTGTCGAAGCTTATAACTATGCGCATTCAATTGACCTTTTCCGAGACTATGCTAATATCGTGACCGGTGGAAATGTGGAGGAGCGTGTGTTTGAGCCGCAATATTGCCTTGTGGCTACACGCCGTGACACCACCAACTACCTTTACCCAGCTACTGAGATTTATGAACGCTATGCAGACAATCTCAAGACCGTTAAACGTATGCCTGATGCTTTTGCGGAGCTACAAGGAAATGATGCTTATCTACTTGTGACTAAGAGTAAAAAAGAGTTAGATGAAATGATTGACTTTATCGGAAAAACACAATAGCACCGTCATATTTCATAAAAACAAAAACTCGTCAATAGCCGAGCTGACACCTAGCAGTTTAGTTATTGGGGGTTAATAGTAGCGGGTCAGTCCGTCTGACTCGCTTTTTCGTTGGTTAGTTTTCCGATGAAATTGTAATAAATGTCTATCTGGATAATTCGGTTGCGTTTCGTGCCAGTTGGCTTGTGAATTACAATCTTGTCAATCAGTTCATTTACCATTTCAACGGTTAATTCTGAAACTTGTGTATATTTGGAAATTCTCGTCATAAACTTGGGGATATTCAGGCTATCTTCTTGTTGTTTGGCGAGTTTTTCTGCTAAGTCAGAAATGGAAGTTTGAAGTTGCTTCTGTTCCACTTCATAAGTCTGGCTTAACTTTACAAAGCGTTCATCTGAAATTTTGCCAAGTAGATTGTCTTCGTAAAGCTGTTGAATAATACGGTCGATTTCTTTGGAGCGTTGTTCGTCCTTTTGGAGTTGCTGACGCTGGCGTTTATTGTCCTTACTGAATTGAGCTTGACTTTGTTGTTCTAACTTCTTCAAAAAGTTCTCTCGGTTAAGTTGAGCTTCAGAAATGGTCTGGCGGAGTTTGTCGCTCACAATCTCAACCAGAGCAGATTTCTGAATGTAGTGTGGATTCTCGCACCCGTCAATTGGTCTGCCGTAGCCAGAACATTTGTAATGGTCGTGGTTGAGTCCAGTCTTGCTTTGAAATGGACAAAAATAATGCTTTCGCCCACATGTTCCACAAAAGACTAAACCTGCAAAGAGATTTTCATGACCAGCTCGATTTTTATACCGCTGATTTGAACGCTTGTGGCTTCGCATTTTCTGGACGATGTCGAAAGTTTCTTGGTCTATAATCGCTTCATGAG
>CAMCQB010000087.1 GCA_945876895.1 uncultured Streptococcus sp.
GAGTGGTTGTCGTGGTGATATGCGCATATGGAACAGGACTTGGATGATGACCAGATGCTACTAACCCAGCAATGTGCGCCATATCTACCATTAAATAAGCACCTACGCTATCAGCAATCTCACGGAATTTGGCAAAATCAATAGTACGTGAATAAGCAGACGCTCCTGCAACAATCAATTTAGGTTGTACTTCCTTGGCTTGTTCCAAGATGGCATCATAATCCAAATAATGCGTATCTGGATCAACAGAGTATGATACAAAACGATAAGTCTGTCCAGAAAAGCTCACAGCTGCACCGTGTGTCAAGTGTCCACCCGCTGATAAGTCCATTCCCATTACAGTGTCTCCTGGCTTAATCAAAGCCATGTAAGCAGCTGCATTGGCTTGACTTCCTGAATGCGCTTGAACATTGGCGAATTTTGCACCAAAAATTTCCTTAGCGCGCTCAATTGCTAAGGTCTCCACAACATCGACACAATCCGTACCACCGTAATAACGCTTACCAGGATAACCTTCAGCATACTTGTTGGTGAGTAAAGTTCCTTGGGCTGCCATCACAGCTTTCGAAACAACATTTTCAGACGCAATCAATTCAATATTATTTTGTTGACGTTTTTCTTCAGCTTGGATAGCTTCCCAAACTTCTTTATCAAATTCTTTGTAGTTAACTTTGTCAAAAATCATATACGGTACTCCTTTGTATTGGGCTAAATGTGCTTGATAAAACGCTTCTGCATTTTATCGGAGTGATAGCCATTCTTTTCGTAGAAAAGATGGGCTTGGAGACGACTTTCAGCAGAATTGAGGCGAATAAAATGGTAGCCCTCTTTCTGTGCAATTTGCTCAACGGCTTTCAGCAGACTTGCTCCAATCCCTTGTCCTTGATGACTAGACAAAACAGCTAGTCCGAGAATATTGAGGCCTGTATCCGAATAGAGACTTTCATAGACTTGTGCGTGTATATAGCCTTGCACTGCACCACTTATGTCATCTATATAGACCAATAAGATATGCCCCCATGTACTCGTGCATCTAAAAAACTGTCGCTCAGTTTGTTCCAATGAACAATCATACCCTAAAGATTGAGCATTGATTTCTCTGATGACTGCCAAGTCACCTTTCTCAATGGGACGAATCATGAAACTACCTCAAATTCTATTTCGGGAATGGCTTTCTGAATCTCTTCGCGGCTGATAGCACCTTGGCGCAAAATCCGCGCTTTCTGTCCAGAAAGGTCCAAAATCGTTGAATCAATACCTGTCAGAGCTTGGTCATCCTCAATGCCAGGCAAATCAACTGAAAATTGTGCCTGGATGTCCGAAAACTTCTTGCCGCTTTCATTTCCTGAAATATTGGCGGACGGTCCAATAAGTGGGCCAGTCTCTGAGATCAAACGTAAGGTTTGTTCGTGATTGGGAAGACGAAATCCAACAGTATCCAGTCCAGAATTAACCCAAAAAGGAACATTGTCATTTGCTTTCAGGATAATGGTCAATGGACCTGGCATAAACCTATTATACACTTTTTCAAGATATTTTGGCTGATTTTTAGAAAATTTTAAAATATTCTCAAAATTTCCAACATTTAAATTCAATGCTTTTTCTCTCGGTCTTTTCTTTAAGGTGTAAACCCTGTTAACCGCTTCTTCATCTAAAGCTTTAGCAAAGATACCATAAACCGTTTCTGTTGGTAGTATAACGGCTCCTCCAGAATTTAATATTCTTTTTAAATCATCCATTATCAACCACAACCATTCTATTTTGATCAAACATATCCTTTAGAACACGTACACGCTTTGAACCCAGATAGTTTCTTACAAGAAGGGTAAGATCGTCTCCTTGCTGGTAACCAATTTCAAAATAAAGTTTTCCTCCATCTTTCAAAAACTCTGAAGCCCCCGAAATAATCCGACGGTATATTGCTAAACCATTTTCCTCTGCAAATAAGGCAAGATGGGGTTCAGACCTTAGGACATTGAGATCAACTTCTTCCTTATCTTTATAGGATATATAGGGTGGATTTGACACAATAATGTCAAAATCCGATGTCACGATATGACTATAAACATCAGACTGCATAAAGGTAATCTCTAGTTGATTTAGCTCTGCGTTTTCACGAGCTAAATCCAAAGCTTCATTTGAAATATCGGCTGCATAGACCTCCCAATTAGGCCGTGCCTTCTTTAGTGCAAGCGCAATGGCACCACTCCCTGTTCCAATATCTAAAACTTTTAAGGTTTGATGGGGATTCTCATTCAAGATTAGATGAACTAACTCCTCTGTCTCTGGTCTTGGAATTAAAACACGTTCGTCAACCTTTAATAACAAATCACAAAAATAAGTACTCCCTATGATATATTGAGGAGGATAATGCTGTAATAAATCTCTAGCAATTTGCTGAAGTAAGTGCTGATCTTCTACAGATATCTCTTGATTCAGACTTAAAATAAGATGTGTTTTGGACCATTTTTTTAAAGCTTGAAAAACATAGGTGAGGGCCTCTTTTTCCTCACCTACACTTTCTAATTTGCTCTCCAACTGGCCAATAACTTGTCCATACGTTACCATTTATTTATTCAACTCTTCTAACTTCTGTGTTTGATCATATAAAACCAAAGCATCAACGACTTCATCTAACTTTCCAGATAAGATAGTGTCAAGTTTTTGAAGTGTCAAACCAATACGGTGGTCTGTCACCCTATTTTGTGGGAAATTATAAGTACGGATACGCTCTGAACGATCCCCTGTACCAACGGTAGATTTTCGCTCTGCATCTTGCTCATCTTGGGCAATTTGCGCAAAGTGATCAGCAACTCGTGCACGAATAATCTTCATCGCTTTTTCACGGTTCTTCTGTTGAGTACGCTCTTCTTGCATTTCAACCTTAATATTGGTTGGCAAGTGAACGATACGGACTGCTGTGGCAACCTTGTTTACGTTTTGCCCACCAGCACCAGATGCATGGTAGATATCAACACGGAGGTCTTTTGGATCAATATCGTATTCCACCTCTTCTACTTCCGGCATAACAAGAACAGTTGCCGTTGAAGTATGAACTCGACCTTGACTTTCTGTCACAGGGACACGTTGCACACGATGTGCACCAGACTCATATTTTAGTTTTGAATAAACCGACTGACCCGAAACCATTGCAACGACTTCTTTGATACCACCAACACCATTGTATGATGCTTCCATAACTTCAAAACGCCAACCTTGACCTTCTGCATACTTCTGATACATACTCAAAAGATCACCGGCAAATAAGGCAGCCTCATCACCACCTGCTGCACCACGAATTTCCAAGATAATATTTTTGTCATCATTGGGATCTTTAGGTAATAGCAAGATTTTGAGTTTTTCTTCGTACTCTTCCTTAGCAGCTTTTGATTCCTTAAGCTCTTCTTTAGCCATTTCTTCTAGCTCTGAATCACCTGATGCATCCTTAATCATCTCCTCAGCATCTTTGATATTTTGAATCACTTGCTTATACTCACGATAAACGGTCACAGTTTCACGTGTGTTGGCTTCTTCTTTTGAGAGTTCCATAAAACGTTTGGTATCACTGACAACTGCAGGATCTGATAATAATTCACCTAACTCTTCGTATCGATCTTCTACTGCTTGTAACTGATCATAAATATTCATTATTTCTTATCTCCTTTTATTCTTAAATTTCAGGGGTAAAGTAGTGTTTACGACAAACAGATATGTATGACTCGTGTCCCCCGATTTTAATTTGATGACCTTCATAAACTGGTCGGCCATTTTCCACTCTTAAAACCATGGTTGCTTTTTTAGAACAATATTGACAAATCGTCTTAATTTCATCAATTTTATCAGCTAATAGCAACAATTGTTTTGAACCTTCGAATAATTCATTTCTGAAATCATTTTTTAAACCAAAAGCCATAACCGGAATATCCAGCTCATCAACAACTCTAGCCAAATCATAAACATGATGGCGTCTTAAAAATTGAGATTCATCAACTAAAACACAATAGGGTTTCGGAGTGATGGATTGCACAAAACCAAAAATGTCTGTATCTTCCTCTATTGCAACAGCTTCTCGACGCATCCCAATACGACTAGAGACAATTCCAAAACCATCTCGTGTATCCAAGGCACTAGTCATAATCACAACAGGTTTCCCTTGCTCCTCATAGTTGTGTGCAACCTTTAAGATTTCGATAGTTTTTCCAGAATTCATGGTCCCGTACTTATAATATAATTGAGCCAATTTCCCGCCACCTTCTACTAATATCCTATCCATTTTATCACAAAATAATAGAATAAGCACTAGCTAAGATGAGGAATTTTTCTATGCTTTTTGTTTCATTTATGTTAAAATAAAGCTATACTTTTCTAAGGAGATAGTTTATGCCATTTATTAAAATTGATCTTTTTGAAGGTCGCACAGAGGAACAAAAAATTGAACTTGCACGCGAAGTTACCGAGGTGGTTTCACGTATCGCTAAAGCTCCTAAAGAAGCTATTCACGTCTTTATCAACGATATGCCTGAAGGAACTTATTACCCACAAGGTGAAATGAAGAAAAAATAAGCCTTATTCCAAACTTATACATCAAAAAGGCTAGAATATCAATTCTAGCTTTTTTGTACTATGATCTTTAGCGATATAGCTTGATTTTAACCATAGAAAACGCTATCATATAAATAGTTCATCAGAAAGGTTGGAAGTATGTTTCACCAAAAATCACAAAAGATGATGGGAACTCTTGTGAGCATCACTATCTTTTCTTCTAATCCACTCCCCATTTTAGAAGAAGCCTTTGAACTATTAGCTTATTTGGAAAAGAGATTTAGCGCTAATGATCCAAATTCTGAATTGATGCAAGTGAATCATGCAGCAGGTTCTCACTCTCGCTCTGTTCACAAAGATCTTTTTCATCTGATAGAGTTGGGGAAAAAAAATAGCTTGATAGCTGGTTCCCGCCTAAATATTGCCATAGGTCCTTTGGTAAAAGAGTGGAAAATTGGGTTTAGAAACGCTAAACTTCCAGAAACTGCTGTCATTCGTGAAAAATTGAAGCTAACAGATCCCAAAGATATTATCCTTTCAAAACAAGATAAAAAGGTTTTTTTACGTCAAAAAGGAATGGAAATTGATTTAGGAGCTCTAGCAAAAGGTTATATTGCTGATTTACTCCTTGATTTTTTAAAAAAACAAGCTGTATCAGCTGCTTTGATTGATCTAGGAGGAAATATCCTCACTTATGGTCCTAATCCTAAAAGACAAGATGGTAATTGGCAAATCGGCATCCAAGACCCCTCATCAAAATTAAAAAAAGAAGTCTTGTTACTTGGTATAAGAAATAAAGCTATTGTAACTAGTGGCATCTATGAACGTTATTTCTCACACCAAAATGCAACCTATCACCATATTTTAGACCCTATGACAGGTTATCCCATCAAAACAGATATGACCAGTTTGACTATCATTGCACCAAGTGCTCTGGAAGCCGAACTTCTATCTTCTCGCTGGTTTGGTCAGGCACCTTCTGAACTTTACAGGCACATCAAATCTAATAAAGACTTGGCCTTTATCTGTATCACCAAAAACAAAAAAATAACGGCTTCGCCGTCCATCCTCCCTTATTTATACCACACTAAAGAAAGAGGTTAATATGCCTAAAATTATCGCCCTTGTTGGAACTAACTCCGATCAGTCTACCAATCGTACATTACTAGAATTTATTCAACGTTATTTCACTGAAAAAGCCGATATTGAACTTCTGGAAATTAAAAATCTCCCTGCATTTAATAAACCTGCTGGTGGCAATGTCCCTGAGATAGTAGAAGTTTTTGCTGATAAAATTTTAGATGCAGATGCTCTTATCATTGGAACACCCGAGTATAATCACGCTGTACCTGCTGTTCTCCAAAGTGCACTGGAATGGCTTTCGCTTGGTAAGCGTCCTCTTCGCTACAAACCCGTACTCATCACGGGGGCATCTTATGGACCTCTTGGCTCATCACGTGCGCAAGCACAACTTCGCCAAATCCTTGATGCACCTCAACTACGTGCCTGTGTTATGCCAAGTTCTGAGTTTTTACTCCCATACGCACAAGAAGCATTTAATAGCAGTGGCTATCTTTTAGATCCTAAACGCATTGAACAATTAGAAATTATTTTTGATAATTTCCTAGATTACATCGAGGTTATCAAACAACTACCTGCAGCAAAACTATATCATCTCGGTGAAACTGAAACTTATAACTGGTAAGTTAGAGCAATAGAAAAATTAAGAGGAAGTAAAAACATGAAAATCGTTGGTATTGTAGGGTCAAATTCTGACTTCTCATATAATCGTATCCTACTTCAATATATAAAAAAACACTTCGACTACCTTTTTGAATTAGAAGTATTAGAAATTAAAGATGTTCCACTTTTTAATCAAAGCGATGCCAGTTTTATTGATGACCCTGCTGTTAATGACCTACGTGAAAAAATTGCAGCGGCTGATGGTGTCATCATCACAACTCCTGAACATAATCGCACCCTACCATCTTGCTTAAAAAATGCCCTAGAGTGGCTTTCATTTGAGCAACATCCTTTCAAGAATAAACCTGTTATGGTACTGGGGGCCTCTTATTTCGATCAAGGAGCTGCTCGAGCGCAATTACACTTACGCCAAATTCTCGATGCTCCTGGTTTAGAAGCCTTAGTTATGCCTGGCCATGAGTTCTTACTTGGTAATGTAAAAGAAGCATTCAATCC
>CAMCQB010000088.1 GCA_945876895.1 uncultured Streptococcus sp.
AATACAAACGTCTTCGTAATGAGTACACCGGTGTTCTTACAGGTAAAGGATTGACTTACGGTGGTTCATTGGCACGTACTGAAGCAACAGGTTATGGTGCGGTTTACTTTGCAGAACAAATGCTTAAAGCTCGTGGTGAAAACTTTGAAGGTAAGATTGCGCTTGTATCTGGTTCAGGTAACGTTGCGATTTATGCGACTGAAAAACTTCACGCTCTTGGTGCTAAAGTTGTTGCAGTATCTGATTCTTCAGGTTATGTTTATGATGAAGATGGTATCGATGTAGAGCTTCTTAAGGACATTAAAGAAGTGAAACGTGCACGTATTGTTGAATATGCAGATGCTCGTCCAAATGCAAAATTCATTCCTGTTGGAGAAGGTTCAATCTGGGATAACAAAGCAGATCTTGCATTCCCATGTGCGACACAAAACGAAATCAACGAAGAGCAAGCGAAAACATTGGTGGCTAATGGTGTTATTGCCGTATCAGAGGGGGCTAACATGCCATCAACACTTGAAGCGATTGATGTCTTCTTGAATGCTGGTGTATCATTTGGTCCTGCCAAAGCAGCAAACGCTGGTGGTGTAGCTGTTTCAGCTCTTGAAATGGCACAAAACAGCCAACGCACACCATGGTCATTTGAAGAAGTTGATGCTAAGCTTTACGATATCATGAAAGGTATCTATGAGAACTCAGCAGCAGCAGCTAAAGAATTTGGTCAAGAAGGTAACCTTGTTCTTGGTGCAAACGTTGCAGGATTCCTTAAAGTTGCTGAAGCAATGTCAGCACAAGGTGTGGTTTAAGAAATGATTTCTTAATTCAAATCTTCCAATAAAACAAGATTTAAGCAGTCACTTTCGTGGCTGCTTTTTGATATAATAAAGATAGATGATTAGATGACAGGAGATAGTTATGATAAAACCAATTTGTAAAGATACCTTCTTTCTTGCGCAGACGTCAGTAGATTGTACTAAAGAAGATTTATATTTAGCTCAAGATTTGGAAGACACCTTGCAAGCTAATCAAGAAGCTTGTGTTGGGATGGCCGCGAATATGATTGGCATCAAAAAACGGGCCATTATTATCAATATGGGTTTGGGAAATCTGGTGATGTTTAACCCTGTTATGACTGCTAAATCCTTGCCGTTTGAGACAGAAGAGTCTTGTCTATCTTTGACTGGAAGTCGTCCTACAGTACGCTACCAAAAGATTGAGGTGACCTTTTTAGATGTCAACTGGAATAAGCAGAAGCTCACCCTGTCAGGACTTCAGGCACAGATTTGTCAACATGAATTAGATCACCTTGAGGGGATTTTGATTTAAAGGATGCGACCTAGAATAAATCTAGGTTTTTTTGATACCAAAAAGTTACGATAAGACCTTTTTATTTGACAATAGTTATCGTGATAACTATATGGAAGGAGTTGTTTATGAAAGAACCATTAAATGAGATGCGTAACTTGATTAATCAGGTGGAAAATCATTTACAAGCTTTATCAAAGGAATATGATGTGGAGCACTTGAGTGGTCCTCAAGGTTTTACCACAATGTATTTATTCCGTCATCAAGATAAAGAAATTTTTATTAAAGACATAGAGCGAGAATTAGATATCTCAAAATCTGTGACCAGTAACTTAATCAAGCGAATGGAAAAAAATGGCTTTATCTCTATTGTTCCATCTGCTGTCGATAAAAGGTGTAAGCAAATTGTCCTGACTGAATTCGGTATTGAAAAAGCTCACAAGATGGATGAGTTTTTTAAGGCTAAATATAGTCGCTTATTGAAAGATATTAGTATGGAAGATATGGAAACGGTCCGTAATGTTTTTAGGAAAATAAAGAAGAATCTAAGTGAGGAATAAGAATGTTTAAATTATTTAAACGTATGAATAAGATAGAGCTGTTAATGGCATTTGTCAGTATATCTTTTGTTTGTGCAGGAGTTTGGTTGGATTTGGAAGTCCCGTCATATATGTCTGAGATTACAACCTTGTTGCAAGAAAAAGGAACAGAGGTATCAGATATTATGAAACCAGGCTGGACCATGATTGGTTTGTCATTTTTAAGTTTTGGGGCTTCAGCCGTTGTTGGCTTTTTAGCAGCTCGTTTGGCAGCTAGTTTTACAACGCGTTTGCGTGCAGATATTTTTAATCAGGTGATGGATTATTCTCAATCAGAGATTAAAGGTTTCTCTATTCCAAGTTTGTTAACGAGAACTACTAATGACCTGACACAGTTGCAATTGTTGATTACGATGGGCTTGCAAGTTGTCACAAAAGGTCCTATTATGGCTGTTTGGGCAATGACAAAAATTGCAGATAAGAGTGGGGAGTGGATGTTGGCTGTTATTGTTGCAGTCTTTGTTTTGTTGCTGATGCTTTTAGTCTTACTTTTGTTAGCTTTTCCAAAGCAACGTCATATTCAAACTCTAACGGATAAACTCAATAGTATCACAAGAGAGATTTTATCAGGTATTCGTGTAGTCCGTGCCTATAATGCTGAAAGCTATCAAGGTGAGAAGTTTTCAAAAGCTAATGACGATGTGACTAATTTAAACTTATTTGTTAACCGATTAATGGCTTTGATGAATCCTGTCATGACCTTGATCTCAAGTGGTTTAACCCTAGCTATTTATTGGATTGGTGCTAGTTTGATTAATGATGCAGCAATGACGGATAAGTTACCAATATTTAGTGATATGGTTGTTTTTTCATCTTATGCGATGCAAGTTGTTATTGGTTTTATGCTGATGGTAGCGATATTCATTATTTTACCTCGCTCGTTAGTATCGGCAGGTCGTATCAATGAGGTATTGGAATTGGATTCTTCTATCCACTATCACCAATATCATGAGACGCCATCTAACGAAGTAGGTAATATTGTTTTTGAAGATGTTTCATTTCGTTATGCTAAAACATCAGAGGCTGTTATTGAGCATGTTTCATTTGAAGCTAAAGCAGGTCAAACGATTGCCTTTATAGGTTCAACGGGGAGTGGTAAAAGTACTTTGGTCAATCTAATTCCACGTTTTTATGATGTTACTGAAGGATCTATAAAAATTGATGGACGAGATATTCGAGATTATTCTCGTGAGAGTTTGAATAATAAGGTTGGCTATATCCCTCAAAAAGCTGTTCTTTTTAGTGGGACTATTCGATCAAATATGACCTTGGGAGAAAGTTCAGCGAGCCCATTAACAGATAGTGCAATTTGGGAAGCTTTAGATTTGGCACAGGCCAAGGAGTTTGTTGAAGGTAAGGCTAAAGGACTTGATGAGGAAGTAGCACAAGGGGGAACTAATTTTTCAGGTGGACAAAAACAACGACTTGCGATTGCAAGAGCCTTGGCTAGAAAACCTGAAATTCTTATTTTTGATGATTCATTTTCTGCCTTGGACTATAAAACAGATCGTATTCTTCGTTCTGAACTGTCTAAGCGAACAAGTCATATGACAAAATTGATTGTTGCGCAACGCATTTCGACGATTATGGATGCGGACCAAATTTTGGTATTAGATCAAGGTAAAGTAGTGGGACAAGGTACTCATAAAGAATTATTGAGCCATAACAAAGTCTATCAAGAAATTGCCTATTCTCAATTATCTAAGGAGGAATTAGAAAATGAATAAAACAAAGCCATCCTTTATCAAACAATTAAATCCTTATATTAAAGGTTTTAAACTCCCCTTTTTCATCGCCTTAGTAGGGGCGGTGATTTCAAGTACTATTACAGTCATTGGGCCTGACCGTTTAAAGGAAATTACAGATTTAATCACTAAAGGGTTGATGACAGGCATTGATCTTGATGAAGTGAATCGTATTACTTTTTCACTAGCAGGTCTATACGCTATAGGTGCTGTTGTTGCTTATATACAGAGTTTCATTGTCTCTACTTTAATCCAAAAGTTTTCAAAACGGCTACGTCAGGGTATTTCCCAAAAAATTAACCGATTACCATTAAACTACTTTGATAGTCATTCTCAAGGCGATACGTTATCACGTGTCACAAATGATGTTGATACAGCTAGTCAATCCCTTAATCAAAGCTTGGGGAACTTGGTAACTTCTTCTGTACTTTTAGTTGGTAGTATTTTTATGATGTTTAAAACCAATACAAGCCTGGCTCTAACAGCAATTTTATCCGTGGCTGCAGGTTTTGTTCTTACCATGGTCATCATGGCGAAATCTCAACCATTTTTTAAGCAGCAACAATCAAATTTAGCTAATTTAAATGGTTTTGTAGAAGAAACTTATTCAGGTCACCATGTCATCACTAGCTACAATGCTATTACAGAATCAAAGAAAAATTTTAGTCAGTTGAATAATCAACTCTATAGTAGTATGTGGAAATCACAGTTCTTTTCAGGTATTATGATGCCAATGATGATTTTTATTGGGAACTTTGGTTATGTCATGGTCTGTGTTGTAGGATCTGTTATGGCTTTAGATGGAGATATCAGTATTGGGACAATTGTGGCCTTTATGACTTATGTTCGTATCTTTTCGCAACCCTTATCACAAATTGCACAAGCTATCACACAACTTCAATCAGCAGGTGCAGCGATGGGACGTGTGTTTGAATTTTTAGCAGAAGACGAAATGATTGAAGAGGCTGATAAAGTAAAATCTTTAGGCAATGTGCGTGGTCATGTCCATTTTGAAGGAGTTTCTTTTGGATACAGTAAAGACAAAACGATTATCCATGATTTTACTGCTGAGGCAAAACCTGGTCAAAAAGTGGCCATTGTCGGCCCTACTGGTGCAGGTAAAACAACCATTGTTAATCTGCTCATGCGTTTTTATGATATTGATAAAGGACACATCAGTATTGATGGGACTGATACACAATCAGTGACACGTGAGGCGGTGCATGAAGCATTCTCAATGGTTTTACAAGATACTTGGTTATTTGAAGGGACCATTAGGGATAACTTGATTTATAATCAGTCAAATATCACGGATGATGAAGTGATTGACGCCGCTAAAGCTGTTGGTATTCATCATTTTATCATGACCTTGCCTAAGGGATATGATACGGTATTAGATGATTCAGTCACTTTATCAGTTGGACAAAAGCAACTTTTAACCATTGCGCGTGCTTTGCTTAAAGATGCGCCATTGTTAATTCTAGATGAGGCGACCTCATCAGTAGATACCAGAACAGAAGAATTGATTCAAAAAGCGATGGATAGATTGATGGAAGGACGGACCTCATTTGTTATTGCTCACCGACTATCTACCATTCGTAATGCAGATTTGATTTTGGTCATGAAAGATGGGAATATTATTGAGCAAGGAAATCATGAGACCTTGATGATGGAACAAGGTTTTTATGCAGATCTTTACAACTCTCAGTTTGAGCAAGCATCTTAAAACATCTAAAAAAGGACTCGGTCTAAGTATAGACCAAGTCCTTTTTTGTGGTGATTGCATAAAAAATTTAGTGTGACTAATCGTTAGCGAGTATTGTTGGTATAGTCTGCTAAGCTTTGTCTGATAGACTTGATAAAAGAGGTTGTGATGTCAGATTGAGTTTTATGGTCATTGGTGACAAATCCTAAAGTATGAATTTGGCTATTTTTTAAAGGAATGAGAACAATCTGATCTTTAATAAAACTATTGACAATACCTAAACCAGAGGCATAGGCATCTGATCCACACAGTAGATTCATGACCGTTCCTCTATCATTGCTGTAGAGAATATTTTGATGTTCAGAGACTGTTAAGGTATCTTCATCAAAATTTAAACCCGTACTTTCTTGACGAAATCGAACTTGAGTGTAGGGCTTTAAATCCTCCTCAGAGATAAGTGTTTGATTAGCTAGTGGGTGTCCTTTGCGTAAAAAGATACGGGTTGGAAATTCGCCTAAGGGAGTAAAAGAAAGGTTATGTTGTCTCATATAACGTTCAAGGATATGCTTATTATCATCATTAAGATAGATAATCCCCAAATCACTCTCAAAGTTTAAGACACTCTCCAGTATTTTTTTAGTAGTGGTTTCAAACATATGAAAATGTTGGTAATGATCTTTGAACTGTTCAGCAATTTCCAACAGAGGAATGGAGAGAAAGTCATAATGATGCGAAGTAATCGTAAAACTTTTTCGATAATTTTGTTGATACCTTTGTTCTAGTAAGTCGATTTCACCAAGAATACGTTTAGCGTATTTCAGAAAGTCATTGCCATCATCTGTTAAACGAGCCCCTGTATTTGATCGAAAGAACAGCTGTACCCCTAATTCGTTTTCAAGCTCTTTAATAGAGCTTGAAAGATTGGGTTGGGTAACATAAAGTTTTTTAGCAGCTTCGCTAAAGGATCCTGTTTCTGCAATCGCTTCAACATAACGACACTGTTGAATATTCATCGCCTACCTCCATCTCAGTTAGTGTTCTTATTGTACTTAAGTGTTTCAAAAAAAGCAACAAAATTCTAGAAAATGATAAAAAATGTTCGGTATAAATAAAATTTATGGCTGGGAATAAAAAATATAGATTATACAGATCAATCGGTCAGTGGTAAGATAATAACATGTTTTTGAGGCTCTATAATTTAAAGGACTGATGAATCAAATTTTGATTCATCAGTCCTTTTT
>CAMCQB010000089.1 GCA_945876895.1 uncultured Streptococcus sp.
CGTTCAGTTAGTTTATTTAAGGGAGATTTTCAGAAAGAGACAGTGGTGAATCCAGATGTTTTAGAGCAAGCTAAGATTTTTTCTGAGGCAGGAATTGACTTTATTCATGTGGTTGATTTAGATGGGGCACTGGATGGGCGTGCAACCAATCGTAATCTGATTGCCAGCATTAAAGAAAAAACTGGTCTTGGGATTGAAGTTGGTGGAGGAATTCGTAGCTTGGAGCAGATTGCCGATTACCTTTCTGTTGGGATTGACCGTGTGATTATTGGTTCTATGGCGGTGAAAGATCCAGACTTTGTGACGGCTGCTCTCAAGGAGTTTGGTCCAGATAAAATTGTTGTTGGGATTGATGCTAAATCTGGTATGGTAGCGACAGAAGGTTGGCTAGAAACTTCAGATGTTGATTATCTTAGTCTAGCTAAAGCCATGGAAGAAAGAGGTGTGGCATTAATTGTCTATACAGATGTGGATCGAGATGGCACGCTTTTAGGTCCCAACTTTGAACATTATGAAAAGTTGGTTTCTACCTTAACAAAAACTCAAGTGATTGCTTCTGGTGGGATTCATGCTATTAGTGATTTAGAGAGATTAGAGACTATTGGTGTTTTAGGCACCATTGTTGGAAAGGCCTATTATAATGGCAATATCAATTTGTCAGAGTTAAAAGATTTTGGAGGGTAGCCTATGCTGAAAAAACGCATCATCCCGTGTTTAGATGTTAAAGATGGTCGCGTGGTTAAGGGGGTTAATTTTGTCAATTTGACAGATGTGGGAGACCCTGTCGATGCAGCTAAAGCTTATTATGAGGCAGGATGTGATGAGCTAGTTTTTCTTGACATTACCGCCACACATGAGGATCGTGAGACAACAGTTGATATGGTGAAGCGCGTGGCAGACCAAGTTTTTATTCCTTTCACAGTAGGTGGAGGTATTCGCTCAGTAGAAGATATGAATAAAATGTTAAAAGCAGGCGCCGATAAGGTAGCCATCAATTCTTCTGCAGTGGCTAATCCTAATTTAATCAAAGCCTGCTCTGAAAAATTTGGCAATCAGTGTGTCGTAGTGGCAATTGATGCGAGAAAAGAAGAAGACGGTAGTTGGCATGTTTATGTGGCAGGTGGTAGAAAAGATACAGGACTTGATTTAATTAGCTGGGCTAAAACAGTTGTGAATCTAGGAGCAGGAGAGATTTTATTGACCAGTATGGATCGAGATGGTACAAAGGCTGGTTTTGATCTTGAGATGTTAAATGCCGTTGCTGAAGTGGTCAATGTTCCCATTATTGCCTCAGGAGGAGCAGGAAATCAAGAGCATATGGTTGAGGTATTTGAAAAAACTTCTGTTACAGGTGCTTTAGCCGCCTCTATCTTTCATTTTGGTGAGGTATCTGTTGCAGAGACCAAGGCTGCTATGCAGAAAAAAGGAATCGAGGTACGTCAATGAGTGTGCAGTTAGATTTTAAAAAGCAAGCAGGCTTGGTACCAGTTATTGTAACAGATTACATAACAGGACAAGTTCTGATGTTGGCTTATATGAATGAGGAAAGCTTTGCTTTAACTTTAAAAACCAAGCAAATGCATTATTGGAGTCGAAGCCGACAAGAAATTTGGCATAAAGGGGCAACCAGTGGGCATTATCAATATGTTAAATCAATTAAGACAGATTGTGACCGAGATACCCTTTTGATTGCCGTGCAGCAAGAAGGTGCAGCCTGTCATACAGGTGCTTATAGTTGTTTTTTTGAAGAGATTTTATAGGAGTGTGTATGTTAGAAAAATTATATCAAGAAGCTCAGCATCGAAAAAAAGCCCCTAAAGAAGGTTCTTATACGAATTATTTGTTTGATAAAGGATTAGATAAGATTTTAAAAAAAGTTGGTGAGGAGGCAACAGAGGTTGTTATCGCTAGTAAAAATACAGATAAATTAGAAATCGCCAACGAAACAGCAGATTTGTTGTATCATCTTGCAGTATTATTAGTTGAAACCGAAGTGTCCTTGGAAGAAGTTGAAGCCGTCCTTGTTTCACGTCAAGGTAAGACTTCTAAAACTCAAGATCGTAAAGAAATTACAAATTACTGATGAAACGTTTTAGTGACAAAATCTTACAACTCGCTTTCGAAAATAGCAAGGTTGTAACAAAAAATATTTTCTAATAAAAAATCTTGTTTCTGACTTGTTATTTTCAAAAAAATCAACTAAACTAGAAGGAGTTAGTTTCAAGGAGTTGTCATGAATCGTTTTTCTCATCTTAAGCTATCGTCTCAAAAGTTGGTTCTAGAAGGACTAGCTTTTCTTATTGTAGGCGTCCTATTAATTCTCTTTCAAGGCCTGACACCCATGTGGTTAGTTCGCTTATTTTTGTTTATTTCTTTTTTTTCAGCTACTTATAACTTGTTAAGTCAATTTTGGTCGCGACTTGATAAAATGGAGACACTTTTTTTATCCTTTACTAAAACAATCTTCACCTTGTTTTTGTTGATTTTAATTTGGAATGGAGGAGTTACCTCACAAAATTTAGCCCTATCTCTAGGAAGTTACGCGAGTTTTGTAGGAGCGACACATCTTGTGCTCTTTTTTAAAGAGATAAGAGAAGGAAGCGCTCCTCAAATTCGTTATGCAGTAGATGGTGGTTTATCCTCGCTTTTTGCAATTTTGGCCTTTCTTTTTTCAGATAATCGAGCCTCTATTCAAATATTGATTATTGGACTTTATGCTGTTTTTCTTGGAATCATGAATTTATATGATGGTGTTCACCGTTTAAGCAGTTTACCGAATAGAAAATTTAAGGGACGTTGGCGAGTAGCTCTCCCTTTAGCTTGGTCTATTTATATTCCAGAAAAATTACTGGCTTTAATCAATCTTTTTTTAGTGGGAAAAACAAGCCATATTATGACATCAGAAACGAGTCAGTGGGATAAAGTAGACGTGAGTCTTTATTTCCCAGAGATAAAAAGAACGCTTCTTGGAGGTTTGCCTGTCGTTGATATAGGTTATAAAGGAAAAGTTTATCGTTATGGTGCTTATGATGTGACATCAGAGGAAAGATTCGGTCTTCATGCTGATGGTGTCTTGGCTATTACTGATGAAGAACATTACTTAGAGCAAGAAGCCACAGATAGTGTTGAAGGTGTTTATTACACTATTTTATTACAAGCAGATGAGGTTCGGATTTTAGAAGAGCGTTTAAAGACTTTGACAGAGTGTCTAGAGGTATTTGAGCCGTCGGAGCAGACCCGATTAGAGTCTTGGTTGACCAAAGATCAGCTTGATGTCACTGAGCTTTATAAGTTTAAGGATGGGTCTTTAAAACACTACCATCATTTGAAAACAAGTAGTGTAGCCTTGGTGGATTATTTGCTAGAAAAGGCTATTATTGATCGAGGTTTTGTGAGTCCAGCAGTTTATAAAGAAGCATTAGCTCAAGCAGAACAAATAGAAAAAAGTCGCGTTAAAAAAAGAGAGTTATTTTAAAAGAGATGAAGTTTGGCTATAGCCTGCTTCATCTTTTTTTATCAAAAGACATCATAGCATCAAAATAGTATAATAGGTTTAGCTTATAAGGAAGGGGGATGGATGATGAAAATTATGATTGTACCAGACTCATTTAAAGAAAGCCTTTCTGCAGAAGAAGTGGCTAAAGCCATAAAATTAGGGTTTGAAAAAGTTTTTCCACAGGCAGATTATCACTTATTACCGGTAGGTGATGGTGGCGAGGGGACTATTTCTTCTCTTAGTGTAGCTCTTCAGCTAAAACGTTCTCATACTAAGGTGACAGGACCTTTTGGCCTATTAAAAGAAGTTTCCTATGTCTATCGAGATAAGACGGCTTTCTTTGAGGTAGCCGATATTACGGGTTTGGCTTTGATTCCTAATGAAAAAAGGGATCCGTTAACCATTACCAATGTCGGAGTGGGAGAGTTATTGAATGATCTCATTCAAAAAGGGTTTAAGGAGATTGTTATTGGTGTAGGTGGAACCTCTACAATTGATGGAGGGATAGGGCTAGCACATGGGATGGGGTATCGATTTTATGATCAAAAAGGAGAGTTGTTAGAACCTTTAGGAAAAAATTTAAGTAGGGTTGCTCATTTTGAAAAGACATCTCAATGTCCAGACTTATCTGGGATCAAGATAAAGGTCTTAACGGATGTGTCCAATCCATTAGTAGGACCACGAGGAGCCAGTCAGGTTTTTGGCCCACAAAAGGGCTTACCTACAGAGAAAATAACGGTTGTTGACTCTGCCTTGAAGCAGTTTTATCACTTGATTAATCCTCAAATTTTTACCTTAAGTGGATCAGGTGCAGGTGGAGGGATGGCAGCAGGATTAGTGACCTTTCTGCGAGGAGAACTGGTGTCTGGAATAGATGAAGTTTTAGAGCTTCTTGACTACGAACGATTAGTAAGAGGTGCCGATTTAGTTATTGTTGGAGAAGGAAGACTAGATCAGCAGAGTTTGTCTGGGAAAGCACCTATTGGGGTAGTAAGGCATACCCCTAAATCTATTCCCATCATTGCCATATGTGGTTCGTTATCGGATGATTTACCAGAATTGCCATTTGAGAATATTCGTGCAGCTTTTTCCATTATTTCCAAAATTGATAGCCCAGAACATACTTTTTCAAGTGCTAAAGCGAATCTTGAATATACTGCGCAAAATATAGCACAACTATTAAAAATAGCAGCAAAAAACCCAGCTTTTGAAACTGGGGAAAGAATTTAACGGAATAATTTTTTCCAAAAAGGAATTTTTTCGTCATTTGTTTTTATTGGTGATTCAAATAATTCAGGATATCGTTCGTGGATATCCTGTTTTTCGACATTAATCGGATGATCAGAGAAAACGACAATGCCAAAAGGAGTCTGACTTTTAAGTTCTTCCACGATACAGGAAGGAATGCCTAAATTTTTGGACGTCTTCATATAGACAAGTTGTAGGCGATCTGAAAGAGTAGGAGAAATTTTGACTTTTAAGGGTTGGTAGTGATGATTAAGTTCTTCTAGAATTGATGGAAAATGTTGACTAACCTGTTCATTTCGAGCATCTTCCACCAAAATGGTAAGAGCGACGCGTTCTGCATAGGTCCCTAAATATCTTCTTTGCTCATCAGGATGGAGTCGATGCTCTCCTGTAGATGAATTTAATAAACGATCCTCTAAATTAGACATAAGCCACCTCAGTAAAAAATTGAATACAGTCATTATAGCAGTTTTTGATTTATTGGGCTACTAATGTTATTTTTAAGCTGAACAAATATTAAAAACTCCATAGAAATTTTGAAAAAATGCCACTTTTATTTGATAATCAGTTGAGATTGTGGTATCATAGCAGTGTAAAATATTTAACTCATAAGGAGAGTATTATAATGTCAATTATTACTGATGTTTACGCTCGCGAAGTCCTAGACTCACGCGGTAACCCAACACTTGAAGTAGAAGTTTATACTGAATCAGGTGCTTTCGGACGTGGTATGGTTCCTTCAGGAGCTTCTACTGGTGAGCACGAAGCAGTTGAACTTCGTGATGGTGACAAGTCTCGTTACCTTGGACTTGGTACTCAAAAAGCTGTTGACAACGTAAACAACGTTATTGCAGAAGCGCTTATCGGTTACGATGTACGCGACCAACAAGCTATCGACCGTGCTATGATCGCCCTTGACGGTACTCCAAACAAAGGTAAACTTGGTGCTAACGCTATTCTTGGTGTGTCTATCGCTGTAGCTCGTGCTGCTGCTGACTACCTTGAAGTACCACTTTACAGCTACCTTGGTGGTTTCAACACTAAAGTTCTTCCAACACCAATGATGAACATCATCAACGGTGGATCACACTCAGATGCTCCAATCGCATTCCAAGAGTTCATGATCATGCCTGTTGGTGCACCTACTTTCAAAGAAGGTCTTCGTTGGGGTGCAGAAGTATTCCATGCTCTTAAGAAAATCCTTAAAGAACGCGGACTTGTTACAGCTGTTGGTGACGAAGGTGGATTCGCTCCTAAATTCGAAGGAACTGAAGATGGTGTAGAAACTATCCTTAAAGCTATCGAAGCTGCTGGTTACGAAGCTGGTGAAAACGGAATCATGATCGGTTTCGACTGTGCATCATCAGAATTCTACGACAAAGAGCGTGGTGTATATGACTACACTAAATTCGAAGGTGAAGGTGCAGCTGTTCGTACTTCAGCAGAACAAATCGACTACCTTGAAGAATTGGTTAACAAATACCCAATCATCACTATCGAAGACGGTATGGATGAAAACGACTGGGATGGATGGAAAGCACTTACTGAGCGTCTTGGTGGACGTGTTCAATTGGTTGGTGACGACTTCTTCGTTACAAACACTGAATACCTAGCGAAAGGTATCAAAGAAGGTGCAGCTAACTCAATCCTTATCAAAGTTAACCAAATCGGTACTCTTACTGAAACATTTGAAGCAATCGAAATGGCTAAAGAAGCTGGTTACACTGCAGTTGTATCGCACCGTTCAGGTGAAACTGAAGATTCAACAATCGCTGACATCGCAGTTGCAACTA
>CAMCQB010000090.1 GCA_945876895.1 uncultured Streptococcus sp.
TAAATTTACGAATCGAATAACGGAAACGTTTGTCAGTTGCGGCTTCTTGTTGACGGCGAAGCTTTGCCCTTTTCTTGTCTAACATGAGACTCCTCCTAGAATTATTAAGAATAACAGATATAAAATAATCCGTATCAATTCCAGTATATATATATATATATATTGTCAAGGATTTTAATGTATCATTTTCTCAATATATTTAGTATGGTGTCGTCATATCAATAACACCTAAAATGAGGCCGACAAAAAAGTACTACCTTCTACTCTAAGGCAGTACCATTTCAACTATGTTAAGTTCAATTCTTTATAAGCTGTTCGATATCCAATTTGTAAAATGGTATCATCTTTGATCAGAATAGGTCGTTTAATCAGCATACCGTCCTGTGCAAGAAGAGAAAAGGCTTCGTCAAGACTCAAACTGGGCAGCTTATCTTTTAAACCTAGCTCACGATAACGCTGACCACTAGTATTAAAGAATTTTTTTAAGTCTAAATCGGAATTTTTAAAAAACATCTTTAAACTCTCCACATTTGGAGGAGTAGCTTTAATATCAATAGCCTCAAAGTCTAATCCCAATTCTTTTAGCTCTACTTTTGCCTTACGACAGGTCGAGCATTTAGGGTATTCATAAAATACTAACATGATTTCTCCTTTATTTGTGCTTCATGGTTTAATAACCATGATTTTCTGTCTAAACCACCAGCATAGCCGGTCAACTTTCCATCTCTTGATAAAACCCTGTGACAAGGAATGAGGAGGCTAATAGGATTTTTACCAACAGCATTCCCAACTGCTTGGGCTGATGCGCAATCCAGCTCTTTTGCCAAATCACCATAAGTAATCACTTCACCAAAGGGGATCGTCAATAAAGCAGACCAGACTTTTTGTTGAAAAGGTGTCCCAAGAGGAGATAAGGGAAGGTCCGTATAGACGATATCTTCCCCTTGAAAATAGCGATCCAATAACCGCTTGGTTTCTTCCAAAATCGGATGTGTCTCTAAAAGAGGCCTTTTTTCAAGACCTCTTTCAAAATATTTTTGATCTTCAAACCAAATCCCACGCAAGGCAGTATCTGAAGCCACCAGAGACAATTTTCCTAAAGGACTCGGACTCGTATAAACTTGTTTATAGAGTGTCATCTGTACCTACTTCTGTTCAGTTTTTAATTAAGCGTACTTTTACAATATTATCGCTAGTTTCAAACTTATTAACAAGCTCAGCTACTTTAGTTTCATCTGTTTCATCCAAATCAAGTAAGGTATAAGCATAATCCCCTTTAGATTTGTTGATAATATTATCAATATTTATGCCCAAGTCTGACACAGCAGTTGAGATACTTGCTACAATATTTGGCACATTTTTATTAATCAAGGTGATACGATATGGTGCAGAAAGACCTTGAACAACGTTAGGGAAGTTGACAGAATTGATGATTTCTCCTGTCTCCATGAAACGACGGATGGTTTTTCCTGCCATAATGGCACAATTCAGCTCAGCTTCTTCGGTCGAACCACCCACATGAGGAAATACCGTAACATGCTCTTTATTCAATAACTCCTCTGTCCCAAAGTCTGTCACATAGTTTTTCACCACTCCAGCCTCAATCGCCTCAAAAAGTGCTTGATTATCAACCAACTCTGCACGCGCAAAGTTAATAATTGTTGTACCTTTTTGCATTAAAGCAAAGCTATCAGCATTGAAAGTATGCTTAGTATCAGGTGTTAGAGGAACATGAACAGTAATGTAATCAGATTGCTCAAAGATTTCTTTCAAATCAGCCACACGCTTAACATGACTAGAAATATTCCAAGCTGTTTCAATAGAAACATAAGGGTCATAGCCAAGAACATTCATTCCTAAACGACGTGCATCATTAGCAATCCGACCACCAATTGCACCAAGACCAATAACTCCTAAAGTTTTACCCGCAATCTCAGTTCCTGCAAATTGCTTTTTACCTGCTTCGATTTGCTTTGGCACATCATCACCCGTCAAGGTGTTGGTCCATTGATTAGCTGAAATATAATCACGCGCTGAAAGTAGAATTGAGGCTAAAACAGCTTCTTTTACAGCATTGGCATTAGCTCCTGGAGTGTTAAAAACAACAATCCCTTGTGCGCTTGCTTGCTCAATTGGAATATTATTGACACCAGCCCCCGCACGCGCAATAGCCTTTAAGTTGGAAGGAAAAGCTGTCTCATGAAGATTTTGACTGCGAATAATAAAAGCATCTGGATTTTCTGCCTTATCTCCGTCAATCTGAAACTTATTGCCCAATTCTTTTAACCCAATTTGGTTAATATTATTAAATGTTTTAACGCTAAATACCATTTTACTATTCCTTACTTTAATTTTTGATAAGCTAGTCGCTCCCCTTCAAAGGTCACCTTACCACATTGTTCAAATCCCAATTTTTTTAAGATATGTTGCATGGCCATGTTTTTGGGATGAGTATCTGCACGAAATTCATTAGATTGACGTGTCTCAATTAAGCCTTCTAATAAAGTCTGAACGACTTGCTGTCCGCGAAAATCTTGATGAACCACCACACGATGAAAAGTGATGTAGTCATGATTTTCTGGATGGGTCCATGCGCCATCATAAATGGCATCATAGGCTGGCTCAAATCCCTTTATCATAGCAACATAAGCTGCAAGCTGACCTTCAATAACCGCCACATAGCCATACCCTTCTAGAATATCTTCCATTATGATTTCTTGACTCGGATAACCATTTTGCCACTGATCACTTCCATAGGAGGCAATGTGTTCTCTGGCTTGATGAATCATCATCATAATGGTATCAACCTCGTTTGGATGAGCAAGACGAAATTCCATTACTTGTTTTCCTCTTCAAATTTAGCCATAAAGTCTAAAAGTGCCTGCACTCCTTCAAGTGGGAAGGCATTGTAAAGGCTAGCACGCATGCCACCGACTGAACGGTGTCCTTTAATATTTTTAAAGCCAGCTTCGTCTGCTTGTGCATTAAACTTAGCATCCAAGTCTTTGCTTGGAGTGACAAATGGGATATTAGCAACTGAGCGATCTTTTATCTCTTTAACTGGGCTAGTGTAGAAGTCTGATTGAGCGATAAAATCATACAATAAGTTTGATTTTTGACGGTTTTGTTTTTCCATCTCAGCAACACCACCAAGTGATTTAACATACTCAAAGACTAATTTCGCCATATAAATACCAAAAGTTGGCGGTGTGTTGTAAAGCGAGTCGTTATCTGCTTGAATACGATAATCCAACATACTAGACAAGGCAGGCTCATCATTTAACAAATCCTCACGAATAATCACAATTGTCACACCTGCAGGACCAATATTTTTTTGTGCTCCTGCATAAATCATACCAAAATCAGCAACATTGTAATCAACCGCTAAGATATTTGAGCTCATATCAGCGATAATGGGAACACCGTTAGTCTCAGGTAGTTCATAAATAGCTGTTCCTTCAATAGTATTATTAGTTGTCAGGTGGACATATGCTGCATCAGCATCAATTTTTGAGGCATCAATTTCTGGGATATGATCATAAACTGTTTCTTCTGATGATGCCAGTAAGATAGGCTCAAAAGGAATGGTTTTAGACAACTTAACAGCTTCTGTATAAGCTTTTTTCCCCCAAGAACCAGCAACCACATAATAAGCCTTACGTCCTTTAGCTAAATTGAGTGGAATCATTGAGAATTGAGTAGAAGCCCCACCTTGTAAAAATAGGACCTTGTAATTATCTGGAATCCCCATCAAGTCACGCAAGAGACTTTCAGCATCTTTGATAATAGCATCAAATTCTTTGGAGCGGTGGGACAATTCCATCACACTCATCCCTGAATGAGCGTAATCCAAAAATTCAGCTTGAGCTTTTTCAAGAACTGGTTTAGGCAAGACAGCTGGTCCTGCAGAAAAATTGTAAATTGTCATTAGTTTACCTCCAAATAAAGTTCTTTCATTATAGCATAATTTTCAGAATTTTGGCAACTTATTATACATCCTCAACCTATTAAAAAGAAAGGAACTGGCAAAAATGGTATAATAAAAAAGAAAAGGAGAAAACTATGTTAATTAAGGAATTTTGTGCTGAAAACTTGACAGATCTAGCAAAGCTAGATCCTAAAGAGGTTAGCCGTGTTGAACTATGTGATAATCTAGCTGTTGGCGGAACCACTCCAAGTTATGGCACCATTAAAGAAGCGGCAGCTTATCTTCATGAAAAAGGCATCACCCTATCAACCATGATTAGACCGCGTGGAGGAGACTTTGTTTACAACAGTTTAGAGTTAAAGGTCATGGAAGAAGATATCTTGAGAGCTGTTGAATTAGAGAGTGATGGGCTAGTCTTAGGACTCCTAACCAGCGATCATCAATTAGATCTTGAAGGTCTCGAGTATCTCCTTCCTGCTACTCAAGGATTGACCTTAACTTTCCACAGAGCTTTTGACAGGATTCCAAAAAATGAGCAATTTCAGGCTATGGATCATCTTATTGACCTTGGCTTCCATCGCCTTCTTATCCACGGCGATGCTTCTGATAATCCCATCTCAAAAAATAGTGAACATTTAAAAAAATCAATTCAGCATGCTGATGGACGTATTGAAATTGTTTTAGCTGGAGGAGTCACAAAAGAAAACTGCTCACACTTATCACAAGACATCAAGACTCCTTATGTACATGGTACCAAAATCGTATAAAAAACAGCTTAGTCCTATTTTAGACAGGACTAAGCTGTTTTTACTTCTTTAAATAGCATCTCCACCACGCTCACCTGTACGAATCCGAACAACATCATCGATAGGTTGAATGAAGATTTTGCCATCTCCCACTTCACCTGTTCGCACAGTAGCGATAATCAACTCCACTAAATCATCTACAGCATGATCTTTCACAATAATCTCAACTTTTACCTTAGCCAACATGGTTGGTGTTACGCGTTGCCCGCGAACAATTTCTACAAAACCTTTTTGATTTCCATAGCCTAAGACTTGTGAAATCGTCATTCCTTTTGCTAGCCCCGCCTTACTCAAAGTTGTCTTTAAATCCTCTAATTTCTCAGGTCTAATAATCGCTTCGACTTTTTTCATCTTCATCCTCCTACGAATCTAATCCCATAAAGGTTGGATAAGCTGTTTCCCCATGCTCTGTATCATCGAGGCCAATCGCCTCTTCTTTATCAGAAACACGAAGAGGGGTAAATAATCCAACGACTTTAATAATGATAAAGGTCATTCCAGCTGACCACACGATAGTAAATACAATCGCTCCTAAAGTAACTAAAAACAATCTAGGGTTGCCATAAATCAGTCCAATATTGCCCTTATCAAGCGCTAAGTCTGGTGTGGTAAAAATTCCTGTCACAATACCACCAAAAATACCTCCAACTCCGTGGCAGCCAAAAGCATCTAAAGCATCATCATAACCTAAACGATGTTTGACCATTCCAATCGCGTAATAACAAACTGGGCTAACCATCAAGCCAATTAATAAAGCACTCCAAGTTGACACAAAACCTACTCCTGGAGTGATAGCAACTAACCCTGCCACTAAGCCTGTTGAAGCTCCCACCAAAGAAGGTTTACCATTTTCTTTATACTCTAACAAAATCCATGAAAACATAGCTGCAGCGGCAGATAGATGAGTTGTTAACATGGCATGAACCGCTAAGCTATCAGCAGCTAAGGCTGACCCCGCATTAAATCCAAACCAACCAAACCAAAGTAATCCTGCACCCAATAATACAAAAGGAACATTGTGAGGTCGATATTCCAAACGATCAAAGTCACGTCTTTTACCTAGGATTAAAGCCAGTACCAAACCACTAACACCTGAAGTGATATGGACAACATCACCACCAGCAAAATCAATAGTCCCCCATTGTGCTAGTAAGCCCTCATCCCAAACCATATGAGCAAACGGATAATATACCAAAAGTAGCCAAAAAACAATAAAGAACAAGAGTGGTTTAAATCGCATCCTTCCTGCAACCGATCCTGTTAAAATCCCTACTGTAATGATAGAAAACATCATTTGAAACAGAGCAAATAAAGAGTCTGGAATCGTAAGATGTCTTGTACTAGCCGTATCACTCACCCCTTTAAAAAAGAAATTCCCCAAATCTCCTATGATAGAACCATCTCCAGAAAAAGATAGAGAATAGCCGACTGTTATCCACATCAAACTTGCAATAGCAAGAGACACAATGGACATCATCATGGTTGAAATCACATTTTTTCTTCTCTCTAATCCACCATAAAAAAATGCCAAAGCGGGGGTCATCAAAAAAACTAAGCCCGAACACAATAAAATAAAAGCAATACTAGAATTCTCCATTTTCATAAGCAAACTCCTTTTTTTCAGAAAAGCAATGAAAGACATTAATTATGTTATATAATATAACACTCCATTTTTCTCTTGTAAACCCACAATTGACAGAAAATTCTGTATTTATGTCATAATATGTGTAACCGCCCAATAACAAGGTATCTATCTACTCACTCCCTCCTCCAGTATACTG
>CAMCQB010000091.1 GCA_945876895.1 uncultured Streptococcus sp.
TAAAAGATGGCCCAACTGTCGCATTCTTAGGACAAGGTTTAGGTAAATTTGCCAAATTTGTTAAAGTTGCGGAACAATTTAAATAAAAAGTGTTAAAAAATTAACCTCACCCTAACAGCTAGGTATAAAGAATCTAGCTGTTAGGGTGAGGTTTTATTGTCCAAATACTTTTTTAAATATCAGATTGAGTAAACACAACTTGACCATTTTCAAAGGCAGCCAAGCGAGCTAGCGAAACGACATTAACACCTTCTTTTTCCAGAAGCTCTCTACCATCTTGGAATGATTTTTCAACTACAATCCCAACTGCCGCAACCTCGGCACCTGCCTGCGTAATAATCTCAATCAATCCTTTTGCGGCTTGTCCATTCGCTAAAAAATCATCGATAATTAATACTTTATCATCTTGAGAAATAAACTTACTGGCAATAGAAACTTGACTAGTAACTTGTTTGGTAAATGAATAAACTTCTGCTGTTAAAATACCTTCTGTCATCGTTATATTCTTTGCTTTTTTAGCAAAAACCATCGGTAATCCTAAACTTTCAGCAACATAGATAGCTGGAGCAATACCAGATGCTTCAATTGTGACAACTTTTGTGATCCCCGCATTTTTAAAATGATCAGCAAATGCTTTTCCAATTTCTTTCATCAACTGATAATCTACTTGGTGAGTTAAAAAAGAGTCAACTTTCAGGATGTTTTCTCCCAATACTTGACCGTCTTTTAAAATACGCTCTTCTAATAACTTCATAGGATACCTCTTTCTGATAAGCAATTTGATTTAGTAAAATTATGACATAAGTAAAGCAAAAAGTAAAGTTTCAAAAAATTCTATTTGAGCTAAAACTTACCATAAAGAAGGCCTTCTACTAAAAAACTTCATCATAGAAAAAAGACACTTAGAAAACTTAAACTTTCCTAGTGTCTTTTTGGAGCAATTCCTATCAGATGGAATCACCATTCCAAATGGAGTTTTTCACAACAACATAATCAACATGCTTAAGGCTAGATAAATCTTGTCCGCCTGCATAAGAAATTGAACTTTGTAAATCTTGTTCCATTTCAATTAGGGTATCTGCTAAATGTCCTTTTGTTGGGAGTAAGATTTTTTTCCCCTCAACATTCTTATGTTCCCCTTTTTGATACTCAGAAGCTGAACCATAATATTCTTTAAAATATTCCCCATCAACTTCTACAGTTTTACCTGGGCTTTCAATATGCCCAGCAAATAGAGACCCAATCATGACCATATTAGCACCAAATCGAATAGATTTAGCAATATCTCCATGCGTACGAATACCTCCGTCAGCAATGATTGGTTTTGTTGCTGCTTTTGCACACCAGCGTAGAGCAGCTAACTGCCAACCACCTGTTCCAAAACCAGTCTTAACTTTAGTGATACAAACCTTTCCAGGTCCTATCCCTACTTTGGTCGCATCTGCACCCGCTTTTTCAAGTTCACGGACAGCTTCTGGAGTCCCTACATTCCCTGCAATAACAAAAGTATCTGGTAATTCCTTTTTGATATGTTTGATCATTTTAATGACACTGTCAGCATGACCATGAGCAATGTCTATTGTAATGTATTCCGGAGCATCTGCTTTTAAACTTGATACAAATTCGTATTCATACTCCTTGACACCTACAGAGATGGAAGCTATCAAGTTTTGATCGTGCATACGTTTAATGAAAGGAATACGACCTTCTTCATCAAAACGGTGCATAATATAAAAATAACCATCTTTCGCAAGTAACTCAGCTACATCTTCATCTAAAATAGTTTGCATATTTGCTGGAACTACGGGTAATCTAAAACTATGATTCCCTAATGTCACACTTGTATCTGCCTCTGAACGGCTGTTAATAATACACTTATTTGGAATAAGTTGGACATCTTCATAGTCAAAAACTCGAAATTCATTAAGCATAGTTTGTCTCCTTGAGTAAAAAATGACCTTCCTATGCGTAACCGCATCGCTAGGCAGTCTCACCACTGCCCTTCCGTTAACCTATATTATCTAAAATTTTCTAAAAAATCAAAATTTTTATTCTCTTTTTAAAACAATGTTCGTTAATAACGAACATTGTTTTAAAAAGAGGCTAGATTTCTATCTAACCTCCAAAGTAATAGTCAATTCATTTACTATTTTCAAAAAATCTCTTTCAGACTGTTTCCCCTGTAAAATCTAAAACCATGCGCCCTTGAATAGTTCCAGCTGCCATTTCAGAAAATACAGCTGGTGCATCATCAACTGGACGTTTTTGCACAACTGGCACAACCAGACCCTCTGCACCAAATTGGAAAGCCTCTTCCAAATCTTTTCTGGTACCAACAAGTGATCCAATAACCTGAATACCATCAAGAACTGTTTTAACAATGCTAAGCTCCATGTATTCAGACGGTAAGCCAACTGCTACTACTTTTCCACCTGCTCGAACACTATCAACTGCCTGATTGAAAGCAACCTTTGAAACAGCTGTCACACAAGCTGAATGGCATCCTCCAGTTTTTTCCTGTATTAAGGCCGCAACATCGTCAACCTTATTAGCGTTAATAATGATATCTGCACCAACTTCTTTAGCTAGTTCCAGCTTATCATCATTAACATCAATAGCCACAACATGAGCATTAAATACTTTCTTAGCATATTGAACAGCAAGATTTCCTAGGCCTCCGACTCCAAATACAGCAATCCATTGCCCTGGAGCCGCACCACCTTCTTTGATGGCTTTATAGGTAGTCACACCTGCACAAGTGATGGAACTAGCTTGAGCTGGATCCAAGCCTTCTGGAACTTTTACAGCATAATCCGCTGTCACCACTACATACTCAGACATTCCTCCATCAACACTATATCCTGCATTTTTAACACTTCGACAGAGAGTTTCACGACCAGTAGTACAGTACTCACAGTAGCCACATCCTTCAAAGAACCAAGCGATTGAGACCCGATCTCCCACTTTCAAAGAAGTGACATCATCAGCAATTTCTGTTACAACACCAATACCTTCGTGGCCTAAAATTCTACCTGGAACTTTTCCAAAATCACCATTTGCTACATGCAAGTCAGTATGGCAGACACCACAATATTCTACTTTTACTAAGGCTTGTCCTTCTCCAACCTGTGGTAAGGCATGATCTACTACTTCTACACCATTTGCTTCTTGATTAACAACAACTGCTTTCATAATTATTCCTCCAATACGATTTGAAAAGCACATGTGTTTTTTTATTTTTGTAATCGTTTAGATTTTTATTATAATACTTTCAAAAATATTGTCAAGTTTTTGTGAAAATTATATCAATTTTATTTTTTAATCATTGGACTAATTTTTCTTCAAATCTTACCCTACTGTTATCAAGGGGAGTTTCTTGGACAAAACTAAGCATTTAGAGTTAAAACTACTCGAATAAAATCAATTTTTCATAGAGACTACTAGACAGCTTTTTTGATTTTTCTTTCTAAAAAAGCTATCATTTCAGTATGAAAATTTTTATAGTTGAAAACCAATTACACGCTCTTCAAGCATTTATTGAAAAAAACTTTTCCTTTCTCTTTGATTTTACTACTGATCAACAATGCCATAATCAAGATTTTGACGGATATCTCATTCTAACGCATTCTAAAACTCCTTTAATAACAGAATTTCCAATTGATAAAACAATGGTCATCTGCTTGGGAGAGGGCAACGTACTCCCTTATCAATTTGTTCTTCATTTTAAAAAGTGGAAAATCGAGAAAGACGGCTTTCCACCTGGAGGGGATTATCACATTTTGTCACAAGGACTTATGCAATTTTTCCTCAGCTTAAATAAAAAAATAGAGCTTCCTTTTGATATTACCACCTTCTCTAAAGATGGAAAAGTAATAAAACAATCTGATACTAAAGCTGATAGCTACTCTTCTTTTTTTACAAAAGAGGACAGACTTTCACCTAAGTTACTAGCTTCTTTATCCAAAGGACAGCTTCATTTTTTTCATAGTCCTGGTTTTGATGACAAACAATATATTGTTGAAACCTATCATGTCACTGACACCTCCATTAGTCGTTTAAATTTAGACTTTATGCCCTATTTGAATTGGTATCTGACGGAAACATTTCAAAGTGTTGTTGGTAATTCAGATGCCACCTCAAGTGCCTCAATTAGTATCTTAGAAGACGATGAATTCTGACAACTTCCCAGATAAACTAAATAAAAAGATGCTGTTCATTCTGAACCGCATCTTTTTATTCTTTTTACTTAATCATTTGTTTTTGAATCTAAAGCTTGAGCTGCCGTAATAATAGCTAGCTTGTAAATATCCTCGTCGTTTGAACCACGTGATAAATCGTTAACAGGTTTATTGAGTCCTTGAAGAATCGGTCCAATTGCTTCAAACATTCCTAGACGCTCAGCGATTTTATAACCAATGTTTCCTGACTGCAAATCTGGGAAAATAAAAACATTGGCATAACCCGCAACCTTGCTTCCTGGTGCCTTAATTTTTGCAGCAGCAGGAACATAAGCAGCATCAAATTGCAATTCGCCATCAATTCGAAGATTAGGGTTCAACTCTTTAGCTAGACGGGTAGCTTCAACTACTTTATCAACATCTGGAGATTTCCCTGAGCCTTTGGAAGAGAAACTAAGCATCGCAACATTAGGATCAATGTCAAATATTTTTGCTGTTTCAGCTGTGTTGACCGCAATTTCTGCCAACTCCTGAGCGCTAGGGTTGATATTAATCGCACAGTCTCCAAATAATAATTTTTCACTCGTGCTCTCACGGTTCATGATAAAAATACCTGATGTCCGAGAAACCCCTGGCTTGGTTTTAATAATTTGTAAAGCTGGACGAACCGTATCAGCTGTTGAATGAATGGCACCAGAAACCATACCATCAGCTAGCCCCATCTGAACAAGCATGACTCCAAAATAATTAACATCTCGTAATGTTTTCTTCGCTTCTAATTCTGTTGTTTTTCCTTTACGAATTTCAAGGAAAACTTTTAGCATGTCATCCATCTGCTCATAGGTGGCTGGATCAATAATCGTAAACACATCACCATTAAATCCTACTGCTGCTAATTGTTGCTTGACTTGCTCTGTTCGCCCTAAAATAATGGGATCAGCTAAGCGCTCAATTTTTAATCGTCCAGCTGCTGTTAAAACACGTGGGTCAGTCCCTTCTGGAAAAACAAGTTTTATATTTTTTCCTGAAACTTTTTCTTTTAAGATGTCAAATAAAGACCGCATTATGAACCCTCTCTCTAAATAATATGCATTTACATGATAACGCTTTCAACAAAAAATGTCAAGTTCTAAAGTTCTGTAAACTCGCATTAAATTATATCATGTCTGTCACAAAAAAGCTTCTGAACCGTTTTAAATTTTACAAAAAATTAAATAGCCCAGCCTCAATAGGCTAGACTATTATATGTTAGACTTAAGAGTTTGTCTTACACGCTCAAAATCATCTGGGAGAGGACTTTCTATCACCAGCTCTTCACCTAAATAAGGATTTGTAAAAACCAAGCGATGGCAATGAAGAGCTTGTCTCTCAATGCCATAATCAAGAGATCCTCCATATAAGTCATCGCCTAACAAAGGAAACCCTATATGCGAAAAGTGCACTCTGATTTGATGGGTTCTACCCGTGTGTAAACGAATATCCACCAAATAGATATCTCCAAATTGCTCTACTATCTCATAACTAGTGTGAGCATATTTTCCTGATTGATGGACACGACGTGTAATAATACTATCTTCATCACGCGCAATAGGCGCTATAATCTCCCCTTTTTGCTCTAATTTCCCCTTACCATGCACTAGAGCATAGTAACGCTTTTCAATTGTTTTACGTTGAAGTTGCTTGTCCAATCTCGCATGGGCATAACCATGTTTTGCAAATAACATCACACCACTTGTATCTCTATCCAAACGTGTGACAATATGAACACGCTGATTTGGATATTGATTTTTCACATAATACCCCTTGATGAAATTTGCAATCGTACTGGTATGATTCATACTAGGAATACTCGCATAACCATAAGGCTTGTTTAAAACCAAAAAATGATCATCCTCATAAACAATATCTAAATCAAACAAGACAGGTGTTAATGTCTCATGCGGTGTCTCATTAGGAATTTCAACTTCAACCTTGTCCCCAGTTTCTAGCATATGGATTGCATTACGTTCAACACCATTAACCCAAATGCCTCCTCCTTTAAATTTGATTTTAGATAGGAGACCTTTTGAAATTTCGTGACTTTTTAAAAATACCTTGACTTTAGAAGGTCTATCTGCAATAAACTCAAATCTCATGTCCAATTTCTCCGATGAAAGCCTCACGAACTCGATTCCAAAAACTAGTATGTCTAGGAGTTGCAACAAATTTTATTTTTTTAGGATCAATTTGATAAGAAACCTTAGCGACATTTTTATGTGTGAAAGTCTTATTATCCACGGACATCGTATAACTTCCTAAACGTTTTGGAATAATTTCAATCTT
>CAMCQB010000092.1 GCA_945876895.1 uncultured Streptococcus sp.
TGGGTAGTCAAGATATCTTCAAAGTCAGCTGAGTTAGTGATTACAATCGGTGCAATAACAGGAAGTCCTGCTTCTTTGATGGTATTGACATCAAATTCAAGAAGTTTTTGTCCTGCTTGAACAGTGTCACCTGCCTCAACAAATGATTTGAAGCCTTTACCAGCAAGTGAGACGGTATCCATACCAACATGAATCAGCAATTCTAGACCATCTTCTGTTTTTAAGCCGATAGCATGTTTGGTTGGGAAAAGAAGAGTAACTTCTGCATTAGCTGGTGCTACTACTATACCATCTGTTGGGTCAATCGCAATACCTGCTCCCATGGCACCTGAAGCAAATACTTCATCTGGCACATCAGCAAGTTTCACCACTTTACCAATCATAGGACTAGCTAAAATGTTAGATTGTAGTTCTTTTGCTTTTGGAATAACTGGTTCTTCTTTTTTAGTATCTGGATTTCCATAAAGTAGTGGAACAGGAACAAAGTATTGAATCAGAAAAGCAATTACAACTGCAGCAATAGAAGCCATAATAGCGGCATACATACCAGACATATCCCCTGTTTTAGAGTTAACTAATGATGGATATAAGAAAACTCCCAGTGCTCCAACAGAATAACCAATAACATTTGCAAACATCATATAAGCCCCAATTAGCCCGCTGACTGCACAACTAATAATAAATGGTGTGCGCATTGGTAAAGTTACCCCATAAATTGCAGGCTCTGTTACCCCAAAAATAGAGGAGATAAAAGCAGGCATGGCAACTGATTTTACTTTTTGTTCTTTTGTCTTAAGCATAATAGCTAAAAGAACTCCTGTTTGCGTAAAGTTCGGTAAAAGTGCAGGTACTAAGATAGAAGATTGTCCCTTAGTTGCTGTATCTAAGATAGCAAGCGGAACAATAGCCCAGTGTAAACCAAACATAACCATAACTTGCCACATAGCACCTAGAACTAAACCATATAAAATTGGGCTAAAGTTCATAATAGCTTGGAAGAAACTGCTAAGACCATCAGAGGCCAAATTAGCAACTGGACCAACCACCAAGAAGGTTAAAGGAACTGAAATCAACAAGGTTACAAATGGAACCACAAAAAGTTTAACAACATCCGGTGTTACTTTACGAACTGCTTTTTCAATATGAGAAGCCACCCAAATCGCCAAGATAGCTGGCATCACAGTAGAGAGGTAGCCACCTGTTGGAAGCGTAAATGGAATACCAAAAACATGATTGAGGTTAGCTTTACTCAAGGCATCAACTGAACTTGATAAGGTCGGATAAACCAAAGCTGCACCAATGGCAAGGGCTGTAAATTCATTGAGTTTGAATTTACGTGCCGCAGTGAGGGAAATCATCAAAGGTAGATATTGGAAAAAACCATCTCCTGCTGCATTTAAAATCACATAAAGCGCGCTATTATCAGCACTCAGTCCTTGAGCCCCCATAATAGCAACAATTCCCTTGATAATACCAGCAGCAGCCAAAGGTCCTAAGAAGGGTTGGAAGATGCCAGAGACTAAGTCAACAAAGCGGTCAAAAAGATTCCCTTTTTCTGCTTGATTATCAACAGCATCAACCTCACCAACTCCTGATACACCTTGCGCTAGGACAGCCGCATAAACATCTGGGACGTGGTTACCAATCACCACTTGATATTGGCCACCAGCCTTAACAACTGTTACCACACCTTCTCTTTGTTTAAGGTAGTCTGTGTCTGCTTTAGCCTCATCTTTTAGACGAAAACGCAAGCGTGTCACACAATGCCGTAAATCAACAACATTTTCTTTGCCCCCCACGTGAGCGACAATATCTTTTGCAAGTTCTGAATAATCCTTTGCCATATCTGGCTCCTTTCTTTTCTGGAAAAACAGAAAAACCTAAATATATACCAAACGTCTCTCTTTCACATGACAAAAAGAGATAATGTTTCGTATATATTTAGGTTTTGCCTGCCTACCAGTAACAATCCTTTACTACGCTATTTATTATAACATAATTCAGATAAATTGCAAGCGTTTTCTTTTCAAAAATTTACTTTTTTTCTAAACGTTGTAGATGAATGGTCAGATACACCTGTTCATCTTTGCTCATCTTAAAATCATAAGCTTGCTCAACAAAAATCTTTATTCGCTGACTACACGCAAATGCTTCTGGATAATTATGTTGCACCTGTTCGTACAAAAACTCATCATTTTGACCTTCTTCCATGTTGGACAAAACCCTTTGAGCAAAATAGTTTAAATGAGTCACAAAACGATGATAAGACACTGAGTTTTCATCAGCGATTTGTCCATAATACAAGCGAACAATATCCAATAAGTGTTGGACTAATTTTGTCAGTCCTTTATGACTAGAAAATTGATCTGCGTTTTTTTGAGCATTCACAAAATGTAAAGCAATTGAAGCCGCCTCATCTTCAGGAACATCCAGTTGAAATTTGGCCTTTATTAAATCTAAAGCTTCAAGTCCCAATTGATATTCTTTCAGATAAAATTTTCTTACTTCCCAAGTCAAGGGATTTTGAAGTACTAGTCCTTCTCTCAGACGCGTCAAAGCATAGTGAAGGTGATCACCTAAAGCAATATAAAGGGACAAATCAAATTTTTCATTTAATACTTCTTCTGCATGGGTAATTAAGCTCTGAATCAATTCCATCTCATCTGCCGATAGCTCTAAACTGGCTAAATCAAGCTGACCCTGTGAGGCATCTTTTTCTAGAACAAAGCGTTTTTCAATCAGTTCATGATCAATCTCTTGGCCTACTTTCTTTTGAAAACCTAGTCCTTTTCCCATGACAATCAACTCTTTTCCAGTCTCATCACTAACTTGCACAATGTTATTGTTATAAACTTTAAGAATTTCCATCCTGTTTCCACCCTTTCTTACTTCTATTATAAGAATTTTTTGAAAAAAATAATAGACTAAAAAAGAGGAAATAATCACTTTCATCTAAAAAGACTGGAAAAAATCCAGTCTCTAAACTTAGAATGATTTAAAAAGCTTAAATTGCCATCTTTTTATTGATAGATTTATTTTTTATACGCGTAGGTCAAATCTAAAGGCAAACCAGTAGTATGACGGACAACACCTGTCAAGTCAGGATTTTGTAGGGCTTTTGATCCTCGGAAGAACAGAGGGTTAAAGTTAGCTTCATCCATCAAGGCTTTTTCAGCTGCCTTATAGTTTTCGACAGCTTTTTCAGGATTTAAAGCATTTGTCGTAATGGCTTCCTGATAAGCTTGGTTATAAGCGACATTATCGAATTGACCGCTATTGTAGTAAGCTCCTTTAGCAAAAATGCCATAGAAAGTTGACCCCTCAGGGTAGTCTCCCATCCAAAGAGAGAAGATAATATCAAAGTTTTGTTTGCTAGCATCTTCTAAACGTTGCTTGAGAGGGACAAATTTTGTTTCAATCGTTAATCCTGAAAAGGCTTTTTCCCATGCTCCTTGCAGATAAGTCAAGGCTGATTTTGCAACAGCAGAATCTGAATCTGCTGTAATGGTCAAGCTAACCTTTGACTCACCAATCTCTTTTAATCCTTCTTCAAACAATTTTTTAGCTTCCGCTAAGTCATAAGTATAGCCTGGAGCAACTAGTTCTGACAAATCTTTTCCACCAACAGTTGCCAATCCATAAGGTGCCAAACCTGTTGCTGGACGAGAGCCAGTTGGAACAACTGTTTCTACAAAAGTTTCACGATTAGTCGCTAAGTTCAAAGCTTGACGAATTTTTTTATTAGCTAAAGCCTTGTTGGTTCCTGTTTGGTTATACTCAAGGTAGGCTGACGTTGCCTCTGGCACATCAACAAGGTTGTCGTCCTTGGCATTAGCTTTATAAAGACTTGGTGTCGCAGAGATATTAGCAAAATCAAGCTGACCTTGCTTATATTTTTGAACAGCAGTCTCAGGTTTTTTAATCACTTCCAAATTAACGGTTTCTGTTTTAACCCGATCAGCATTCCAATAGTTTTTATTTTTGACAAACTTGAATTCATTATTGGTACCATTCCACCCTTCAAAGACATATGGACCTGAATAAAGTTGGTGCTCAGAAGTTGTTCCGTACTTGTCCCCTTCTTTTTCCACAAAAGATTTTTTCTGTGGCAAGAAACTTGAAAAGGCGAGGAAATACTTCATTTGAGGCGTTGGGGCAGTTAAGGTAAAAATAACTTTATTGCCTTCAGCTTTAACTCCAAGTTGACTCAAATCTGTGATGGTCCCCTCATTGATTTCCTTGGCGTTTTTGATATTAGATTCCACAGCTAGATAAGCAGATTGCGATGCTGTTTTAGGATCTAAGATACGTTGCCAAGAATAAACAAAGTCTTCTGCTGTGAGATCTGATCCATCAGACCATTTTAAACCATCACGAAGTGTTGCAGTATAAGTTAGGCCATCTTCTGAAATATCTAGTTTTTCTGCCAAGTCAGGCACGAGCTCACCTTTATCGTCAACACGTAGCAAGTTGCTACCTGTGTTACCCAAAATTGTCCCAACAATTGTATCAGTTTGTTTTGAAATGTCTAAAGTAGTGACCTCAGCTGTTAGAGCAACGTTAAGCGCCTTATCATCACTTGTCTGACTGCTTCCGCAAGCCGCTAAGGTCATAACAGTTGCAGTTGTCAATAGTCCTAAACTAACTTTTTTTAGGTTTGGTTTTAACCCCATCATAAGCTCCTTTTTGCATAAAATATACATCATTATACTATTTTTATTGATTTTTTTCAAGCTTCTGCTCTTAATAACTGAAAATATGGGATTTTAAAAACCCCCTTATCGGAATAATTATTCACTCAAGGAGGTTTTTATTTATTTTCTATACATTTTAAACTGTAAAAAGAGATCGTTATAAATGCCTAACCATTTCTGTCCTAAGTTATCATAAACTTCCAAACGTTCAATCACATCTTGGCTAGGATAAAATGCTGGGTCATCTTTTACCTCTTTTGGCAACAGATCTTTAGCTAGCTTATTAGGGGTCGCATAGCCGATATATTCTGCATTTTGCGCCGCATTTTCTGGCTCTAGCATAAAGTTTATGAAAGCATAAGCTTCTTTTTGATGCTTAACTGTTTTGGGAATCACGATATTATCAAACCAGAGGTTAGACCCTTCACTTGGCACGACGTAATGAAGGTGTTCATTGGCATCTAACATCTCACTGGCTTCGCCTGAGAAGGTAACTCCGATAGCGGCATCTTCATTGATGAGATAGCCCTTCATCTCATCGCCAACGATTGCCTTGATATTAGGGGTCAAGCTATTCAGTTTTTGCTCAATAGCTTTTAGTTCAGACATTTTCTTAGTGTTTAAACTATAACCTAGAGTATTGGCGCCAAATCCTAAAACTTCCCTTGCACCATCGACTAGCATGATATTGTCTCTATACTCTTCGCGCCAAAGGTCTTCCCAATGTTTCGGCGCTGTTTGAACCATCTGATCATTATAAACAATACCAACAGTTCCCCAAAAGTAAGGAATGGAGTAGTCGTTATTCGGATCAAAACTTTTATTTAAAAAAGAAGGGTCAATATTTTCTAGTCCCTTGATTTGACTTTTATCAAGCTTAACTAGGAGATTTTCCTTAATCATCTTATCAATAGTATAATCACTAGGGATAGCGATATCATAAGTCGTCCCACCTTGCTTCACTTTGGTGTACATGGCTTCATTTGAATCAAAAGTCTCATACTCCACTTTTATCCCTGTTTCCTTAGTAAATTTGGTCAGAAGCTCTGGATCGATATAATCTCCCCAGTTATAAATCACCAATTTATTACTATCTGACTGGTTACCTGATTTCAAGTTCATATAGGAAGAAGTGAGCGATAATAAAACAATAATGGCAACAATCCCTGCTAAAAAAGAATATAATCTACGCATCTATCTTCTCCTCTTTTTCTCTTGAAATAAAATAGTATCCAATCACAAGCAAAATACTAAAGAAGAAAACTAAGGTAGAGATAGCATTGATTTCTAAAGAAATACCTTGTCTAGCTCGTGAGTATATTTCAACCGATAAGGTTGAAAACCCATTTCCTGTTACAAAAAAGGTGACAGCAAAATCATCCAATGAATAAGTAAAAGCCATAAAATACCCTGCAATAATCCCTGGGGTCAAGTAAGGCAACATCACTTCTTTTAACATCTGATAAGGAGTTGCTCCAAGATCATAAGCAGCATGAACCATATCTTGATTCATCTCTTTTAAACGAGGCAAGACCATCAAAACAACAATTGGAATCGAAAAGGCAATATGACTGAACAAGACCGATGCCATCCCAAGTTTAAATCCAATTTGAGTAAATAAAATCAGAAATGCCGCACCAATCATAACATCTGGTGCAACTAGTAAAATGTTGTTAAGTGACAACAAGCGATTCTGTGTTTTTAACTTGGTTTGATGCAGATAAATTGCCCCAAAAGTTCCAATAACCGTCGCCAACAAGGAGCTGAGAAAGCTAATAGAAAGGTTTCCACTAAAATCAACATCA
>CAMCQB010000093.1 GCA_945876895.1 uncultured Streptococcus sp.
CAACAAGCAACAAGCAACAAGCAACAAGCAACAAGCAACAAGCAACAAGCAACAATAAGGTAGTTTTCTACCTCTTTTCTGCATACAAGAAAACACCCTCTTTTTCTGAGAAAGGGGGTGTTTTGTAATGTCTCAAGACTTTATCGAACGCCCTCGCAAAAATGAGAAGGACGGAGCGATTGCCTATGTGCAGGAGCTTTTGAAACAGGCTCGTGAGGATAGACGAAATGATGATGTGGACAAATTGGAAAATCTTGTCCGTTTGCTCAATACCAAGAAGTATGGCCTTGTATGGGAAGAGCATGCTGAATTGGTCGAGGAAGAGATGAAAACCAAAATTCCGGTTTTTATCGAAGACGAGACCAAAAAAATTGTAGGGAATTCTGATTCAGAGGATTATAACTTCTTACTTGAGGGGGATAATCTTCATAGTCTACATCTATTGAAGAAGACTCACTCAGGAGCAATTGACGTTATCTATATTGACCCACCATATAATACAGGAAACCAAGATTTTATTTATAATGATAAAATCGTTGAAAAAACAGATGGTTTTTCTCATTCTAAATGGCTAAGTTTTATGAGTAAGCGATTAGAAATTGCTAGGGAACTTTTGAGCAAAAAAGGAGTTATCTTTATATCTATTGATGACAATGAACAGGCACAGTTAAAATTACTTTGTGATGAAGTATTAGGAGCAGATAATTTTGTCTCAGTCTTGCCAACTATTATGAATTTAAAAGGAAATCAAGATGAATTTGGATTTGCAGGTACTCACGAATATACAGTGGTATATGTAAAAAATAAAAGTATAGCAGAGATAAAACAATTTTTAATAACTGATGAGTCGGAAATAGAAGAGCAAGGGTGGTCAAAAGATGCAAAGGGATATTTCAAGAAAGGTGCTACATTGAAAAGAACAGGAGTAGATGCGCCTAGAGTAAACCGACCTACAACATATTATCCTATATTAATAAAGGATAACGAAGTGTCTGTAATTACTATTGAAGAATATCAGAAAATTTATGATAAAAGTACTAAGAAATTTGATGACTCACATGTAGATTTTTTGATTTCGAAATATTCTGCCCAAGGATTTGATGTATTATTGCCAGAATCTAATGCTGAGAAAACTTCATGGAGATGGCAGTATTCTAAAGTTAGAGATGAAAAGTCAGAAATTATTATAACCGATGGACGAGATGGTAAATCCCTCTATAAAAAACAAAGGCCACAGACAGGTAAATACCCAACTAAAAAAGCAAAGACATTGTTTTATAAACCAGAATACAGTAGTGGAAACGGCACAAAACAAGTGAAGGAAGTGCTTGGTAAAAAAGTATTTAATAATCCTAAACCAATAGAATTGATAAAAGACTTCTTACTTCTTACAACTTCGTCGTCATCTACAATTTTAGACTTCTTCGCAGGTTCAGGAACAACAGGCCACGCAGTTGCTCAACTTAATAAAGAAGACGGTGGCAATCGTAAGTTTATCCTCTGTACCAATAATGAAAATAATATTTGCGAGGAGGTTACTTACAAGCGTTTAGCTAATATTCAGGAAGACCTACCTCACAATCTCAAATATTTCAAGACAGATTTTGTAGTTAAAGAAGATTTTCCTGATGTGACTCTTGAATATGAATTACTCAACTATGTCACTCCGCTTGTTGAGTTGGAGTTTGGCGTTGACATTTCAAATCCTAAAGTACAGGTTATCTTATCAGAAGACCAGTTGGATGAGATGGATGAATCGGACTTCGTTGAAAATTCTACCCTCTTTATCCACCCAGAGGTTTTCTTTGATAGCAAACAAGAACGAATTCTTCGTGATAAGAACATCACAAAACAGGAAATTCCAGATTACTACTTTGGAAAGGATATTTGGTCATGATTGAATTAAAAAGTTTCCAACAAAAGCTAGTTGATAAACTATTAAAATTTACAGCTCCTGAATACGGCGTAGATGAATTAATTATCAAGTCACCAACAGGTTCAGGTAAGACAATTACACTTCTTGATTGGGTGAATACCTATATTGCAAGTACCCATGATAATATTGCTTTTGTGTGGTTCACCCCTGGTGCAGGAGAACTGGAAGAACAAAGTCAGGATAAGGCAAAGAATTTTTCTTCTATTGAAGCACAATCACTGTCAGATGCACTTAGTCAAGGATTTGACCAAGGTACAGCAACATTTATCAACTACGAGTCGGTTGTGGGTAGAAATAAAAAAGCAATGCTGACAGATAGTGAACGAGATAATCTTATTGACAAGATTGAAAAAGCTTTTGAAGCAGGCCGTCATTTTATCCTCATCATTGATGAAGCTCATAGTAATGATACAGATAAGGCTAAAGAAATTATTTCACGATTTAAGGCGGACAAGACCGTAAAAGTTTCAGCAACCATTGAAGACCCTAATATTCCTGATAAGGTTGACTTCTACGAGGTTACCGAGGAAGAAGTTATTGCATCAGGTTTGATTACAAAATCAGTGGTTGTTAATGAAGGACTTGAAACTTATCTTGATGACAGCCAAGATATCAGTGCAGAGTTTGAGTTGCTCTTTGAAAGTGCTGAGCAAAAACGAAAAGAAATTGTTCAGGGTTATGCTGACAATGGCGTAACAGGAGTTAATCCTTTAGTTCTGGTTCAGTTGCCTGATAAGTCAGATTCAGAGCCTGAATTGGTGAGTCGTATTGTAAGCTACATTCAAGAGAAATTACATAAGACATATGAAGATGGCAAACTCGGAATTTGGTTGGCTGACCAAAAACGCAATTATCTCAATGTACAAAACCTAGATAATGAAGTGGAGTACCTCATTATCAAGCAGGCGATTGCTACGGGTTGGGATGCCCCTCGTGCTAAGATTCTGATCAAAATTCGTGAGAACATGGGGGAAGCCTTCACCATTCAGACCATAGGTCGTATCCGTCGGATGCCCGAACCTTTCAAAGGTCATTATGATGTTGATGTGTTGGATAATGCTTATCTCTATACCTTTGATGTGGACTTCTTGAATGGGGCATTTGCTCAAAAAGGAGTGGGAGCACCAACACCCCTTTTGAATCGGAAGGATGTAGCGAAAGATTTCCATTTAATCAGCGAGCGATTTTTGGACTTACATGAGGGACAAAGCGAAAAAGACCTGCGTGAAAATCTGTATCAAAGTTTGGTTTATGAATGGAATCTGACAGATGACGTTGAATCTAATAAGCAAAAGCTGGAGAATCAAGGGCTTCAGTTTGGAAGCTCGATTATCAATACATATAAACAAGGACGTTTTGACACCCTTGAACACTCAGACCGTTTGCAAGATAGAGAAAGACACGTTGAAGCAGACTATACAGCTAATCGTATTGATTTACTTCATGCTTTTCATGAACTTGACCGAGTGACTCACTTAAGAATGAGTCAAGTTGAGGCATTACTAAAACGTTTCTTTATAGATGATAATAGACCGAGTAAGCAGAAGCTCTTGAAGTTGGAGGCTAACGAGTGGACAGCCTTTATTTTGAATAATTGGCGTGAACTTCGTGAAGTGTTCCGAAAAGCAGATATTCATCCAACCATCAGTATGGGTCTAGTAGATATTCAGGAAAATGATTTCTATATCCCGATGACAGAGCGCTACTCATATAATCCAAAGTTGGAACATGCTGATACAGTTACCAATGTTTATGATGGTTATATGAGCAGTATTATCAAAGGGAGTGAGGCAGAGCGAATCTTTGAAGATTACATTGAATCACACGGGGAAGCTGTTGAGTTCCTATATAAAAATGGTGATAAAGGGAGTCAGTATTTCTCAATGGTCTACAACACAGCAAGTTCTTCACATCATTTCTATCCTGACTATATTGTGAAAATGAAGAATGGTGATGTTTACATTGTTGAAACTAAGGGTGGTGAAGATGCCAAGGGTAAAGATAAGAATGTTGATGACTATGCACCATTGAAATATGAAGCATTGAAAGTCTATCTTAAGAAGTATGATTTGAAAGGTGCATTTGTTCGTGATATTGCTGGTTCTCTTCGTTATCTGAATGAAGGTGAATGGAAAGATGACATGGTCGAATGGCATCCAATTGATGAACTGTTTGGATTTTAGGAGGGAACTTGATTTCTTTTACTAATTATATTAAGAAAACGTTCTACAATGAAATCTATGAGGCAAGTGAGAATTATTTTTTAGAGAATTTAGAAGCCCTAGGTATTACGGATGATAACGATGATGAGGTAGAAGTTACTGATGTTGAAGTAAAATATGTTTATGCAGGTCATCGTGGAGACGGTGAGATTGACATTGATATTTTGACTGATGTCTATGCAACTGTAACTGAACGAACCAACCATTATGAAAATACAAGTGACAAGAATCGTTGGCTTCGTGTATCATGTATTGGGAAACCTGATGCAGGAATCAAAAACTTTAGAGTGATTGAGGTTGATGCCTACGAGAAGGAAACATATAGCACTTTTAGATACCCTCTTTCTGACAATCTCGTTCCTTTTATTTGGAAAGACGATTTGGATAAGGTTGCAGAAGTCATTTTGAAAAAGTATGAACCTAATGCCTTATTGACCCCTACAAGGATTGAACCTGAATACATAGTGCAACAAATGGGTCTTCAACTAAAATATGAAACAATTACAGAAGATACTTCAATTTTTGGACAAATCTATTTTCAGGATAATTTTGAAAAAGGAGTTTCAGCGGGGACGGTAGTTATTGATGAAAAATTACCTCAAATAAGGAATTTAGGAGTTGTTAGGAATACAATTCTTCATGAATGTATTCACTGGGAATTGCACCGCTATGCTTTGGAATTAGCACGATTAGAAGAAAATCTATCAGTGCTTTCTACTACTGATGATATTAAAGTAGAAAATACTTCTGATATGTTCAGTTGGATGGAATGGCATGCTGAATCGATTGCTCCCAAAATCTTGATGCCCAAAGAGATGTTCATTCAAGAAGCGAGAGCAAGACAGCAACGATTGCTTGAGCTGAGTGAAACTCAGGATGAGCTCGAAATTGTTGAGAAATGGATTGATGAGCTATCCATATTTTTTGGAGTATCACGCCTATCTGCCAAAGTTCGGTTAGCAGAATGTGGCTTTGATATTGTGAGAGGAACCTTTATCTATATGGATGGTAAATATGTTCCTACTCATAAGTGGAAAGCTGGTTATTTAGTAGATACCCAGACTTTTTCGGTGAACCTTATCCAATTTGGACTGCAATTATTATGTCAGCCGAAATTGAAAGAACGTGTAGATAGAGGGGAGTTGCTTTATGTTGAATCACATCTTTGTATAAACGATGCCAAGTACATCTCTTATGATATTGCTGGCAATCCATTTTTGACCCTGTATGCACGCCATCATATGGATGAGTGCTGTGTGGTGTTTGAAATTGTTTCAAAAACTCAATCAGGAAGTTCAACCGCTCTAACTTTACTACTTAATCGAGATGCTGATTCCGATATTCAATTTACTGTCAGTTATCCAAAGGATAAAAATGAGTGGATTGAACAAGTTGATATTCATCTAGGGGATACTCTTGAAATCATGTCTAAGCTCAATGGACTTAGTAGTTTTGCTCCCGCATTGGTTGAAGTGATGAAATGGCGTGATGTTAAGAATCAAGAATTGGCTGATGAAACCAATCTAGGCTTAAAAGCTATTTCAAATTTGAGGAATGGTAAAACAGAACCAAGACTGGAGAGTGTTATTGCTATTTGTGTGGGAATGAAATTACCACCAATTATCAGTAAAAAGTTGGTTGAACTATCAGGAAGAACGCTTCGAACAGGAAATCAACAAGAAATGCTCTATGAATTTATTCTTAGTGGCACAGCAAGTTGGGATGTCAATATGTGCAATACACTATTAGTTAGCAAAGGTTTCAAAGAACTTGTGACTGATAGAAGTGGCTTATAAAATATAATAAATTTGTTCGGAAATAAGTCTATTATTCTGACCTCAATAAAACCATTCCTACAAGAAGAGTTGGTTGACAAGGTAAAAAAATAGAAAAAGGCAGGTGCGAATACCTGCCTTTTGGATTCCTCTAAACAGTCGAAAAGATTTTGCTATTTCAAACGTTTAGAGGAATGAGAATATTCAATTGGTACTTCAAAATGCTAGTGAGTTTGTGACCAAAAAGTGACCACTTTTGAAAATATTAGTGCATTTTATATAATTTGGCAGAATCTAAAACCTAATTGACTCAACATTTTGAACGATTGCAAGACTTAAAAAATCGTGGAACAAGTCTTGCATATTCATCATAAGATTTTCTAGATTCCTTTCAAATCAAGACGTCATCCCACTGTCACACTGTTCTTGACGGTGATGTCTAAATGATTTTTATCTATTATATCATGTTTTAAGGGCTGAGCAAACTGAGAAAGATATTCTGTA
>CAMCQB010000094.1 GCA_945876895.1 uncultured Streptococcus sp.
GTTCCTTATGATGTTCCTCAAATTGGATTTGAAAATGACAATATTAACAATCTTCGCCTTTGGGATGTTGAGATTCCTGAAGAGTATGAACTATATTATCCTACATTAGAATCTCGTCGTAGAGTAGAAGATATTACAGCCATCTTGTATCCAGATGATTCAAACTATGAAGGAAAACAGCTTCGCTTAGTTCAAGAGTACTTTATGACCAGTGCAGGTTTGCAGACGATTATCAAGTCCTATCTTAAGCAAGGATTACCTCTTGAGCAGATTCATGAAAAAGTATCTGTTCACATTAATGATACTCATCCAGCTGTTGCTCCAGCTGAGTTTATGCGTCTCTTGGTAGATGATTATGGTTTGGATTGGTCAACTGCTTGGAATACGACTGTTAAAACCATGAGTTATACCAATCATACCATCTTGTCTGAGGCTCTTGAAAAATGGGATGCCGAACTCTTTAAACACGTTCTTCCCCGTGTTTATCAGATTGTTCTAGAAATTGACAACAGATTTGTAGCAGAGATGGCTCAAAAAGGGATTGACTCTGGGGTGATTAATCGCACACGGATTGTAAAAGATGGGCAAATCCATATGGCTAACTTAGCTATTGTTGGAGGACACTCAGTCAATGGTGTTGCGAAACTTCATACAGAACTGCTTAAAGAAGATACTCTACATGACTTTTATCTTTTATACCCAGAGAAGTTTAATAACAAGACAAATGGTATTGTGCAACGACGTTGGACACAAATTGCAGCACCAGAATTATCAAAAGCGATTGATAAAACAATTGGAGAAGCATGGCGTTCAGATATTCATGAGCTTCAAAAACTAAAAGCTTATGCAGATGATACAGCTGTTTTAAACAATTTTTATCATGTTAAGCAAGAGGCTAAGGCTAAGTTGGCACGATATATTTTTGAAACAACAGGTGTTGAAGTTTCAACAGAAGCCATTTTTGATGTTCAGGTCAAGCGCCTACATGCTTATAAACGCCAATTACTAAATGTTCTTCATATTATTAAACTCTACCTTGATTTAAAAGATAATCCAGATAAAGATATGGTACCACGTGTCTTTATTTTCGGAGCCAAGGCAGCACCAGGCTACCATTTTGCCAAGTCTGTGATTAAGATTATCAATGAATTAGCAAATTTGATTAATTATGATGATAGTTTGCAAGGGAAATTGAAGGTTGTCTTTCTTGAAAACTATAATGTGAGTTTAGCTGAACTGATTATTCCTGCAGCAAATGTCTCAGAACAAATCTCGCTGGCATCAAAAGAAGCATCTGGAACATCAAATATGAAGTTTATGATGACAGGAGCTATTACATTGGCAACGCTTGATGGTGCAAATATCGAAATCAAAGATGAAGTCGGAGATGACAATATTGTGATTTTTGGTATGGATAAAGACGCTGTTTATGCCCACTACGCCGCACATGACTATTATGCTCGCGGGGTGTATGAAGCTAATCCTGTGATTAAACGTGTTGTCGATAGTTTCATCAATGGCACTATTCCAAATAGTCAAGCAGAGGGAACAGAGATTTATGAAGCACTGATTACGCATAATGATGAGTATTTCTTGTTAGAAGACTTCCCTGCTTATGTAGAAGCTCAAGAAAAAATTGATCGGCTTTACCGTAACCGCGCACAGTGGTCTCGTATGAGTTTGTTAAATATCGCTAACTCAGATAAATTCACATCAGATGACACGATTACAGAATACGCAGAAGAAATTTGGAATCTTAAAAAATAATGTTCAAATGGGACGGTATATCCGTCCTATTTAAATAGGAAGAAAAGTCTATGAAAATGAATGTAAAGTTTTTGAAAGCAAATCATAACCTTAACGATAAAGGTTAGGAATGGTTTAAGAAAAGCGAAAGAAATCGCTTATTTTCATTGACAAACTTTAAAAATAGGACTAAACTAGACAGGTAAAATTTTTTAATAATGGAGGAATTCGAAATGAATTTAGCTATCTTAGCACTTGGTATTGCAGTTATGGGTGTTAGTATCGGTGAGGGTCTTCTTGTCGCTAACGTTGCAAAAGCTGCAGCACGTCAACCTGAAATGTATAGCAAATTGCAAACATTGATGTTTACAGGTGTTGCCTTTATCGAAGGAACATTCTTTGTTCTCTTTGTCTTTACATTCCTCGTAAAATAGGAAATCAATTGTAATTATTTTCTATTCTAAAAGGGGGAGAATATGGAGTCATCAGAAAATTTAGTAGTCCAATTTTTAGGAATACATTTTGATGTGACAATTCTTATCATGTCTCTCTTGGTGGTTTTATCAGCCTTCTTATTGATTTATTTTTCAACGAGAAAAATGTCTGTAAAACCTAAAGGGAAGCAGAATGTGATTGAATTTTTGTATGAGTTTGTTCAAGGTGCCATTAGTCAAAACTTGGGCAAATACACCAAAGATTATAGTCTGTTTTTCTTTGTCATCTTTTTCTTTGTATGGTTTTCCAACTCTATCGGTTTGCTAAGTAAGGTTGAACTAGGCGGATATAACTTTTGGACATCTCCAACAGCTAGTTTTGGTATCGATCTTGGACTTGCTCTAATCGTAGCCTTGGTTGTTCATATTGGGGCTATTCGTAAAAAAGGAATGAGCCACTATTTAAAAGGCTATTTGGGAGAAATGCCTGCTATGCTTCCAATGACTATTTTAGAGCAATTTACTAATGTTCTTTCACTAGCTGTTCGTTTATTCGGTAATATTTATGCCGGTGAGGTGGTAACGTCTTTAATTGTCAACTTAGTTGGTATCAACATCTTTTTGGCCCCACTATCATTTGGGATAAATTTGGTTTGGACAGCATTTTCGCTATTTATCGGTAGTATTCAGGCTTATGTATTTATCATTTTATCTTCCAAATATGTTGGCGAAAAGATTTTGGATGAGGAAGAGTAATTAGAGGGGAGAGACATAGTGGAATTACTAATTAATGCAACAACGCTTGGTAATCTGATTATCGTGACTGGCTCAGTTATTCTTTTGTATGTTCTTATTCGTAAGTATGCTTGGGAGCAAATTACAGGAATCTTCGAAGCACGTGAGCAGAAAATTGCTTCTGATATTGAAGGTGCAGAACAGTCTTTAGCACAAGCAGAAGAATTGAAAGAAAAACGTGAGCAACAGCTTGCTCATGCAAGAGAAGAAGCAGGTCAAATTGTAGAAACTGCTAGACATACTAGTCAATCAGAAGGTGATAAAATCATCTCAGAAGCACGACTAGAAGCTGGTCGCCAAATTGAACAGGCGAAACAAAATATTGAACAAAGTAAAGCAGAAGCTGTCGCAAGTGTTAAGGGAGAAGTTGCTGACTTGACAGTTCTTTTAGCTGAAAAGATCATGGCAACGCATCTTGATGCTAAAGCACAGTCAGAGTTAATTGATTCTTATCTGGATAAACTAGGAGAAGCCTAATGGATGCAAAAACAACAGCTCTTGTGCAAGTTTATGCCAAGTCTTTAGTTGAAATCGCTTCTGATAAGGCTATCATTCCTTCTTTACGGCAAGAGACTTTAGCCATATTAGAAATCTTTAAAACAACTGATATCGCTAGTTTCCTTGCTAATATCAGCGTTCCTAAGTCAGAAAAAATTCAAATTGTTAGGTTGTTTCAAGAGTCTAGTTCAAAGGAATTGAACAATTTTCTTGAGGTAATTTTACAAAATGATCGAGAAGCTTTGTTAAAGGAAATTTTGTTGGCAGTTTTAGAGGAGATGGATAAGACTAGTAATACCTATGACATACTGGTCAAGTCTGCAGTAAAATTGTCATCAGATCAAAAGGAACGTTTACTCACAAAGGTATCCCAAAAATTTGGGATTAAGGCAGGACGTCTGATTGAAGAAGTTGATCCATCTTTGATTGGTGGTTTTATCTTACAAGCTAATAATCAAGTCATTGATACAAGTATCAAACAACAATTACAGCAATTGAAAATGAATTTAAAATAGAAAGTGGTGTGACTTTTGGCAATAAATGCACAAGAAATTAGCGCTTTAATTAAAAAGCAAATCGAAAATTTTCAGCCAAATTTTGACGTCACTGAAATCGGTGTCGTAACATACATCGGTGATGGTATTGCTCGTGCTCGTGGTTTAGATAATGCTATGAGTGGAGAACTCCTTATTTTTGAAAATGGAACCTTCGGTATGGCTCAAAACCTTGAGTCAAACGATGTAGGGATTATCATTTTGGGAGATTTCGGAGCTATCCGTGAAGGTGACACAGTCAAACGTACTGGTAAAATCATGGAAGTACCAGTAGGTGAAGAAATGATTGGACGTGTGGTGAATCCTCTTGGCCAACCTGTAGATGGTTTGGGTGAGATCAAGACAAGTAAGACCCGTCCTGTTGAAGCTCCAGCTCCAGGTGTAATGCAACGTAAATCTGTTTCTGAGCCATTACAAACGGGATTAAAAGCTATTGATGCTCTTGTTCCCATTGGTCGTGGTCAACGGGAACTGGTGATTGGTGACCGCCAAACAGGTAAGACCTCCATCGCTATTGATGCTATCTTGAACCAAAAAGGTCAAGATATGATTTGTATTTATGTAGCGATTGGACAAAAAGAGTCAACTGTTCGTACGCAAGTTGAAACCCTTCGTCAATATGGGGCTTTGGATTATACGATTGTGGTTACAGCGTCTGCTTCACAACCTTCTCCTCTTTTATTCTTGGCACCTTATGCTGGTGTCGCAATGGCAGAAGAGTTTATGTATAATGGAAAACACGTTTTGATTGTTTATGATGATTTATCAAAACAAGCAGTCGCTTATCGTGAACTTTCTCTTCTTCTTCGTCGTCCTCCAGGGCGTGAAGCTTATCCAGGGGATGTCTTCTATTTACATAGTCGTTTATTGGAACGTTCAGCAAAAGTTTCTGATGAACTAGGGGGTGGCTCTATTACAGCTCTTCCATTTATCGAAACTCAGGCAGGAGATATTTCAGCTTATATTGCGACCAATGTTATTTCGATTACAGATGGGCAAATCTTCTTAGAAAACGATTTGTTCAACTCTGGTATCCGTCCAGCCATTGATGCAGGTTCGTCTGTTTCACGTGTTGGGGGCTCTGCACAAATTAAAGCAATGAAGAAGGTAGCAGGAACGCTTCGTCTAGATTTGGCCTCTTATCGTGAGTTAGAAGCCTTTACACAGTTTGGTTCTGATTTAGATGCTGCGACACAAGCAAAATTAAACCGTGGTCGTCGTACAGTGGAGGTCTTAAAACAACCACTGCATCAGCCACTTCCTGTGGAAAAACAAGTGACGATTTTATATGCTTTGACACATGGTTTCCTAGATAGTGTTCCTGTAGCAGATATATTAGCATTTGAAGAAGAGTTGTATGCTTATTTTGATGCTAATCATAGTGATATCTTTGACCATATTCGCACAACAAAAGATCTTCCTGAGGAAGCTGTTTTAGATGCAGCTATTCAAGAATTTAAAGATCAATCACGATTTAACTAAGAATAGGAGGCTTTCATTATGGCAGGCTCTCTTAGTGAAATTCAAGCAAGGATTGCATCCACTAAAAAAACAAGTCAGATTACAGGTGCCATGCATATGGTATCTGCAGCCAAATTGACTAAGTCAGAACAAGCTGCAAAAGATTTCCAAGTCTATGCTTCAAAAGTTCGTCAAATCACAACGGATCTATTGAAAGGTGATTTGTCAGGAGGATCAACTAATCCAATGTTGGTATCACGTCCTGTTAAAAAAACAGGTTATATTGTGATCACCTCTGATAAAGGATTAGTTGGTGGCTACAATTCAACCATCTTAAAAGCAGTTATGGAAATGCTAGAGCAAGATCATGATCATACAGATGAGTATGAAATTATTGCTATTGGCGGTATGGGGGCAGACTTCTTTAAGGCACGTGGGATAGACATTGCGTTTGAGTTACGTGGCTTAGCAGACCACCCTAGTTTTGAGCAAGTTGGCCGCATCATCTCACAATCTGTGGAGATGTATAAAGAAGAGCTATTTGATGAATTATATGTTTGTTATAATCATCATGTTAATAGTTTGACAAGTCAAGTCCGTGTTCAAAAAATGCTTCCAATCTCTGACTTAGATGAAGGTGAGGCTGCAAAAGAAGGTGTCACAGGGTTTGAATTGGAACCAAATCGTGAAGCTATTTTAGAACAACTGCTACCACAGTTTACAGAAAGTTTAATTTATGGGGCTATTATTGAT
>CAMCQB010000095.1 GCA_945876895.1 uncultured Streptococcus sp.
CAAGTCGCCAAGTGAATTTCTTTTGGGTGGCTAACTTCAACTTGAAATTTGGGAAAAATCTGTCAACATCTGGAAATAGAAAAAGAGAGGGAAATCCCCTCTTACTTCTCATTTAAGATACTAGCAACTTTTGTATTGATTAAATCAATCGCAACCACATTACTAACACCTTCTGGAATGACAATATCTGCATAACGTTTTGTTGGTTCAATAAACTGATGGTACATAGGCTTTACAACACTGGTATATTGCTCAATGATACTATCCAAACTACGACCACGCTCTAACATATCGCGCTTTATACGTCGGATAATGCGAATATCATCATCTGTATCAACAAAAATCTTAATGTCCATCAAATCACGAAGGCGTTTGTCTTCCATGACTAAAATCCCTTCGATAATAAAAACATCCTGAGGTTCCTGACGATAAGTCTTTTCACTACGCGTATGCTGGGTATAATCATAAATAGGAATATCGACTGGACGCCCTTCAATCAACTCTTTTAGTTGTTCAATCATAAAATCAGTATCAAAAGCCAAAGGATGATCATAATTGGTCTTAATACGTTCATCAAAGGTTAAATGATCTTGATTTTTATAGTAAGAATCATGTTCAATCATAGCAATTTTAGCATCTGGAAAATTAGCTAAGATTGCCTGGGAAACACTTGTTTTCCCTCCACCAGATCCACCTGTAACACCAATGATAATAGGTTTTTTGCGCATTATTTTCTCCATTTTAAAAACTGTCTTTCTGAACTATTCTACACTATTTTTAGAAATTTGACCACCTATAAAGAACAGAACATCAGAACAAGGTGCATTTATGTTATAATAGAGTAAACGTTAGGGAAATGAGGCTACAACATGTTAAAACTTGGTATTATTGGAACAGGAAGTATCTCCCATCATTTTATCGAAGCTTGTCGCCTTTCAGGCGCTTATCAATTAGCCGCTGTCTATTCTCGACATCAGGAAACGGCTGAAACTTTTATCACAAATTATTCAAATTGTAACATTTTTACAGATTTAAGGGCATTTCTAACCAGTGATCTTGACATCATCTATATCGCAAGCCCGAATTCCATTCATTTTGAACAAGCTAAGGCTGCCATCAAAGCAAAAAAACATGTGATTGTTGAAAAACCAGCGTTTTCAACACCAAAAGAACTCCAAGAGATTCTTCAATTGGCTAAAGATAATCACGTTTTTTTCTTTGAAGCCGCAAGAAATATCCATGAAAAAGCTCTTGAAACCGTTAAACTGTTTCTATCTCATAAGACAATTATTGGAGCAAGCTTCAATTATGCTAAATATTCTTCAAAAATGAACGCCCTACTAAATGGTGAGCATCCAAATATTTTTTCCTCTAAATTTTCAGGAGGGGCTCTAGCTGACTTAGGTGTTTATCCCATCTATGCTGCTATTTATTTATTTGGAAAACCACTTTTAGCAAACTATACGGCGAGCTTACTTGATTCTGGAGTCGATATCAACGGTGATGGTAACCTTATTTACCCAGACTTTCGTGTTAGCATCAAGACAGGTAAAAACTATGAGACCACCTTACCTACAGAAATCTATACCATAGATGGAACGCTCGTTCTTAATCACATCCAAGCAATTAGCTCGGCAACGTTTAAAAAACACGATGGGACTTGTGAAGAGCTCTCCCTTAACAACCTTCAGCATCCTATGCTAGAAGAAGTCATTTGTTTTTCCAATATTATCAAATCAAATGACCTAACACACTATCACTCCTTATTAGAGCTGGCTCAAGTAGTCAGCCACACCCTTTTTACCATGCGACAAGATGCTGGTATTAGATTTGAGGCAGATTATGATTAACCAATTTCCTAAAGTCTGGCAAGACCAGATGACGCAATTCAATTTTGACACCTTCACTCCTATCCAAACAAATGCATTTGATCCCATTACATCTGGAGATAACCTACTTGGGATTAGTCCTACAGGAACAGGTAAAACCCTTGCTTATTTATGGCCAAGTCTCTTAAAACTGAAGCCTAAAAAATCACAACAACTCCTTATCCTAGCTCCTAATACAGAGCTGGCTGGTCAAATTTTTGAGGTAACCAAATTATGGGCCGAACCTCTAGGATTGGTAGCACAGCTTTTCTTATCTGGCTCTAGTCAAAAAAGACAAATTGAACGCCTAAAAAAGGGACCTGAAATTCTCATTGGTACTCCTGGACGTGTGTTCGAGTTGATTAAACTTAAAAAAATTAAAATGATGAATGTAGATACCATCGTTTTGGATGAATTTGATGAACTCCTCAGTGAGTCACAGTTCCATTTTGTGGATAATATCTTAAGACGGGTTCCACGTGAACATCAACTCATCTACATGAGTGCAACCTCTAAAATCGATCAAACTAAACTCGCAGAAAATACAATTAAAATTGATGTTAGCAATCAAGAAGAGAGCCAAATCAAACACTATTATATGTTGCTAGATAAACGCGAACGTTTAGAATTTTTAAGAAAATTCTCCAATATATCTGATTTTCGTGCCCTTGTTTTCTTTAATAGTTTATCAGATTTAGGAGCAGCTGAAGAGCGTTTGCAATTTGCTAATAGCAATGCTGTATCTCTTGCTAGTGATATTAATGTCAAGTTTAGAAAAGTCATTATTGAAAAATTTAAGAACCATCAATTATCGCTTCTTTTAGCTACTGACCTTGTCGCTAGAGGAATTGATGTGGATAAGTTAGAATATGTTATCAATTTTGAAGTTCCTAGAGATCAAGAAGCCTATACCCATCGCGCTGGTCGTACAGGACGAATGGGAAAAGACGGTATCGTTATTACTTTTGTTACTCATAAAGAAGAATTAAAGCAACTTAAAAAATATGCTGCCCTCAAGGAAGTAAAATTGAAAAACCAACAACTTTTTATTTTGTAACTCCAATAAAAAACTTCTATCCTTTCAAGGATAGAAGTTTTTTTGATTCATAATGATTATTGAATATCAAAGACCACTGATTTGACACGAGTCATTGCTTCAATTGAGTAACGGATACCTTGTGTACCAGCACCTGAACCTTTAACACCCAAGAATGGGAAGTTATCTGTTCCACGTTGTGTTTTGTTGTTGATATGCACTGTACCAACTTCAAGTTTCTCTGCAATTGCAAAAGCTTTAGGGAAATCTTGGGTAAAGACTGCTGATTGTAGCCCAAACTCTGACTTGTTCGCAATTTCAATAGCTTCTTCAACTGATTTCACACGAATAATTGGAAGAACTGGACCAAATGGCTCTTCCCAAGCAACACGCATATCTGTTGTAACATGGTCAAATAAAGTTGGCCATAGAAGGTTGCCTTCACGTTTGAATGGTGTTAATTCAGTAGCACCTTTTTCTTGTGCATCGCGAACCAAACCTTCAATGTAATCTGCTGAACCTGAATCAATAACAGGAGTAATATCAGCGTTATCAAACGGATCTCCAACAGTTAGTTTTTCAACTTCTGCTTTAATCAATCCTGCAAGCTCATCTGCTACACTTTCAAGGACAAGAACACGCTTAATCGCAGTACAACGCTGACCTGAGTAGCTAAGCGCCCCACCAACAATATCTTTAGCAGTTTTAGCAAGATCAGCATCTTCAAGAACGATAGCTGCATCCTTACCACCAAGTTCCAACATAATAGGACGCATACCAGCCATCTTACCGATACGCTCACCAATTGGTGTTGAACCTGTAAAGTTGATGAAATCAACCGCTTTATGCTCATTGAGGTAATCCCCAATTTCAGAACCTTTACCAGTGATAGTATTAAAGACACCAGCAGGTAATCCCGCTTCTGCAAAAGCCTCAGCTAAGAGAAGACCTGAAATTGAACCTTGTGTTGGTGGTTTAAAGGCAACAACGTTTCCTCCAATAAGAGCAGGTGCAATCTTAGAACCTGAAAGGTTTACTGGGTAGTTAAATGGAGCAATCGCAAGTACCAAACCAACTGGTTCACGACGAACAACCGCAATTTTTTTCTTGCTTGCTGCTTCAAAACTTCCACCTTCAAGGACTTCACCTGATAAACGGACACCTTCTTCAGCTGCATAACGAATAAGATCTGCTGTACGTACAACTTCTGAGATAGCAGCCTTGATACCTTTAGAGACTTCTTTTGCAAGAACAGTACCGATTTTTTCTTGGTCACGTTCTAAGATATCTGCTACCTTGTGTAAATAAGCGGCACGCTCAACATAAGAAAGTGCTCGCCAAGCTGGAAGGGCTTTTTTAGCTGACTCATAAGCATAATCTACTTCCTCACGGCTCATAGCAGGTACAGAACCTAGCTCTTCACCATTAGCAGGAGCATAGATTTTAATTTCGTTTTCAGAAAGTTTCCACTCTCCGTTGACATAGTTTTTATATTGTGTCATTAGGACTCTCCTTTAATGATAGTAAGACTATTTTATCATTTTAAATATATTTTTCAAGGTTTTGCTACGCCAAAATTCAGAAAATTTTGACATAAACTGCAAGAAGCAACTTTTTTGATCAGAATAACAAGAAAACAAGACTAATAGCCTTGTTCTCTCTTAATTTTTAATCAAAGTTAACGTATTCTTTTTGAAGTTCAAGAACTTCTTCTGCTGTTGCGCATTCTGTCAATGCACGGTTTGCATATTCTTGCATTTTAGCAGTGTCAAGTTTCTTCATAAGGCTACGCGTACGAAGAACTGATGTAGCACTCATAGAGAACTCATCAAGTCCCATTCCGACAAGAAGTGGCACAGCTTGTTGGTCACCAGCCATCTCACCACACATACCAGCCCATTTACCTTCAGCATGTGCTGCTTTGATAACATTGTTGATCAAGCGAAGGATAGAAGGGTTGTATGGTTGGTAAAGGTATGATACTTGTTCGTTCATACGGTCTGCAGCCATTGTGTATTGGATAAGGTCGTTTGTACCAATTGAGAAGAAGTCAACTTCTTTGGCAAATTGGTCTGCAAGCATGGCTGCTGCAGGAATCTCAATCATGATACCCACTTGAATATCATCTGAAACTGCTACACCTTCAGCTTTAAGATTCGCTTTTTCTTCTTCAAGGATAGCTTTTGCTGCACGGAATTCTGTCAACAAGGCAACCATTGGGAACATGATACGAAGTTGACCATGTACTGATGCACGAAGAAGGGCACGCAATTGCGTACGGAACATTTGATTACCAGTTTCAGAAATAGAGATACGAAGGGCACGGAAACCAAGGAATGGGTTCATTTCGTGTGGAAGGTCGAAGTAAGGAAGTTCCTTATCCCCACCGATATCCATTGTACGAACCACAACTGGTTTACCATTCATACCTTCAAGAACAGCCTTGTAAGCTTCATATTGCTCGTCTTCTGTTGGGAAATCTTGTGAGTCCATGTACAAGAACTCTGTACGATAAAGTCCAACAGCTTCTGCACCGTTATTGTTGACTCCTTCAACATCTTTAGGTGTACCGATGTTAGCAGCTAATTCAAAGTGTTTGCCATCAGCTGTAACAGTTTGTGCATCTTTAAGAAGTGCCCACTCTGCTTTTTGCTTAGCATAAGCTTCACCTGCTGCTTTAAATTCTGCAATTTGCTCTTCTGTTGGGTTGATAATCACCTCACCAGTGATACCGTTAACCGCTAAAACATCCCCTGATTTTACAATTTCTGTGATGTTGTTTGTACCAAGTACCGCTGCAATCTCAAGGGTACGCGCCATGATAGCTGAGTGACTTGTACGGCCACCAATGTTTGTTACAAAAGCTTTAACGAAGTTTGCATCTAATTGTGCTGTATCTGATGGTGTCAAATCGTGTGCAATCACAATTGACTCTTCATCAATCGTTGCTGGGTTTGGTAATTTTACACCAAGAAGGTGAGAAAGAACACGTTTAGCAACGTCACGGATATCTGCTGCACGCTCTTGCATATATGGATTATCTTCCATACCTTCAAAGAGGGCAACAAACATATCTGTTACTTCTTTAAGTCCTGCTTCAGCATTAACTTGTTTGGCACGAATCGTTTCTTTAATCTGACCAATCATTTCTGGGTCAGCAAGAACCATTAAGTGAGCGTCAAATACTTGTGCCGCTTCTTCTCCAAGCGTACCTACTGCT
>CAMCQB010000096.1 GCA_945876895.1 uncultured Streptococcus sp.
CAGTATACTGGAGGAGGGAGTGAGTAGATAGATACCTTGTTATTGGGCGGTTACAAAAGACAAAAAGAAATCATCATCTTAAAAAGCAGTAGGAAATCAATTTTCTAGATTTCCTACTGCTTTTTTACTAAAACGTCTTAGCGATTTCTTTTAAGTCATTAATCGCCTGATTTAAAATATTATCAGCTTGATCTGGCTGATAAGCATGCCCTTCCACATAAACAGATTGAATGCTATCAATACCAATAAAGTTAAAAATTGATTTGATATATTGACTAGCAGGATCTTGACCATTATAAAGACCACCATTAGCTTGAATATGGAGAAGTTTTTTATCTGTTGCAAGCCCTACAACTCCATTTGGAGTGTATTTAAAGGTTTTTCCAGCCACCGTAATGGTATTAATCCAAGATAAGAGATGACTTGGAATCTGCAGATTCCATAAAGGGTTAGCAATGACAACTTTATCACTAGATAAAAAGGTTTCTGTTGAATGATTAAAGCGATCTAGCTTATCTGCTTGTGAACTCGTCAACTCCTCACCTTTTTTAGCTAAAGACATGGCCTCTAGCAATTCCTTGTCAAGTGATGGAATCGTACCATCATAAACATCAATTTCAATTATCTCATCATCTGGATAAAGCGATTGATAACTATCTTTAAAGGCTTCAAATGCTTTTAAGGAATAGGATTGTTCTTTTTCTAAAGGATGACCTTTTACAAATAAGACTTTTGCCATTTTTTCTCCTCTTCATACGAATTAGTGACTATAGTGTATCACTTTCAAATCAGATAGCAAATCATTTGCTCACTGAAAAAAGCTGAACATCTGTTCAGCTTTTTTAGGTTTCCATTGAATTATTTATCACCTTTGTTGCGGATAACAAAGCCATTTTTCTTTTCACTTGAGGTACGGTGTGGTTTTTTGTTGTCCTTGTTATAAAAATCTTTACGGTTTTTATTTGATGTGCGTTTAAACTCACGGCGCTCACCATTACGATCTGAGCGATTACGGCCACCACGATTGCGATCGTTACTACGACGATCTGAACGGCCTCTACCACCACCTTTACCACCTACATATTTAAATGGTAATGGCTTTTCATTTGCAATTTCAACTTTTGGCATCATTTCAGGATCCTGAACAGTTAAGGTCAAGATATACTGTGCTAACTCTTCTGGTGTAAACTCTTGAGCTAATTTAATGGCATCACCTTTGAACTTATCAAAGTTAGCTCGTACTTTTTCATCAACGAAATCACGTTCAATCTTTTTAAGAGCAACTCGTTTTGATGCTTTAAAGGCTTCTTCTGCTGTTGCAGGTTTCATCCCTTTCATACGTTTTTTTGTCAGATCTTCAATGATTTTTAGGTAGCCCATCTCATTTGGTGAGACAAAAGTGATGGATAAACCAGATTTTCCTGCGCGACCTGTACGTCCAATACGGTGAACATAGCTTTCAGGATCTTGTGGAATATCATAGTTATAAACATGCGTCACACCTGAAATATCTAGCCCACGTGCAGCAACATCTGTTGCTACTAAAATATCAAGATTGTCGTTTTTAAAATCACGAAGAACACGTAGACGCTTCCCTTGATCAAGATCACCATGAATACCTTCTGCACGATAGCCTCGTAGTTTCAATCCACGTGTTAACTCATCAACACGACGTTTTGTACGTCCAAAAACAATTGATAATTCGGGTTGATCCACATCCATCAAACGTGTCATGGTATCAAACTTTTCATTTTCTTTGATACGGATATAGTATTGATCAACAAGATCCGTTGTCAACTCTTTAGCCGCAATCTTAACATGCTCAGGATCTTTCATGAACTGAACACCGATGCGTTTAATGGCATCTGGCATTGTCGCTGAGAAAAGAAGGGTTTGACGGCTCTCTGGAACACGGCTAATAATACTTTCGATATCCTCTAAAAAGCCCATATTAAGCATTTCATCAGCTTCATCTAAGATTAGGGTTTCAATACCATTTAGTTTCAAAGCCTTACGCTTAATCAAATCAAGCAAACGCCCTGGTGTTCCCACAACGATGTGAGCTCCAGATTTTAAGGCTTTGATTTGTTTTTCAATACTTGATCCACCATAAACGGAACGTACTTTAACCCCTTTTTCACGTCCAAAACGGAAAAGTTCTTCCTGACTCTGAACTGCCAGCTCACGAGTTGGAGCAATGACTAAAGCTTGAATAGCGGGATTCTCAACATCAATTTTATTTAAGGTCGGTAAGCCAAATGCTGCAGTTTTACCTGTTCCTGTCTGTGCTTGACCAATCACATCTTTTCCTTCAAGAGCCAGTGGAATAGTCTGCTCTTGGATTGGTGATGGAGTCTCAAAGCCTGCTTTTTCAATTGCAGCTAAAATAGCATCAGATAAATTAAGTTCTGTAAATTTCAATGTGTTTTTCTTCTTTCTAAAAAGGCAGTGCGAGGCTGCCTTATCAAACCTAAATTTTGTTAAACAACTTACCTAGTATAACACACCAAATAGGATATTGCACGAATTATTCTTCATTACTAGAAGATAACGTTTTCTCTCTTTATCACAAAAATAAAGAAACGACATCATTTTTATTTCAAAACAGCTGCAGCTAGTGCTTTTTGAATCTGAATCACACTATTATCACTCTTGAACTGCAAGATTTCTGCTGGTTCTGCAGCTGAGGAAATCCAAATCTTTAATTCTGCATCCAAATCAAAATGCCCTGAGGTTTCAACTGTAAAACGTGAAATCGATCCATAGGGAATTGATTTATAAGAGACTTTCTTTCCTGTCATTCCTTGTTTATCCACTAAAATTAAGCGATATTCTGTAAACACAATTAAGTCACGGACTAAAGCAAAAGCCATCTCAACATGCTCATTTTCTAGCAGCACGTCAGCCAAATCTCTTTCTACTTTGTCATTATCTTTTTGAGAAGCATTTCCCATTAAACCTGAAAATAAACCCATAACAGTTCTCCTTTACTCATTTAATACTATTGTACTTAAAATCTTCCCATAAAAAAAGCAAAAACCTTTAGGAAAGGCTTGCTTTTCAGATAATAACAGAAATTTTTTTAACTCTAAAAATAAGGCTAAAGTCCATCAAAGTAACTTCACAACGCTTTTAACCTGATTTTCAAAACTGAATCATTGGAAACTGACTCTCATCAGTTCCCATTTCCAACTAGAAAAGGTACACTGGACCTCGACGCGACAGGCATCAACACATTACTGGACGATCTTGCAAGGGAAAGATGACGACATCACATCAGCTTTGTTGATTACTGATTTCTGTACAGAGACGCAGTAGGTCTCGGCCAATCATCCTTCACTTCGTTTGGATTCTTGGGAGACCCTTGCGGAGGTAGTGCGACGAAATCGAGTTTGCAAAGCAAACTACCGATTTCTGCACTACTCTCACATCTTCTCTTCCAACTCCACATCTGGATATTTATCCGCAAACCAGCGGAGGGCAAAGTCGTTTTCAAAGAGGAAAACGGGTTGGTCAAAGCGATCTTTAGCAAGGATGTTACGGCTAGAGGACATACGCTCATCCAAATCTTCTGGCTTGATCCAACGCACTGTCTTTTTACCCATAGGTGTCATGACCACTTCAGCATTGTACTCACCTTCCATGCGATGTTTGAAAACTTCAAACTGAAGTTGCCCAACAGCACCTAGCATGTACTCACCTGTTTGATAGTTTTTGTAAAGCTGAATGGCTCCTTCTTGTACCAGCTGCTCAATCCCCTTATGGAAGGATTTTTGTTTCATAACATTTTTAGCAGAAACTTTCATGAAAATTTCTGGGGTAAAGGTTGGTAGAGGTTCAAACTCAAACTTATTTTTTCCAACCGTCATAGTATCACCGACCTGATAAGTCCCAGTATCATAAACCCCGATAATATCTCCTGCCACAGCATTTTCAACATTCTCACGAGATTCAGCCATAAACTGGGTGACATTAGATAGTTTAGCAGATTTGCCTGTGCGTGGTAGGTTTACAGACATGCCACGCTCAAACTCACCTGAAACCACGCGCACAAAGGCAATACGGTCACGATGACGAGGATCCATGTTAGCTTGAATTTTAAAGACAAATCCTGAAAAATCCTTATTAAGCGGATCAATCATCTCACCTTCAGTGGTTTTATGACCATGTGGTTCTGGTGCAAATTCTAAGAAAGTATCAAGGAAGGTTTGAACACCAAAGTTTGTCAGGGCAGATCCAAAGAAAACAGGTGTTAAATCCCCTTCAAGGATGGCCTCTTTGGAAAATTCATTTCCAGCCTCTTCTAATAACTCAACATCCTCTAACACTTGCTCATAAAACGGGTTATTACTAAAGAGATTAGCCCCTTCCTCAAAACTGGCAAAACGCTCATCGCCTTTGTAAAGCTCTAAGCGTTGATTATGAAGATCATAAAGACCTTCAAAGGATTTACCCATACCGATTGGCCAGTTCATCGGATAAGAAGCGATGCCAAGGATTTCTTCTAGTTCTTCTAACAAATCCAAAGGCTCACGCCCATCACGGTCCAACTTATTAATAAAAGTAAAGACTGGAATATTGCGATGTTTGACAACCTCAAACAGTTTTTTCGTCTGTGCCTCAATCCCCTTGGCTGAGTCAATCACCATGACAGCCGCATCCACCGCCATCAAGGTACGGTAGGTATCTTCAGAGAAGTCCTCGTGTCCTGGTGTATCCAAAATGTTAACCCGTTTTCCAGCATAGTCAAACTGCATGACAGATGAGGTTACCGAGATACCACGCTGCTTCTCAATATCCATCCAGTCAGACTTGGCAAAGTTTCCTGTTTTTTTTCCTTTGACCGTACCAGCCTCACGAATCTCGCCACCAAAATAAAGCAATTGTTCTGTAATAGTCGTTTTACCAGCATCTGGGTGAGAGATGATGGCAAAGGTACGACGTTTCTTAATTTCTTCTTGAATCGACATGTTTCTTCCTTTTATTTTTTTGTAATCATCAATGCTAAACATTATCTAGACAGACAAAAAGAGCTGCCTGTGCAACTCTTTTATTATAACCAAAATCAGGTTATTTAGCAATTATGATTCCATTGCAATTTCTAGTCCTATAAGATATAGACTAAAAAATTCCAAACTCATTTTTATGGCGTACATTAATAACTCGTCAGGACAACAGTAGAAATTTAAAAGCATCAGTCACTTATTTCACACTATCATTATTGAATGAGTATAACGTATTTTGCTCCTTTTAATACCCACTTATACTATTTTTTTCAAAATATTTTGCCATCCACCTATTAAACCAGTCATTAGGGTCTGTTTTTAAATTATTAGTTAATAAATAGGCATTATAATCTGTTTTAGGAGTAGATAATAATGGGATTTTAACATCACTATTTTGGGGTGATTGGTAAAGGAGCTCATATTGATACGAAACTTCTTTAAAGGATATAGTAAGATCTTGATTAACTGTAAAATAGCTAAAACTAAATAATATAATTAATGGGATGGTAATTGTCACCAGCAATTTTTGATGAAATAGTTTAAACATAACATTTAATAGAATAAACAAGACCATGGCTAAAAATAATACTGTAGCAAATAAGGTTCTCTTAGGAAATTCTGGGGAAATCATTAAGGCAAATGCTGAGGAAAAATGACCTATTGTTAACACTAGTAATCGAATTAGTGTGTCTCGAGATAATTTAATTTTTTTGATCAGCAAGAAAAAGCCTAATAAAAAAATAATTAAATAAGCTACCCAATAATACTGAAGAAGACTGGTAAAAATAACTTTAAAATTTGTCATAAGAATATCAACCGTAATAGATACTTTGCCACGTTCTTGAGAGCCTGGGGATTTTAACATTAGTAAAAAACCTAATGTCCCAGAAATTAGACTAATCATACCAGATAAGGTTCCAGAATTTTTATAGGGATAGTGAGTAGCAAGATAAATCAGAGACATTAATAATATCGTTGGCGAAGAATTTTCATTGCAGGCACCAGCTAAAAAACCTAACAAGATGATACCTAAACTGCTCAACATAGATATATTCTTACCAGTTATTTGTAATATGATATAA
>CAMCQB010000097.1 GCA_945876895.1 uncultured Streptococcus sp.
CGGGTAAAGCCTTCTGAAATTCAGAAGGCAATTGTTTTAATCTCATAATAAATTTTCCAAACCATAAACAAGCTGATTGCGTTTAACCCCTTCCTTGATGGCATGGTTCACACCACCCATGAAAGATACGCGATCATAAGAATCATGGCGCAAAGTCAACCCTTCGCCTTCTGCACCAAACAAAACTTCTTGATGGGCAACTAGACCAGGCAGGCGAACACTATGAATACGGAAGCCATCAAATTCTGCACCACGCGCACCCTTAAGGAGTTCCTCTTCATCAGCAACACCTTGATGTTTTGAGGCACGAGTTTCTCGAATTAACTCAGCGGTCTTGATAGCAGTACCACTTGGGGCATCCTTTTTCTTATCATGATGTAATTCGATAATTTCCACATCAGGAAAATACTGAGCAGCCTTGGCAGCAAATTGCATCAATAGTACTGCCCCAATCGCAAAGTTAGGTGCAATTAATCCACCCAAAGAAGCTTCTACAGATAAATCCGTCAACTCCTCAATTTGCTCTGGAGTAAAGCCTGTTGTTCCAACAACAGGGGCAAAACCATTCTCTAAAGCAAAACGTGTATTTTCATAGGCTACCTTAGGCATGGTAAAATCAACCCAGACATCTGCTTCCAGGCCGATTAAGTCCTCTTTTTTATTAAAAACAGGAACACCATCAATTTCTTTTTCCGTTGCAAATGGATCCAGTAACCCAGCTAGAGTAAGATTAGCATCTTCACTCACCATTTGATAAGCAGCCTGCCCCATTTTACCCTTAAATCCTGCAATAATTACTCTTATCGTCATATATTAATCCTCAATAATCGGTGAAATTCCAATCGCTACAGCTCCTTCACCCAAGTGCGTAGCAATGACAGCTGAAAACTCTGAGATACTCAAATCTTGATACCCAGCCTCTATTAGTAACTGACTAAATTTATCTGCTTTTTCAGAAGCATTTGAGTGAATCACTGCAACTTCATATTGACCATCAGCGGTAAACTCTTTTAAGATGTCCACTAAGCGTTTAATCGCCTTTTTCTCTGTTCGGACTTTCTCATAAACTTCGATTCGCCCATCATTAAAATACAAAATAGGCTTAATACTCAATAGATTTCCTAAAAGTGCAGCACCATTTGAAAGACGACCACCTTTCACAAGATGATTTAAATCATCAACCATGATAAAGGCTGTTGTCTGATCAATTTGTCGATTCAACTTAGAAACGATTGTCTCAAAATCAAGACCCTCTTGAGCCCAATCAAAAATATTTTTTACCATCAAGCCCAGTGGCACACTCGTGATTTTACTATCTGGAAAGACAATCTCCAAGGGCTTATGCTCCTCTACCAAATATTGAATATTTTGGTAAAAACCAGAAATGCCACTTGATAGGAATAAACCAATCACATGCGTAAAACCTTGATCTGATAGTTGAGTTAATAAAGCATCTAACTCTGCTAGACTAGGTTGACTCGTCTTTGGAAGATCAGAAGATTTAGCCATCTTATCATAAAACTCAATAATCGAAAGATTTTTCCCTTCTACAAAAGACTCTTGGTCAATCGTGATGGGAATATCCAAAATAAAAAGATTCTCTTTTTGCTCAAAACCTTTTGGTAGAGAAATCGATGAATCTGTAATTACAGCTAACTTCATCATTAAAACTCCAAATTGACACCAGGCTGATCAAGAGCAATCTCAGTCACTTCATAACTTAAGCGTTTGAGCATATCTAATAAAGGTTTTGATAAATTCTCAACCTCTTCTTGTGAAAACTCACTTGGCTCATTGACAATACGATTTTTGATGTGAACCATCTGAGAAATCGCACCACTTAAGACATACTGTTCAAAAACAATAATAAATTGTAAGACAGCTACAATAGTAGTTTGATTTTTTTCGGTATTTTTTTCAACCAATTGAAAGGTCACTTCAACATTTGTTTCAGGTTGACCATGTTCTTTTTCCCACTCTAAATTACGGGCATCATAGTGATATTGATTGACAAATTCTTGTTCACGAACTAATTCCATGATCTTCTCCTTAGTTTCATCATTTCTCTAAATTATAGCATAAATCTACCTTATGCGAAAGCTAGAATTTCTTTTGAGGATGCTTAGCAATAATCTCTGGATACCGATTTAGTAAGGCTTCTCCTTCTTTAGACAAATGGTAGCCACGAATAGAAAATTGCCTTGCCAATTCTTCTTCTGTAAATTCCTCAGCCATAGCTTTATCTAAGTCCTCGCGCTTCATTTTTGAAAGCCCCTTAACACCTTTTTCTTTCAAAAGAAGTTTTAATTTCCCTGCAGGTAAGTGCGTTAAGGAGGCTAAAGCAGTATCTTCAACAACCAGACCATCATGAATTAAAAGCTCCAACTCTTTTTGAGCATCAATGCCATAACTGTATTCAAAATATTTTGAAATCACGGTTTCATTCGTATAAGTCCCAAATTGAACACGCCATAAAAGAATTAAATGCCCTGGAAGGTACCCTTCTGAAACACGAATCATATTTCGTTTTGGAACCAACTTACCAGAAGAAATCGCCACCTCTTCAAGAAATTCTGCTATATCACGCTCTGGTGAGATATAGGGGAACTCTGCATGAGATTGATACAACTGTCTTAATTTATTTTCCATAAAGGTCATTGTACCATATTCAAAAGCAATTTAAAAGAAGTCGGACAAACAACAACCTGGTTGCTCACTCCAACTTCTCTCACTATTTTATTCGTATCTCAAGGCTTCAATAGGGTTAAGTTTACTAGCTTTATTAGCTGGTAAAATTCCAAATATGACACCTACTACTGCAGAAAAAAGGATACTTCCTACAGCAGAGGTTACCGTAATAACAGGGGGACCACCAAAGGTTGCATTGAGAGAATCACCAATCATTGCCACACCTCCATAAGCTAATAATAACCCAATAAGACCACCTAAGGCAGTCAAGACCATAGACTCAATTAAAAATTGTGTCAAAATATTGCCTCTTGTAGCCCCTAAGGCTTTTCTTAGTCCTATTTCACGAGTCCGCTCGGTAACAGATACTAGCATGATATTCATAACGCCTATACCACCAACAAGAAGTGAGATACCACCAATAGCTCCCATAACCAGTTGAATCCCCAAGGTTTGTTGTCCGATATAAGCTAGACCACTACTAATATCATAAACTTGATACTCTCCCTCTTTAACACCAGATAGTTGTGTTAAGCGTCGAGCTGCTGCACTTCCGACTTCTAAGATACGTGAGACCTCTTTAACATGCACAACAACCTCTGAGATCTCAGGCTGATTATATTCAGCTGCCAGTTGAGTATTGGCCATCATAATATTCCCATTAGATTGAGCTGCTAGGAGAGCATTTTGTGCATCTGGGTCCTTGTAAACACCAATAACACGATAAGAACTTTCACCTAGTGTAATCACTTGATTAAGAGCTTGTTGAGCGCTATCAAACAATGTTTTAGCTAATTTTTCATCTAATAAAATCACCCTGGCAAATCGACGATAATCATCATCAGTTAGCTGACGACCAGCAACCATTTGATATTTTTTGACTTTAAAATAGGTATCGTTCACCCCTGTAATGGCAACATTATTAACCTTCTTATTTTCAAAACTAACTTTAGCTGTAGTGCTGTTAGTCACATAATAGTTATCAATGCCATCAATACTCAAAAGTTGTTTAACCCATGATTCTTGGACATCTGGTGCTTTTTTATTAGTTAACTGATCCGTTGTAGCGCTATTCATGGCTTGTTCTTGAAGTTCTGCTTGGGTTATAATCCCTTTTCCTCCCTTACTCTTAATCGGAGAATAGTTAATAGAAACATTTTGTTGATCCTTAGTTAACATTTTGGTGAAGGCTTGATTGATCCCACTTCCCAAAGCGACAATGATCACAACAGACATCACACCGATAATGATACCTAACATGGTTAAGAATGAGCGCATTTTGTGCGCCATGATGGAACTAATGGCAAATTTCCAATTCTCCATTACTCTACCTCCTTACTAGTGTCAGAGGTAATCAAACCATCTCTAATAACGATCTTACGACTGGCATATTCTGCAATCTCAGGCTCATGCGTTACCATAATAATCGTTTTGCCCTCCCGATGTAACTCTGTTAACAAATCCATAATCTGAGCACCTGTTTTCGTATCTAAGGCACCTGTCGGCTCATCTGCAAGAATAATAGAAGGACTATTAACCAAAGCGCGTGCTATAGCCACCCGTTGCTTTTGTCCACCAGACAGCTCTGATGGGAGATGATGCATTCGCTCTGATAACTCCACTTTTTCCAAATAACTTTCAGATAATTTTTTTCGTTTCGCCGAAGGAACACCAGCATAAATTAAAGGTAACTCTACATTTTGTAGCGCTGTTAATTTTGATAGAAGAAAAAATTGTTGAAAAACAAAACCAATCTCACTGTTTCGCACACGTGATAAATCTTTCTCTGATAAATTTTCAACCTCTACGCCATTTAAAACGTAACTTCCTTCACTTGGACGATCTAAAAGTCCAATAGCATTCATTAGAGTTGATTTTCCTGAGCCAGATGGCCCCATAATAGCTACAAACTCTCCTTCATGTACGGTTAAATCAATACCTTTTAGAACTTGCAACTCTTCATCACCATTCAAGTAAGACTTAATGATACCTTTAAGCTTGATCAATTCTTTTTGTTTTTGATCCATTAGGTTCCTCCTTACTCAGACGATTTCGTATCTTTAGTTTGGATTTTCTGTCCATCTTTAAAAGATTTACTTGGTTTTTCAACAACCCATTGACCTTGGGATAGCCCTCCTGTCACTTCCTGATCTGTGGCATCGGCACTACCAAGAGTAACTTCTGTCTTTGTCACTGTTCCTTTGCTATCATCATAGACCCAAACATAATGTTTATCTTTGTCTGTAACCAGAGCTGATAAAGGAACAATCGGATGATTTGCTGTACTCAAGACCTCAACACTAACCTTAAATCCTTGTTTTAGTTCAGCGGCATCACTTGTAAAATTAACTTTGAAGGGATAACTAGAAGAGCTACTAGATGAATTAGCATCTGTCCCTGGGGCTTCTGGATAGTTGGAAATATAAGAAATTTTTCCAGTCCATTCTTGATCAGGATAAACTTTTGATGTTATCTTAACATCTTGATCAACTTTTAAGTTTGCGAGATCGTACTCTGTCACCTTACCTTCGACTTGTTGTTGTCCTTGACTGACAATATGCACCAACACTTGTCCCGTCGTGCTAGTAGAAGATGGATTTACAGAGGTATTAACTTCAACTACTGTACCAGCTACTTTACTATAGACAACTGTATCATTTAAGGCTGCTTCTGTCTTATTAATCTCATCTTGAGCATTAGCAAGTGAATCGTTCAAATCATTTAATTGACTTTGATAAGAACGCTGTGTCTGTCCGCTAGCATCTGCAACTGTTGTTCCATCTTCTGATAGCGACGTTGCGTCAGATTGAACAACACCATAAGTTTGTAAATCGGATAATTGTCTGCTCACCTTATTGTAGTTGCGGATGGCTTGGTCATAAGCTGCTTGAGTAGCTGTGCTATCGTACTGTACCAAAGCCTGTCCTTCTTCTACTTGATCCCCAACTGCAGGAATAACTGAAACCAAATCACCCTTATTCGTTTCGTAATAGACATACTGCTCTCCGTCAGATTTGACTGTTCCTGTCAACAAGGTACTAGATGCAACAGAGCCATTTTTTACTTCACTCACCGCATAGGTTTTAGTTGTGGCTTGACTTGTATTTTTACTAAAAACACTCATAAAAGCAGCGGCAATTATCGCTAAAAGAGCTAGTATTCCCAGCAAAATTTTAAATGTTTTGCTTAATTTAAATCCAGACTTTTTCTTTTTACGCATCAATCTTCTCCTTTGTATTGATATTTTAGTACAATAATAACTTTTTTTAGATATTTTGTCAAGATTAGAAAAAATAAACGTAACCGCCCAATAACAAGGTATCTATCTAC
>CAMCQB010000098.1 GCA_945876895.1 uncultured Streptococcus sp.
CATGTCATTTCTAATCGTTGCACTACTGGAGTTGATAGAGGCCTGAAGCGCTTTTGAACCAACAGGCTCACGAGTTTGCGTGAAGATATCAACTATCAGATTTAAAATATCACTTTGACGTTGAGTGATCACTTGACTCGCCTCCTATCTCTTGTTAGCACTCTACTACCGCGACTGCTAACTTTATGTTTCTATTATACTCCTTAGTTAAATAAAGTCAAGCGAAAAACTCAAAAAATTAGCACTCTTTTATAAAGAGTGCTAAAAATCCGTCTAGAGACTGAGATTTTCTTGAAAATAGAATCTCATCAGCCGTATGCCGTCCTAGAAATAATGAAATCTACTCAATATAAAAAACAGCTAAAGCTGTTTTTTACTGATCATATTTGTCCAAGCTATGTTTCTTAATAAGTTTAACTAACTTACTGGCATAATCTGGATCGGTTGAGTATCCTCCATCTTGTAGAGCTTGTGCTGCCTTTTGATAACTATTAGCTGTAACAACATTCTTATATAAATCTGCACTCCAGTAAGTTCCACCACGCAAAAGTTCCATATAAGAAGTCATAGCTTCCTCATAAGATTTATAAACCACAAAGTCTTCTGTCGCCTGAGTCCACTTGCTGTTAACATAAACCTTGGTACTTAACTCAATGTGAGGTTCCCCAAAAGAAGCTTTTATACCATAAAGATTGTGATATTTTACAGCTAAAAGATAATTTCCATAACCCGAATCTAAGCAAGCTTGCCCTAATATAATAGAAGTTCTCACACCATAACTGTCAGATAGTTCTTTAGCATAAGGTAAGACCGTTTCTATAAACTGTTCCTCTGTGTATCTAGTTCCCATACTTTTTTGCGCTAAGGGTCTCTCATGGTTTAGTGCCAAAGGTAAAATGAGAAAGAAAACAAGACTGGTTATCACAATACCTAAAAAACGTAAACTAATCCTTCTTCTCATTTACCATTCTCCTTTAACAAATCTAAATAAGCTTCCAGAGAAAGATTATGCTCTGTCATATAAGCTGCTGACTCTTTTCCAACATAACGATAATGCCAATCCTCATAGCCAATTCCTGTCTCATCTTGTGTTGTATCAGAAAAACGTAAAACAAAGCCATATTGTGGCGCTAAAGCTTTCACTTTCTCTACTAAAGCAGGGTCACTTTGATTAAGACTATCTACAATGCTCATATCAATTGCAAGACCCGTCTGATGCTCACTCGCCCCTGCAGGCTGTGAGTAGGTTTGAACCTTTTTTTCTGCCTCTTCACGACTAAGGCCTGTTGCCATCTCCTGTTGCACATAACCTTCATAAACTTGCTCTTGATAAGCTACACTACGATAACCAGAAATCAAATGTTCAGCCGAATCTAGTGCTTGAGCTGCTACTAAAAACTGCTCTACAGCATCCGCAATTCTAGCATCCACTTGAATATTTCCGACAGTCGCTAACTCAGGATTCAACTCTGCAGTGACGTGATCTCTATTTACTAAAATCAACTCCCAATCACTAGAAGAAACATCTGGTAAGGTACTTGTTGTAGATGACTCGGACTGAGTTGTCTGCACCGTGCTACTTTTTGCAGTTGTTGATTGACTTGTTTTAGCAGTCGTTGGCTGATCCCCTTTTATAAAGTAGAAAATTGAGGTTAAAAACGTAATCACAATCCCCAATCCTAATACCAACCTGATTATTTTTTTAGTCATGTTTCTTTTCTAACATCTCTCTCCCTTTTAGTCTATAAGATAAATCGGCAACTGCCTCTATAGTAAATTGACCATCTTCATAGGTCACCACTGTAACACTACCATTTTCAATCATTTGTTTTTTCTGATGATGATCAATCAACCATAAAAAAGTACCTATGGTCATACCATGACTGACAACAATAGCATTGCCACCACCAGCTGCTTGGATAGATTTTGCCATATCTTCAAATCCTGAGTAAATACGGTGACGTAAAATCTCCCAAGGCTCTGCCCAATTAGCAGTATCTACCTCTACTATACTATTCGCAATTTCTTCATAAGAAATATCTTCTAAATCACGCCCATCTTGGAAAGCTTTGGTTCTTGGAAGTACACCTTGAAAAAGCTCCCCATCATATCCACCGTCAAGACTACCAAAACACCACTCACGAATTCGCTTATCATAAGTATAAGGGAGGTCTTGATATCCGGTCTCCTCAAGGATAATCCCCATGGTTTGGATCGTTCGTCCACTATCACTTGAAAACGCAGCTTTAAAAGATATATCTGCAGCTTTTAAACCAAGCCCTAATTCACGGATACCAGCTTCCCCCTCTTTTGTTAACGGGGTGTCACTCCACCCTTGCGCACGACCAATTGTATTAAACATAGTTTTCCCGTGACGAGCAATATACAAACGTGTCTTAACCATAAGTCTCTCTCCTTTGGGCTATTATTTCACTATTATAACAAAAAGCACTTCTCTTTAACACAAAAACACTTATCTCTAGGACAAGTGTCATCAAAATTTAATTTTTAAAACTATGAATTGGTGCTGGGATCTGACCACCACGCGCAATAAAATCTGCCGATGAGGCTTGATTAACTTTCATAACAGGTGCTGTTCCTAATAGTCCACCAAACTCAATCATATCGCCTTCTTTTCCTTTTGGAATAATCCGAACAGCTGTTGTTTTTTGATTGATAACCCCGATAGCAGCCTCATCTGCAATCATGGCAGCAATCGTTTCTGACGGGGTGTCTTCTGGAATCGCAATCATATCTAACCCAACAGAACAAATAGCCGTCATAGCTTCTAACTTCTCAAGATTCAAAGAACCAGACTGGACAGCTGCAATCATCCCTTCATCTTCTGAAACAGGAATAAAAGCACCAGAAAGACCACCAACTTGATTACAAGCCATGACACCACCTTTTTTGACCTGATCATTCAAGAGGGCCAAGGCAGCGGTTGTTCCATGTGTCCCAACGGTTTCTAATCCCATCTCTTCTAAAACACGAGCAACAGAATCACCTACAGCTGGAGTTGGAGCAAGCGAAAGATCAACAATCCCAAATTTAACTCCTAGGCGCTCACTCGCCATTTGTCCAACCAATTGACCAATACGGGTGATCTTAAAGGCTGTTTTTTTGACTGTTTCTGCCACCACATCAAAGCTTTCACCACGAACTTTTTCAAGAGCACGCTTCACCACTCCTGGACCAGATACGCCAACGTTGATCACTACATCAGCTTCACCAACACCATGGAAGGACCCTGCCATAAAAGGATTATCCTCAACAGCATTCGCAAACACCACTAGTTTTGCAGCTCCCATATCAGAAGCCTCTGCTGTTTCCTTAATAATCCGCCCCATGTCACGAACAGCGGTCATGTTAATTCCTGTCTTGGTCGATCCGATATTGACTGACGAACACACTTTGGACGTTTCTGCCAAGGCTCGTGGAATAGAGTTGATAAGGATATCATCTCCTTTTTGATAACCTTTTTGAACCAAAGCAGAAAAACCACCAATAAAATTAATTCCAATTTCCTGAGCAGCTCTGTCCAGTGCGTGTGCTAAAGGAAGGTAGTCCGTCGCATCCGTTGCTGCACCAATCAATGAAATCGGTGTCACTGAAACACGCTTATTCACAATTGGAATCCCTAATTCTGCTGCAATCTCATCTCCAACAGCTACCAAGTTTTGCGCCTTTGTTACAATTTTTTGGTAAACTTTTTCTGCAGCCTTATCAATATCAGGGTCAATACAATCTAACAATGAGATCCCCATCGTGATGGTACGGATATCAAAATTTTGCTCCTCAATCATCGCAATTGTTTCAGTAACCTGTCTAATGTCCATGAGTGTCTCCTATCTTATAAGTTGTGCATGGCATCAAAAATTGCTGCACTTTGAATATTGATTTTAACATTCAAGCTATCGCCATAAGCTTCTAATTCTGAACGTAAGTGTGTAAAGTCTTTTTTCTCATCTGATGACACAATAGCCATCATTGTAAAGAAGTCATCCAATACCGTTTGTGAAATGTCATCAATATTTAGACCTAACTCAGCTACCTTAGTGGCAACTCCCGCTACAATTCCTGCCTTATCGCGTCCAACCACTGTAATAATTGCCTTCATTTTCAACCTCCAAAAAGTTTTTAACTATTTTATCATAAACGAACAAAAAATACCACTTTTAACTAAAACGTTCTGTATTTTACAACAATAGTTTCTCTTTTCTCAAAAAAAGATTGGATTTCCCTTTCCACCATGATAAAATAACATATAAAAGGAGAATTTTATGCCTACTGGGATTATTATCAACAGCCTATCTATCATCTTAGGGGGAGTGGCTGGTGGTTTTCTGGGTCACCACCTTAAAGAAGAATTTAAAACTCAGATTAATCTTATTTTTGCCATTTGTTCGATGGGAATGGGGATAGCTTCTATCACTCAAATGAAAGCTATGCCAGCCGTTGTCTTTGCTATTGTCATTGGAACAAGCATCGGTCTTGCTCTTCATTTTGGAGACTTCGTTTATCAAATGGGCATTAGGATGCAAAAGGTGATGAGCAAACTTCTTCCTCATCAAGAAAATACCTTAGACAAGGACAAGCTTAATCAACTTGTCACTATTATTGTCTTATTTTGCATTAGTGGAACAGGAATCTATGGCAGCCTTGAAGCTGGAATGACAGGGGACTCCAGTCTTTTAATCTCTAAGTCTATCTTAGACTTTTTTACTGCTGCTATCTTTGCCACCAATCTCGGCTTTGTCGTCTCAAGTATCGCCCTACCCCAGTTTGTTATTTTTTATAGCCTATTTTTATTAGCGAAGCTGATCCTTCCTCTGACTACCCCTGATATGATCGCAGACTTTAAGGCCTGCGGAGGATTTTTAATGTTAGCCACAGGCTTTCGTATCGCTAATATTAAGCTCTTTCCCTCCGCAGATATGATTCCTGCCATGATTTTAATCCTTCCTTGTAGTTGGATTTGGACTAATATCATCTTACCTTTACTGTAAAAGTAACCTCCCTCTTAAAAAATCAGTCTTAAGTCTGATTTTATTGTACTACTGAAATGATACAATAGAAGCAAGAAAAAGAGGTTATTGCTATGGAAAAAGTGAAACAAAATCAATTAAACCACAAACAAATTATCCAAGTCATCACGATTTTAGGGATTGTGCTAGCACTTATTGGTGCCATCTATATCAAGTCTAACCCTAATATTTTTGCTGTTGGAGGACCATTTCAAAGCTTTCTCCATCGCATCGGAATCTGGGGGCCTCTGATTTTCATCCTTATTCAAATCATCCAAGTGATTTATCCCTTTATCCCTGGTGGTCTTACCTGTGTTGTCGGACATGCTCTTTTTGGCCCCCTCTATGGTTTTATTTTTAATTTCACAGGAATATTCCTTGGCTCTATTTTAGCTTTCTTGTTAGCCCGTCGATATGGAGAATCTTTTGCAAAGGCATTTGTCTCCCAAGAGACCTACGACAAATATATTCCCTATTTAGATAAAGGGAATTACTTTGATTGGTTTTTAGCCACAGCCTTTATCCTACCTGGATTTCCTGATGATTTTCTTTGCATGGTTGCTGGCTTAAGTAAAATGTCTCTCAAACGCTTTATAGTCATCACCCTCCTATCAAAACCAGCAACTCTTTATCTTTATACTTATCTCACTTACCAAAGCCTTATCGCCATCAATCACTTTGTTTAAAATAATAAGTAAGAGCCTCAAATCAAGGATTTGAGGCTCTTGTGTATTTTTATAAAAAATAGGATAAATTTTCTTTATTTGACTTTCTCACCAATATTTCTAACTGTAACCTATACCAAGTTTAATAATGGGTACATTTTTTAGTTAGTAGAAAATATTATATTTCTCCACCAATCCCCTTAAATTTTTCAACCAAGGCACTGATTTTTTGGAAAACCGTCTGCTTCTTCGTATGATACTGAGGATTCAGCGGGCTCATCTTAGGCAAGGTTTCGTTGAGGGCATTTCC
>CAMCQB010000099.1 GCA_945876895.1 uncultured Streptococcus sp.
AATAATCACTAAATATAATTTCAATCCACATAGATGCTACTATGATAGTCAAATTATATCAAAAATAATTCACACAAGCAATAAATTGAATTTAAACACTAAATATAGAATAAAATTATTGACTTTTGAAATTTTAATTGTTAAGATAGGTTTATAAAGTTACAGGAGGAGGTTTTGACCTTGTATAGATCGAGAAATTTTTATGCTAGGATTCGAGGTAATCTAGGATTATTTACAAACCCAGCTACTAAAGGCGGTTCAGAAAGGTCGTCGTATTCTGTGCCTACACGACAAGCCTTACAAGGGATAGTTGATAGCATCTACCATAAACCTACATTCACAAATATTGTCACTGAAGTGAAGGTTGTCAATCAAATTCAGACAGAGTTGCATGGTGTTCGTGCACTGTTGCACGATTACAGTGCTGATTTGAGCTACGTATCTTATTTGAGTGATGTCGAATACCTTGTCAAATTTCATTTTATTTGGAATGAGAATCGCGAAGATTTAATTCAGGATAGGCTTCCCAATAAGCACGAGGCCATCATGGAACGCTCTATTCGTAAGGGGGGGCGGCGCGATGTTTTTATTGGCACGAAGGAATGCTTTGGCTTGGTTGATGAAATTAGTCAGGAAGAGTATGAAACTACCTCTTCTTACTACGATGGCGTTATCATTGATTTAGGCATTATGTTCCATTCATTTGCCTATCCAACGGATAAAACAAGGCCATTAAAATCTTATTTCACCAAAACAGTGATGGAGAATGGAGTGGTTAAGTTTAAGCCTCAGTCTGAGTGTGAGATTGAAAATACTCTGTCTAGTTACGCCTTTAAAACACCTGACCAGATTAAGTCAGTTGATGATGAATATAAAGAATATGAAGCGATGGAGAAAGGAGAAAACTAATGGATTTTTTTACTTCTCTTTTAAAGGCTTATGAAAAGGCGGAGGAAACGGGTTTAGTTGACCAACAAAAGGGCGATAGTGAGGCTGTTTTGCTGCCGATTTATCATACTAGTTTAAAGTCAAATGGGAAAAATATTATTTCAGTCAAATTGGATCAGGATGGCGGTTTTTATAAGGCGGAATTCATGGCTAATAACCAAACGATTATTTTTCCTGTAACTGTGGATTCTGTCGCAAGATCGGGCAGTAACCCTGCTCCCCATCCTCTTGTTGACAAGTTTTCTTATTATGTTTCAGAGGTGAGTCAATCACAATATAATGATTTTCATAAACAATTTGCTAATTGGATTGCTTACTGTGAGGAAGGCGAAGTCAAGGATTTTTTGATAAAGATTCAGCATTTTATTCTCCAACCAGATTTTCTAAGTAGCATTCTTTACTCTTTATATGGTGAGCATTACCAAAGGGAGGGATTGAAAATCACCTATTCTGACTCTGCTGGAAAAGATAAGACGATTGATTTATCAGCTTATTTTTTAGAATTTTCAATTATACAATTCCAAGGCCTTAAAGATGAATCGGTGACCAGCTACAAGGCATTGCATCAATCGTTTATTTCCTTTATAACAGCTAATCGAGATAATTTGGGAATTTGTAATATTAGCGGACGAACGGAGCAAATTACCAATAAACATCGGGGACTGATGGGGAATGCTAAAATTATTTCGGTTAGTAATAAAGGAGAAGCCTATAAAGGACGCTTCAAGGAGCGGGAAGATGTTTTTAGTGTTGGCTATGAAACCTCTGAAAAAATTCATTTAATGATTAAGTATCTGCTGGAAAATAAAAACAGCAGTACTTGGTTGGGCACGTCACAATATCTCATCAATTGGTTTAGTGATGATTTAGCAAATGAAAGTCAATTGGATATTGTGAAGCCGGTGTTTGATGATTTATTTGAAGATGATGAAGACGAAGAAGACAGTCTGCTTTCCATCAAACCTAATGAAGAAAATAGGCAAATAGGTTCTTCGTTTATCAAGGGGCGAAAATTGTTTAGCAGTGATGCAACCTACTATGTTGCCATACTGAACAAAACAAGCAATGGTCGTATTGCGTTAAAATATTTCCGCCAGCTTCAAGTTTCCCAGTTATTGAAAAATCTGGAAATTTGGCAGGAAAATTATTCTTGGGAAGTAAGAGCTAAAGCAGGAGATAAAACACCTACTTTTAATGAAATAATCAGCGCAGCCTATGGCGTTGACAGAGAGCGTTACTTAGAGTTGGATAACGATAGTTTCCGAAGCGATCAATACCAGCAATTAGTCACAGCTTTGATTGATGGAAAATCGATGCCGTCTTCAATTGTTAAAAAATTAGAGAACAATATCAAACAGAGACAAAAATATCCGAAACACTGGTATCAAGTACAACAAGTTAGTCTTGGAATTTTACATAAACAAAATGGAAGGGAGTTTGCACCAATGTTAGATCACGAAGAAACAGATCGTTCTTATTTGTTCGGACGATTGCTCGCTATTTATGAATTGATTGAAGAAGTTCATAATTCATCTAAGAATCCAAAACTTGACAAGAAGGATGTCAGAGTTACCAACGCTGAACGTTATTGGACAGCTTACAGTAATCAGCCTGCAACAATAATGAAAGTTTTAGATGGGAAGGTACGTTATTGTATTGACTATTTAAAAACAAATGAAACAGGCTATTGGATGAAATTAGATAATGAATTGAAAGAAATTATTCAGCTTTTATCACCTATTATGATGGATAAAAGTGTTAATCAACCACTAGATTACAAATTTATCTTTGGCTATTACGCTGAAAAGAAATATTATTACACAAAACAAGGCAAGGAAAGCGAGGAATAAGCGATGTTAGAACACAAAATTGATTTTATGGTAACCGTTGAAGTGAGAGAAGCGAATGCAAACGGAGACCCACTATCAGGGAATATGCCTAGAACAGATGCTAGAGGGTATGGCTTGATGAGTGATGTTTCTATAAAACGCAAAATTCGTAATCGTATGCAAGATATGGGGCATCCGATTTTTGTACAGGCAGGTGATCGCATCGAAGATGAATTTAGGTCTTTGGAAAAACGATTTTCCAACCACTTCACAGGAAAAACTCCTGACAGCGAAATTGAGGAAAAAGCCAATCAAATCTGGCTAGATGTCCGTTCTTTTGGGCAAGTGTTCACTTACTTGAAAAAATCAATCGGCGTTCGCGGTCCTGTTTCCATCAGTATGGCCAAATCTCTAGAACCCATCGTGATTTCCAGTTTGCAGATTACTCGCAGTACCAATGGTATGGAAGCTAAAAATGACAGCGGCCGTTCATCTGACACCATGGGAACCAAGCATTTTGTGGATTACGGTGTGTACGTTATCAAAGGTTCTATTAACCATAATTTTGCTGAGAAAACAGGATTTTCTGATGAAGACGCTGAAATAATCAAAGAAGCACTGGTTAGCCTTTTTGAAAATGATGCGTCCTCAGCTCGCCCTGAAGGCTCCATGCGTGTTCGTGAGGTCTTTTGGTTCACTCACAGTAGTAAATTAGGAAATGTATCTAGTTCGCGTGTCTTTGATTTGTTGGAATTTGACAAAGGAAAGCAAGACAAGGATAGTTATAAAGATTATGCCATCCATCTTAATCAAGAGAAGCTGGCAGAGTATGAAGCTAAAGGATTAAAAGTTGATATCTTAGAAGGACTTTAATATGGTCTATTCAGAAAACGACTACCTCATGTTATCGGGGATTCAGCATTTTCAATTCTGTAAGCGTCAATGGGGATTAATTCACATTGAACAGCAATGGGCAGATAATGAAGCAACAGCCCATGGTCAGATTCTGCACCAAAAGGCGGATAATCCCTATATTAAGGAAAAGAGGAAAGATGTAATCATTTCAAGAGCTATGCATGTTTCTTCAAAAATTTTAGGTCTCTATGGTATTTTGGATGTTGTCGAATTTCATAAAGATGAAAATGGAGTTACACTAAAGGGGAAACGAGGGAAATGGCTGCCGACGATTGTTGAGTATAAACGCGGAAAACCCAAAAGAGATACTCGTGATATTGTTCAGTTAGTCGCACAGACGATTTGCCTTGAAGAGACACTGGGGTGTCATATTGAGACAGGTTGTCTCTATTATCATAGTGTCAATCAAAAGAAGCTCATTGAAATGACTGAACAATTGCGCCAAGAAGTTTTTGATTTGGCTAAACAAATGCATTACTATTATGACAATAAAATCATAGACAAGGCAGAGTACTTTAAAAATTGTCCTCTTTGCTCTTTAGTAGATATTTGTATGCCACGCTTAAGTAAAAAATCTCGTAATGTTAATAATTACATCAAGCAGCGTTTAGTGAGTGAGGAGAGTTTATGAAAAAATTGTTGAATACGTTATATCTCACGCAGGATAATTTTTATTTGACACGCGAGCGGGATAATATTGTTGTCAAGCAGGAAGGAAAAGTTGTCAGTCGCTTTCCTTACCGCATTATTGATGGCATCGTTTGTTTTTCATACTTAGGTGCCTCACCATTTTTGATTGAGCTTTGTGCTAAAAATCAAATCAATCTTTCTTTTCATACTCCTCAAGGACATTTTTGTGGCCGATTTGTTGGGCCAACCAATGGGAATGTTTTGCTCAGACGAGAACATTACCGATTGGCGGATCATGACCTTTCAATAGAATATGCCAAACGGTTTATCTTAGCGAAGGTGTCCAATTCCAGAAAGTATTTACTTCGTTTTAAGCGTGATCATCGAGATAGAATTGATAGTCAACTATTTGAAGATATCAATACTGAATTGACTTGGGCATTAGAAATGATTCAAGCTGCACCAGATAAGGAAACTTTGCTAGGTATTGAAGGGCAGGCTGCAAATCAATATTTTCGCGCCTTTAATGACCTTATTTTAGCTGATAAAAAGACATTCCAATTTAATGGACGTACACGAAGACCGCCACAAGATTGTATTAATGCTCTTATGTCATTTGGTTATAGTTTGTTAACCTACGAATGTCAATCTGCTCTGGAATCCGTAGGATTAGATAGTTACGTTGGTTTTTATCATACAGACAGGCCAGGAAGAGCAAGTTTAGCACTTGATTTAGTGGAGGAGTTTCGTTCTTATATTGTCGATAGATTTGTTTTTTCGTTGATAAATAAGGGACAATTAACTAAAAAGCACTTTGATATTAAGGAGAATGGTAGTGTTATTTTGACCGAAAAAGGTCGTGCTATTTTTATTGAAACTTGGCAAAAGCGCAAGCATACAGAAGTTGAACATCCTTTCACTAAGGAAAAAGTTAAGTTGATGCTATTACCTTATGTACAAGCTCAGTTATTGGCCAAAGCAATTCGTGGAGAACTGGAATCATATCCACCATTCTTAATATAGGAGCAAACTTATGATGGTTTTAGTGACTTATGATGTCAATACGGAGACTGCAGCGGGAAGGAGACGTCTACGACATGTAGCAAAACTTTGTGTTGATTATGGTCAGCGTGTGCAAAATTCAGTTTTTGAATGTTCAGTAACTCCGGCCGAATTTGTTGAAATAAAAAATGAACTGTTAACAATTATTGACCAAGAGTCGGATAGTATCCGATTTTACTTACTTGGTAAAAATTGGCAAAATCGGGTGGAAACGATTGGTCGAGATGATAGTTATGACCCCGATGTGGGCGTATTACTTTTATAAAAACTTGTGTGCGAACCTAAGTTACACATCAAAACTTGCGACATTCGCGCACAAAAATAGAATTATAGTGATAAAAATCTTGTTTTTGTTGGGTAAATTAATTTAATAAAATCTTGATTCTAGTCACAAACGGTGCAACTACGCGCCGTCGCACCCTTCGCGGGTGCGTGGATTGAAATTTGAGAGTGCCGTGGCTAAAATTGGTGATGATACGTCGCACCCTTCGCGGGTGCGTGGATTGAAATTGACTACATTGTTGATTTTAACCAGTCGCTTATCAGTCGCACCCTTCGCGGGTGCGTGGATTGAAATATTGCTACGTCTGTCATGACCTTG
>CAMCQB010000100.1 GCA_945876895.1 uncultured Streptococcus sp.
CCACAGGCCGGGTCAAAGAATTTTATCTTGGATAGGCGTTCGTGAAGTGTGGACACTTCTTTCTCGTAAGCCGCCCTATTCTCTCGCCTGGTTCTCTCGGTTATGTCTTTGTCTTCGTTCTCATTGATTTTATCTACGATAGCCTGAAAATTGGCTGTCAGTTCATCAAGAAAGAGCGGTTTAATAACTTTCATAATGTTTTCAACCGAAGTATAATGCATACCAGAGCTTGAACGGTGCTCGCTGCTAGCCACCGTCTGAATCATAGCTCCCAAAATATCTGGATTGATTTCATTCCAGTTGAGGAGCTCGCCTGCTTCCAAGATTAATTTTCTTGTTTTCTTATCAAAAACTAGATTGGTTGATGCATCTGTAAAAAGTTTTCCATTGACATATGGAAATTCCTGTAACCAGCTTTCTTGGCTAATACGATTAGCAATATCTAAGCTAGCAAATATCTGATTAAAAAGAGTATTCAAATCACTGCCATCTTCTCGCGAGCGTGTTTTGATGGCATTTGTAAAGATACCCTTTTTCATGATTTCTGTATCTTCGGCAAATAAAAGAAAGAGCAGTCGAATCAGAAACAGGTTAAACTCTTTTTCCTCTTGACTTCGGTCATCAAAATGATTGATTTTCTTTAATTCATCATACAAACGTGTGAACCGTTCCGCAGCCTTAATATCCGCAGGATTTTCCTTGGCATAATCTACCTTCTCTACACCATTCCAAGCCAAGAAGAAATCGGCATAGGTCGGCAAATCCTTAAAAGGGATCTGTAAGGTATCGAAAGTCTTGGTATCCTTGGCTGCAAAGTCCACAAAGTTGGTCACAATGATATAACGGGGTTGTGATTTTTTATCCTTGATTGCTTCTTCAATCTCAGCAACACCTGCCACAACCGACTTGTCAGTTGGAACAGTCTTGAAATAGAGCTTATTCTTGATTTCACCACTTTGTTCTTTACGAATACGGGTGATGGTCGCCTTGGGAATATCATAAAAAGACAAGAAGTCATAGATAAAAGAAGCTTGGTCAAACCCATCTTCCAGTAACTGCTGAATCTTGTCCTCGATTGTAATAATATCAAACTTTGCCATAAGATCTCCTATACTACCTAATACAATTTTAAATTGTATTAGTACAAAAAAAGAAGTGATCCTCGTTACCACTTCACTTTTTGTTACTAATCTTCCTTATCAGTACACGTCAGTTTATATTGTGATAAGACTTTGATTTAAAAGGTTAAGGTAGGAATGTCAATGACTACCTTAACCTGCTATAGTGTAGTATAGCAGCGTTCTCAATAAAAAAATCCAGACAAAGGACTGGATTTTTTTATTAATATTATTCTAACAATTGTCGCATGGCTTTTGGCAAGTATTGGCTGATCTGCGTTGGGAGGACGACGTAAGCGTCTTGTGAAAGGTGGTCTGCAATGGCTGAGTGAAGATAAACTGCAGCAGCGACACTTTCCCAAAGATCTTGATTAAATTGGGCTAGAAAGCCTGCAATCATCCCTGCTAAAGCATCTCCCATACCACCTGTTGCTTGATAGGGACCTCCAACAGTAATGTGACCCACTTTATCTCCTTGATAGACACGTGTTTGATGGCGTTTATGTACTAAAATTGTCTGATCTGGAAAGTCTTTCAAAGCTTTAAAATTGGTGAGATCATCCTGTGCATCAGGCGATAAGCCACTCAAGCGTTCCCACTCTTTTTGATGAGGTGTTAAGACAAGCGATGAATGAGGTAAGATGGAACGTTCTTTTTTGGCCAATAAATTTAGGGCTGAGGCATCCATCACTAAGACTTGATCTGCTCTAACTCTTTCTAAGACTTGGTTAAAAATAGTTTCAGACAGCCTATTTTCAGCTAAGCCTGGACCAATCAAAATAACAGTTGCTGCATCCACTTCACGCGCCAACCAATCTTGATCGCGCATATCAAATCCCATAGCTTCTGGTAAGTGAGTGTGAAGGGCAGTCAGATTTTCCCTATCAGTTGCCACACTCACTAAGCCTGCTCCGCTTTTCACACAGGCTAGGGCTGATATAATAATAGCACCACCAAAAGGAGCTTGACCACCTACTAAGAGAACACGTCCAAAAGCCCATTTGTAAGCATTTGGCTCACGTTTTACCACAACCTTTTTAGCTAAACTTTCCTCTATTCTCATCTGTTCACACTTCTAAGGGCTGACTCATAGGTTTGTTCCATCAGCATGGTAATGGTCATAGGGCCTACACCACCTGGTACAGGGGTGATGTAACTGGCAAGTTCAGCTACCTCATCATACTTAACATCCCCAATCAGCTTGCCATTTTCATCACGGTTCATGCCGACATCAATCACTACCGCGCCCTCTTTAACAAAATCCTTTGTCACAAAATGCCCACGGCCAATTGCCACAACTAAGATATCAGCCTTTTTAGCGACCTCTGCTAAATGATGCGTTCTAGAATGCGTGAGGGTCACCGTTGCATTTTTATTAAGTAAGAGTTGGGCCATTGGTTTTCCGACGATATTGCTACGCCCAATCACCACGGCATGCTTTCCTTCCAGATCGATATGATAGTCTTTAAACATCTCCATAATCCCAGCTGGTGTACAAGGCACCATAACAGGATGTCCACTCCATAAACGCCCCATATTCATCGGATGAAAACCATCTACGTCTTTATTAGGATCAATCGCTAATAACACATCTTCTTCATTGATATGATCAGGCAAGGGTAATTGTACCAAAATCCCATGAAAAGAAGTATCCGCATTATAGATCGCAATCACATCCAACAACTCCTCTTGTGAAGTTGATTCAGGCAGGCGAACAACCTGACTTTTAAAACCAGCAGCCAAGGCAGAACGCTCTTTATTACGAACATAGACCTGGCTAGCTGGATTTTCCCCTACTAAAATCACCACTAACCCTGGTACGATACCTTTTTCCGCCTTTAAACGAGCGACCTTTTCTGCTAACTTTTTCTGCATTTTTTGAGCTAATGCTTTTCCATCAATTATCTGAGCCATAATCTCTCCTTGAACATTGTATTGAGACTATTATAACAAAAAAGGTAGGCCTTGACCCACCTTTTTTCAGAATTTTTTGATAAGTTAGATGATTATCATGATTGATTGATTTCAGTATTATGATTCTTTTTTATCTCATCTTTAATAGCACAAGAGCAGTCACAGTCGCTACAAGCTCCTTTTTTTTGTAGGGTACTTTTAATAATCCAGACTGACAAGATAACTAAAACAATTAAAATAATTAAGGTTGCTAATGACATCATAACCTCCTAAGAACCTTGACCAACAAGGTTTTCTAAACTGATTACCCTAACTTCCTCAGACTTTGGTTTTCTCATAATTAAGTAAGCAAAGACCAAGACAAGAAGCACCGCTATGCCTGTCCAAATAGTCACAGCATGCCCTGTTAGCAATAAACCAAGTTGATAAATAATCAAGCTCACGCTATAAGCTAGTCCCGTCTGAAAAGCAATCGCCAACCAAGTCCATCCTAAACTATTCATCTCTCGCTTAATCGCTCCTACCGCCGCAAAACAAGGCGCACATAAGAGATTAAAGACTAAGAAAGAATAAGCTGATAAGGCCGTGTAATCCAGTTGTAGATTAGACCATAAGCCGTGACTGCTTTCTGAAGCATCCTTGACATTATAAAGAATACCAAAGGTAGCAACCACGGTTTCCTTAGCCACCAAACCTGTTACTGTTGCGACAGTAGCACGCCAGTTACCAAAACCTAGTGGAGCAAATAAAACAGAGAAAGCCCGCCCAATATTTGCCAAAATACTATTTTCTGTATCGACAGCTTCTAAAGTAAAGCTATAAGTACTCATGAACCAAATCAAGATGTTCATGACAAAAATCACAGAGCCGGCACGTTTAATAAAACTCATAGCCTTATTAAAGGCATAGCGCAAAACCGAACGTGTTTTTGGAAGGTGATAACTTGGCAACTCCATGATAAACGGACTGGCCATCCCACCAAGTAGCCGTGTTTTCTTAAGAGCAATACCAGATAGGACAATGGCACCAATTCCTACAAAATAAGCACTTGGGGCAATCCAAGGATTTTTAGGGAAAAAGGCACCTGCTACTAAGGCGATGATGGGTAATTTAGCCGAACACGGCATAAAGGTAGTGGTCATCACGGTGATTCTGCGATCTCGTTCGTTTTCAATGGTCCGACTAGCCATGACACCAGGAACCCCACAACCTGTCGCAATCAACATAGGAATAAAGGTCTTACCCGACATGCCAAAACGTCTAAAAATACGATCCATCACAAAGGCGACACGACTCATATAACCAACATCTTCTAAAATCCCCAAACACAGAAAGAGGACAAAAATTTGAGGAACAAAACCAAGAACTGCCCCACAGCCCGCTACAATCCCATCTAGGATCAAGCCCTGCATCCAAGCATCAACCTTTAAGCTTTCTAAAACAGATCCTACTGCATTTGGAACCCATTCACCAAAAAGAACATCATTAGCCCAATCCGTTCCCATAATCCCAACCGTTTGAATAGATAGGTAGTAAACCAACCACATCACCATAGCAAAAATCGGAAGGGCTAAAAAGCGATTGGTCACAATCTGGTCAATCTTATCTGACAAGGTCAAGGCAAAATCATCTTCCTTGGTCTGTGCCAGCTTGGCCACCTTTTCAATGAAAGCATAGCGCTCATTGATTAAAATGGATTCCGCATCTTCAGTATAGATTTCCTCGGTGATCTTGATGATATCTTTAATTTCTTTTTTCTGAAAATCAGACAAGGAAAGCTGTTCCCAAACTTGCTGATCTCCTTCAAATAGCTTGATGGCATAAAATCGTGCGTCACTTGCTAAAACTGCTGTCCCTAAAACATCTATGATTTCAGCTAAAGCCACCTCAAATCTTTTATCATAAGTCGGATAGGCAAAAGTACTGTCAACTTGAGCTGATTTTTTAGCCAACTTGATGGCTTTCTCAATACCTATATTTTTAGTGGCACTGGTTGACACTACAGGCACACCCATATGATAGCTCAGCTTTTCTTCGTCGATAGTTTTCCCTTGACTTTTTAAAACATCGCTCATATTAAGAGCAATCGTCACAGGTAGCCCCGCCTCCAACAGCTGGGTGGTCAAATAAAGATTACGCTCCAAGTTTGTGCTATCAACAATATTTAAAATAGCGTCTGCCTCATGGCTCAACAGATAATCTCTAGCTACTAATTCCTCTGGTGAGTAGGGCGACATCGAATAGATTCCTGGTAAATCTTGAATGGCTAAGCTCTTATCAGATTTGTAAGTACCAGATTTTCTTTCAACCGTCACACCAGGCCAGTTTCCCACACGCTGCCGATTTCCTGTCATAAGGTTAAACAAAGAGGTCTTCCCACAGTTCGGATTTCCAATCAAGGCGATTTCCATTTTTCTTATTCCTCCTCGACCACTGTAATCAACTGAGCTTCTGATTTACGAAGCGTTAATTCATAACCTCGCAGACTAATTTCAATCGGATCACCTAAAGGGGCAACCTTTCTAAGACAGATCTTCGTATGTTTGGTCAAGCCCATATCCATCAATCGTCGTTTCGCTTCTCCAACAGTATTGATCTCTTTGACATAGGCAAAGTGACCAACAGGTAAGTCAGCTAACGATATCAGCTGTCCTTCTCCCTCATAAAGCACGACACTTACTCGCTCCAAGATAGCATTATCAAAAGCCAGCCTAGCTCCTTTAACCATGACAATAGCATTTGATTTGGTTTTTGCGACTAATTTCAAGTGAGTCCCCTGCTTTAAACCCATAGTCGCCAAATGCCTGCAACTTTCCTCGTTTAAATCAATATGCTGAACTTGATAATCCACATCAACTTTGGCATCTATTAATAACGGCTCTATAATTTAAAGGACTGATGAATCAAATTTTGATTCATCAGTCCTTT
>CAMCQB010000101.1 GCA_945876895.1 uncultured Streptococcus sp.
TGATTGTTTAAAAATCTGATATTCTTATTAAAATTTGCTATACTAAGTATATCAAGATAGAAAAGAGTAGATAATGTTAGAAAAAATGAATCCTAATGCCCTTCTGATTGATGTTCGAGAACCTGAGGAATATGCTCTAGGGCATATCACAGGCAGCCAAAATATTCCTATGAGTGATATTCCCCATTGGGCAAAAGCTGCTGATCAAACACAGGAACTTTATGTCTATTGTAAAGCAGGGGTTCGTGCAGAACAGGTAGCCCTTTATTTGAAAGATGAGGGATTTACTAAAGTAACCAATCTAGGTGGCCTAGAGGAGCTTACGGATTTAGGTTTCACCATAAGTCAATAATCAGCTTGAGATTTAACAGCGTCAACATAACAGCTGCGGCATAAGCTAATATGGTATTCCATTTGCGATTTTGAAATTCCCCCATGAGGTCTTTTTTTGAGCTAAAATAAATCAAAGGAAAAATGGAAAAAGGAAGTGCGATGGATAAAAAGACCTGAGAGTAAATTAAGAGTTGATCTAGCGCCCCTTCTGTATTGCCAAAAATTAGGGCAGAGATGGCAACAGGTAATAGAGCAGCACTTCTTGTAATTATGCGAATTAACCATCTTGGTAAGGTAATATTAAGAAAACCTTCCATGACAATTTCCCCTGTCAGCGTTCCTGTGATGGTGGAGTTTTGCCCACTAGCTAAGAGGGCTGTGGCGAAAAGTGTTGATAGGCTAGCACTGGCAATGCTACCAGCGATTTTTGGGTCTGCTAGTGCTTGATACATATCTGAAAATGCTTTAATATGCTCTGCTTTTCCTTGAAAAATGCTGGCACCTAAAATTAAAAGGAGGGAATTGACCAAAAAGGCTAAGCTAAGTTGAAGATTAGAATCTAAGGTCATAAAATGAATGGCCTTTTTTAATGCCTTTTTATCTCTGGTATCAACTGCTCTTGTTTGTGAGATAGCACTATGCAGATAAAGGTTATGTGGCATGACAGTAGCCCCAATGATGCCAAGTGATAGGGTCAGAAGTGACGCATACTGACTAGGAGGACTGGAGAGGATGGTCTGAGGAAGGTAGCCAGAAAAGATTGCACTGGGATGCGGTTTAGCTAGAAAGGTCAAATAAAGAAAAATCAAAAAGATGGTTAAAATGAGGGTACTAACCAGTGCTTCGATTTTTCTAAACCCAAATTTCATCAGTAAAAGAAGGATAAAAACATCAAATATGGTTACAAAGACTGAGAAAATCAAGGACCAACCAAAAAGTAAATGAAGTGCAATTGCAGATCCAATAACCTCAGCTAGGTCAGTTGCCATTAAAGCCAATTCTGCAATGACAAACAAGAGGTATCGGATAGGTTTTGGAAGATGTTCTGCTGTTAACTGTGCCAAATCTTTCTGGGTAACCATACCTAGTTTTCCAGCCATTTGCTGAAGCTGCATGGCAATCAAAGAAGAAATGAGAACCACAATGAGAAGACTATAGCCGTGTTTAGCCCCTCCAATAACACTTGTTATCCAGTTTCCAGGGTCCATATAGCCTACAGCTACTAGACTCCCAGGACCTATAAAAGTCATCAGAAGTTTCCAAAAGTTATTGGTTTTTGGGACAGAAACACTAGCATGAACCTCAGCCAGCGATTTTTTTGAGTTTATCATAGTAAAATCGTCTTTCTAAAATAAGGTTAGAATTATTATAACATATGAGCAAATAAGATAAAATCCCCCTTTCTCATGTTGAAATAGTCTGCACTATGCTATAATTAAGGTGTTATGAGTCAAAAAAAATCAAGAAAATATGCCGTGGTTGATTTGGAGGCAACCTCTGCAGGTAGCAATGCTAGAATTATTCAAGTTGGTATTGTGATTATCGAAAATCATCACATTATAAAAACTTACGAGACAGATGTTAACCCTCATGAAAGTTTAGATGACCATATTGTAGAACTAACAGGTCTGACCGATGAACGTTTGGCTAAGGCACCTGATTTTTCGCAAGTGGCAAGAGAGATTTTTCACTTGATTGAGGATTGTATTTTTGTCGCCCATAATGTCAAATTTGATGGCAATCTTTTAGCAGAAGAATTGTTCTTTGAAGGGTATGAGTTACGAACACCTAGAGTTGACACGGTTGAATTGGCACAAGTCTTTTTTCCGAGCTTTGAAAAATATAGTTTACCTAATTTAGCAGAAGTCTTGGACCTAGATTTACAAGATGCGCATACAGCTATAGCTGATGCTTATGCGACAGCACAGCTTTTTCTAAAAATTAGAGAAAAAATGGCTAGCCTACCTAAGATAACATTGGAAACCATTTTGTCTTTTGCGGACCATCTTCTGTTTGAGTCGCGTTTGGTTCTTGAAGAGATTTTTGAGGAAGTCCCCACTCAGTTACCAGATCATCTCTTGGAAGTTGGTGGTTTGGTCATTCAATATAGCAAGCAATACAGAAAATCCAAATATTTATCACAAGACTTTCTGACTAATCTTGCTTTGTTAGATTTAGAAGAGAGAGCTGCACAATCACAATTTGCACAGCTCATTGAAGACGGGTTAGGTTCTTTCGTTCCTAGTTTTATTGAGGCACAGACAGGAATTGGTAAGACCTACGGTTACTTATTGCCTTTATTAGCTAAGGCAGAGGGGCAGATTTTAGTAAGTGTGCCGACAAAATTGTTGCAAGATCAGATCATGGAAAATGAAGCAAAGCAGCTCAAAGAGGTCTTTCACATCAATAGCCATAGTGTGAAAAGTCCACGAAATTACATCAAATTAGATGCCTTTTATCAAAGTCTGCAGCGCCAAGATAAAAATCGCTTACTCAATCGTTTTAAAATGCAAATCTTAGTGTGGCTGGTTGAAACTAAAACAGGAGATTTGGATGAAATTAGGCAAAAGCAGCGCTTAGAGTCTTATTTTGATGAGTTACGTCATGATGGTCAAGTGAAAAGAGATTCTCTCTTTGCAACGGTTGATTTTTGGGAGCGTTCGGACCAACTAGCAAAAAGCAGTCAAGTTTTAATTACCAACCACGCTTACCTTCTTGAAAGGATGCAAGATGATATCGATTTTGTAAAAGGAAAAGTATTAGTGATTGACGAAGCTCAAAAATTCTTTTTAGCTTTGGAAAACTTTTCTCGCCGACGTTTAGATATTACCCAGACCTTGCAATGGCTAGATAAAGAAGCCAAGCAGACGGCCAATCTTTTACAAAAACGTCTCCTTGAACGTCTTCAATTTAACCTTTCACAGGCTAGTCAAGCTTTTTATCAAAAAAAAGAAGTGAGTTTATCACAAGATCTCCTGGAGTTCATACGACAAGATATCAGTGAATATCCTCTTCGTTTAGAAGAAGATCTGTGGAAGATTTTTCTACCTTACTACAGCGATTATTGGTTTGAGAGTGAAGTCGATCAAGAGCAACGAAAAACCTACCTAAATGCAGCACGTCTTGACTTGTTCCGTTTTCAAACCTTCATACCTGACTTAACTAAAGTGTATTTTGTGTCAGCGACCTTAGAGATTAGTAAGCGTGTCACCTTACCAGATCTACTTGGCATAGCAGATTATGAGGCTTATCGGATTGAATCAAGTAAGTCTTCTGATCAAAAGATATGGGTTGACACTTCCATGCCAAATTTGGTGGATCTACCAGATACCATTTATGAAGAAGAGATTGCTAGACGCTTGATGGCACTCTCCCAGCTAGAAAAGCCTATTTTAGTGTTATTTAATTCCAAACAGCATATGTTGGCAGTATCGGAGCGTTTGGATACCTGGATGGTGAAACATCTCTGTCAAGAAAAAAATGGCTTGGCTTACAATATTAAAAAACGTTTTGATCGAGGAGAAGTTAATATCTTGCTGGGGACAGGCAGTTTTTGGGAAGGAGTTGATTTTGTGCATCAAGACCAGCTCATCGAGGTGATTACCCGCCTACCTTTTGAAAATCCAGAAGATCGATTTGTCAAAAAGGTTAATCACTACTTGCGACAAAACCATAAAAATCCCTTTTATGACTATACCTTACCTGTCATGACCTTGAAATTAAAACAAGCTATCGGAAGAACTCAGCGCCGTGAAAATCAAGTATCTGCAGTTCTGATTTTAGATAAACGAGTAGTCTCAAAAAGTTACGGTAAACAAATTTGTCAGATACTCGAGCAAAATAGTTCTCTATCTTGCAAAAAATTTCCTGACATTGTAACTGAAATCACAAGCTTTTTTTGATATAATAGAAAACATCAAATAATTTAGGAAGATCAAATGGGAAAGCGTAAAAGAAAACGAGTTCTCTCAACCAAAGAGCAGTTCATCATTGGTCTTGGTTTAGTCTTTTTCGTCTTATTTCTATCCACTATCTTAGTGATTTTTTTCTCTATGAAACCCAATATTGACACACAAAACATGGTGAAGGCTGTGGCAACAAAGGAAGCCCGGTTAACCAGTGTGAGTCGTATTGATCGGTATAATGGACAAACAAGCTATTATAGTGTCTTTGGTAAAACTGCTCAAGATGAAAATGTTGTGGTGGTGATTGGTATAAAAGATAAAGATATCCATATTATACCGACTAAAGAAGGGATTTCTAGACAAGCAGCAGAACAGATTGCTAAAGAAAATGGTGCTAAATCAGTTAAGGCAACCTTGGGTTATATGGATGATAAACCTATCTGGGAAGTGGCATCTGGAACAACCTACTATATCATTGATTTTAAAACTGGGGACTTGGTAAAAACGGAGGGTATATGACAAAACTATCAGAGCGTGTGCTTACTATGGAAGAAAGTGTTACCTTAGCTGCAGGAGCGCGTGCTAAGGCATTGAAAGCTGAAGGTCGTGATATTTTAGCTTTGACCTTAGGCGAACCAGATTTTGCAACACCTAAACATATTCAAGACAAGGCGATTGAAGCCATTTCAAATGGTAAAGCAAGCTTTTATACGGTGGCATCAGGACTTCCTGAGTTAAAGGATGCGATCAATACTTACATGGAAAATTACTATGGCTATTCTGTGACACCAAATCAAGTGGTGGTGGCAACAGGTGCCAAGTTTGTTCTCTATGCCTTTTTTATGGCAGTTCTTAATCCTAATGATGAGGTAATTATCCCAACGCCTTATTGGGTATCTTATGCTGATCAGGTTAAAATGGCGGAAGGACAACCAGTTTTTGTACAAGCAACTGAGGAAAATCAGTTTAAAGTTACTGTTGAACAGTTAGAGTCAGCGCGTACAGAAAAAACAAAGGTTCTTTTACTCAATTCACCATCTAATCCAACAGGCATGATTTATACAGCAAAAGAGTTAAAAGCTATTGGTGATTGGGCAGTTGAGCATGATATTTTGATTTTGGCTGATGATATCTATGGACGTTTGGTTTATAATGGAAATCGTTTCACGCCTATTTCTAGCCTCTCTGAAGACATTCGTAAACAAACCATTGTGATTAATGGGGTTTCAAAAACTTATGCGATGACAGGTTGGCGCATTGGTTTTGCTGTAGGTGAGCCAGAAATTATTTCTGCTATGGCAAAAATTGCTAGTCAAACCACATCTAACCCGACAGCAGTTGCACAATACGCTGCCATTGAAGCCTTAACAGGTGACCAAGAGCCGATTGAAAGGATGCGTCAAGCTTTTGAAGAACGCCTAAATACTATTTATCCTCTATTAGCTGAGATTCCTGGCTTTAAGGTGATTAAGCCACAAGGTGCCTTTTACCTTTTCCCAAATGTCAAAAAAGCTAT
>CAMCQB010000102.1 GCA_945876895.1 uncultured Streptococcus sp.
AAGTGCTAGGATTTCTGAGTTTGAATTAATGATATCTGTAATCATCAAAACAAAGTCTGAATAGCCGTTTGCCTCTGAAGCTGCTACCATAGCTGCTTCAATCTCAGCTTGACGTTCAAGAACTTCTGCAATATCAACAGTATTAACTTGAGCGACACGGACAGCATTACCATTTAATTCGAACGTTTTAGCATCAATATCAATTAACTCTTCTGCTGATTTGCTTGCAAGATTTGTGCCAGCTTTCAGCATAGCAAGACCGTATTCCTCAAGGTTAACACCAGCAATCTCAGCAAGCTCTTTAGCTACTTGTGGATCTGATGCATGAGTAGTTGGTGATTTCAACAATAGCGTATCTGAAATCAAACCAGATAAGAGTAAGCCTGCAACCTCGCGTGGAAGCTCAACGCCTGCTTCTTTTGAAGCACGGTAAACGATAGATGATGCTGAACCAACTGGTTCTAAACGCATATAAAGTGGATTAGCTGTTTCAAAATTAGCTACACGGTGATGGTCAATAACTGCTGCAACCTCAACCTCACGGATATCAGCAATAGATTGCTGAAACTCATTGTGGTCAGTCAAGATTACTTGAGAAACTCCTTCTGCTTTAGCAGATGTCACTACACGAGGAGCCTCAACACCAAAATAATCCAAAACAAAAGCTGTTTCTTCATTTGGGGTACCTAATGCTACTGCCTCTGCCTCACGTCCCCAAGCTGTGCGCTCAAGATAAGCCCAACCATATGATGATGCAATAGCATCTGTGTCAGGATTTTGGTGACCAAAAACTAAAATTTTAGACATGTCTTTTACCTCATAAATCTTTTTCCTTCTTATTTTAACAGAACTGATAAGTTTTTTCCACCGTTTCTCATACAAAAAAGCACCAGATCGACTGATGCTTTTTCAAGTGTTGTCTTTTTTTTCTTTTGATGATGGAACAGGTTCTACTTCAACTAAAGTTGCCTTTTTTATCCTATCAGTGTTAGCATTTCTCATTTGAGATAAGTTTCTAAATTTTTCTCTCAAATTAAGACTTCTAAAAGCTTTAACAAGCAGCTGATAACACAAAACAATGATGGATTCGAGTAATAAAAGGAGACTAAGAAGCATGACCCCAACTAAACTCCAAGTCATAAAAATAGTAACCCATAATTGAGATAATACCTTTTTGACGTTAGACAGATGATTATTTTGGATTGCTAGTGTTTCTAAAAATAAGTCTAGAATTCCCCTAATCAACCCCATTTTTAGCTCACGTTCACTAGAAGAAGGAGAAAAAGCACCGGCCTTTACGATCAACAGTTCATCTTCTATTGTGTACAACTCTACCTCATCTCCAAGGACAGGCTTAAAATCCAAGGTTTCACGAAAAACTTTTCTTATACTTCCATCGGAGCTTCTCAAATAGACACTATCTGAGGTCACTTTTACAACGGTAAACATCTCTTCTCCTTTCCCACTTATCTGTATCAGTATAGCAAGAAATTACAAGAAAGTAAATGAGGTGAAGAAGTAGACAGGTACTAGGATTTAACCCTCTTCAAATAATCTTGATAAGACTCTGTCTCCATAAGATCTTTTGCATTTTTAACGCGATCAGCTGTCGGCGGTTTTACTCCCTCTAATGGATAAGGCACTCCCATCTCTCTCCACTTAAATTCTCCCATAGTATGATAAGGAAGAATCTCAAACTTATCTACATTTTTCAAGGTTTTAACAAATTTTCCTAATTCCAGCAAATCCTCATCAATATCCGTCAAGCCAGGAACTAAGACATGGCGAATCCAGACTGGTTTCCCAATATCAGATAGGTACTTGGCACAATCTAAAATGGTCTGATTACTTTGACCTGTTACCTTTTTATGTTGCTTATTGTTAATTTCCTTGATGTCTAGTAAAACTAAGTCTGTAACAGCCATTAAACGATCAAATTTCACTAAGTAGTCTGGATTATTTCTAAAAGGAAGAGCACAAGTATCTAAGGTACAGTGAATACCAAGTTCTTGTGCCTTGGTAAACAAGGCAATTAAAAAATCAATTTGTAAAAGAGCCTCACCACCGCTGACAGTGATTCCTCCTTTTTTTCCCCAGAACCCCTTAAATCGAAGCGCCTCAGCCAAGACATCATCCACTGTGCGTTCTTTGGCCTTGTTTGATTCCATAGCCCAAGTATCTGGATTATGACAATATTGACATCGCATTTTACAGCCCTGTAAAAAAATAATAAAGCGCACCCCAGGCCCATCCACTGATCCAAAACTTTCTGTGGAATGAACCAAACCTGTTACCTGACCATAGTCTATATCTGTCATAAGCTCCCCTTTTGTAACCGTTTTAATAGTAGTATTATACCATCTTTTACTAAAAAGTACACTGACAAGGTTTTCAAAAAATATAAAAAAATTTCTATAAAATGTAAAATTTTTAATAAATTACATGAAATTTAGTGTATAATATAATTAACCCTATTCTAATGAATGCAACCATTAGGGTAGGGTTCTCATCAACCAAAACTAGGACAGTCGCATCGCTGTTCTAGTTTTTTATTGTTAAAAAACCTACATAGAAAACTCTATCATCTGCAATTTGTTTGCCTTACTGCTGGTGTTTACCTCATATTTATAAAAATAAGGTTAGATGAGACACCTAACCTTATTCTTCTTCAATAGTTGTTTCTTTTGTGATGATCAATTTTAATTTAACAATCCGTCCATCCTTCACTTTATCATTAACCAAGGTTAGATGTTTTCCATTAGAGTCAATGTCAACACTATGTTTTTCTTCTTGACTAGGAATAGCACCGACTTCTGTTAAATAATAACCTGCTATCGTATCAACTTCAACATTTTCAATTTCTGTTTCAAAGTATTCATTAAAATCATTAAGGCTCATACTCCCTAAGACAATGTAAGTATGATCACCAATTTCACGCACCTCTAGTTCAGACTTGTCAGTTTCATCATCAATCTCACCCACAATCTCTTCTAGAAGATCCTCCAAAGTGACAATCCCTGCCACACCACCATACTCATCTTTTAGTATGGCCATCTGATTATGTGTTTTACGCAAAGCTTTTAATAAATCATCTACGAAGATGGTCTCTGGAACAAAAAGAGGTTCCTGCATAATTTTTCGAATAGAAAGCTTGTCAAAGCCCTGATTAAATCCTTCGTGTAACAGTTTTTTCGTATGAAGAACACCGATTACCTTATCTCTGTCATCATCATAAACAGGGATACGAGAGAAATTTTCTTTTAAAATAGACTCAATAATAACATTAGACTCATCATTGATATCAACCATAAATGCATCAGTTCTTGGAACCATTACCTCACGCGCTAACAGTTCATCTAAGGAGAAGACACCTTGTAGCATATCAATTTCTTCGGCATCTAGCGTTTCCTCACTATTGGTCAACATATAAGCAATTTCATCACGCGTCATTTTTTCATCCGCATCATCAAAAGTCATAGGGGTGATGCGACTCAAAAGGTTGGTTGAAACAGATAGCAACCAGACAAAGGGGCTAACAATTTTTCCTAAAATAATGATAACTGGAGCCGAAACAACTGCTAAATTCTCTTTCAAATTCATTGCAATACGTTTAGGATATAACTCACCCAAAACGATAGAAATATAAGTCAAAAACGCAAGAGAAATCATGCTACCTGCTGTCTGAGCTGTCGCTGAATTTCCTAGATACTTAGCAATCTCCTTACCAAGTGTATCAGCTAAACTAGCCCCTGATAAAAGAGTTATCAGGGTAATCCCAACTTGAATAGTGGATAAAAAGTTATTAGGATTTTCAAGAACACTTAATAGACGGATAAATTTTTTATCACCTTCTGCTGCTTTTTGTTCTACTCTCGAGCGATTTAAGGATACCATCGCCATCTCGCTAGCTGAAAAAAAGGCATTTAAAAGGGTTAAAACTAAAAGTAATAAAAATTGTAACAGTAAGGACTGACTACCAGGGTCTTCCATTGTTATCATTCTCCTCAAATTTAATATAGTCCTTCAATTATAGCACAATTCTCAACTTTTGACTAATCTTTTAAAAGACCTTTGAGAATATGATATAATGAAAGCAAAAGAGAGGGGGGAGTCTATGACTTTAATTTCACTAAAAAATGTCAGCGTCATCAAGCAAGGAAAAACCTTACTTGACAATCTTAATTGGGAGGTCAAAAAAGGAGAGGCTTGGGCCATCTTAGGTTTAAATGGTTCTGGGAAAACAACGCTATTAAAGTTATTGATGGCAGAATTTTTTCAAAGTAGAGGGGATGTTTGTGTGTTGGGTGCCCAATTTGGACAGGGCGATATTACACCCATCCGCCAAAAGATTGGTATTGTCGGCTCTTTTATTGCAGAACGACTTCCTAAAAACATGCCTGCTGAACACATTGTCCTAACTGGAAAATATAAAAGTAGTATCTTATATAAAGCCTATGGTAGTAAAGAATTAAACGAAGCCAAGAACATGTTAGAACACTTAGGTGGCGCACATCTTATCGGACGCAGGTACTTCACACTCTCTCAAGGAGAGAAACAACTTTTACTTATTGCAAGAAGTCTCATGGAAAACCCTGACATCATCATCCTTGATGAAGCCACCAGTGGACTAGATCTTTTTGCTAGAGAAAAACTCCTCAAATTAGTTGAAAACATCAAACAACTCCCCCATGCCCCAGCCATCCTTTATGTCACTCACCATGCTGAAGAAATAACATCCAGTATCAGCCACCTACTACTCCTTCGAGAAGGTAAAATAGTCGCTGCAGGAAAAAAAGAAGAGGTGCTGACACCTGAACATCTCAAACTGCTTTACGGAACAGCTGTTGAACTCATTCCAATTGGTGATGAACGCTATTTTATTCAGCCTAAATAAAAACAGGACCTAACCACTCCTTCAATGAGTGGTTAGGTCCTGTTTGGTTGGGGATAAAAATTAGACAGAAGCTGGTTCTAAAAAGTTATGATCAACCTCATTTAAGGAATAGCTTTCTAGTTCATTAACATTTTTTCTAAGACGTTTGGCTTCCTCTGCTGTTAAGATGCCCTTGTCTTGATACTCTGAAATCAGTTTTCGCTCTAAGTAATATCCTCGTAAAAGCTCATCCATATTATTTGGTCTTGCTCGTGTTAAAACCCTCTCAACAAAAGCACCTGATGCCATCACTTCTGCCTCTTGAAGACGTGACATTTGAAGGAAATTCACTAAGGCTGGGCTATAAACCCCCTCAAGCTCCTCTAAAGCATCTAACACAAGCTCCGTATTTTGTAGATAAACATCTGCTAGATGGTCACGATTATCTTGACTCAGCTGAAATTGTTGTCGGTCTTCTTTTTTTAAAACTTGTC
>CAMCQB010000103.1 GCA_945876895.1 uncultured Streptococcus sp.
AATATGGAGGCTCTTTGTGCCACACTAGAAGTTGCAAACAACTGACCTGATTGACCCAAAGCCGTCAATAGCTCCCGATTACCAGAAATCGCAAACCCTAAACGAAAACCTGCCATCGCATAGGTTTTACTAAAGCCATCAAAAACAATACAATGCTGGCTCTGACTCGCTATCGTTTTTAAGGAAATAGCGTTCCAAGATGGTAAAAATTCTATGAAACTTTCGTCAATTACAAGAAGAACATCTTCTTTTTGGCACTTTTCATGGATTTTTTTTAATAATCCCATCTCAATAACCTGACCAGTTGGATTATTAGGATGACCTAACACCATAACATCCAGATCTGACTTAATCACATCTAAGACTGATTCATCCAAGATAAACTGATCTTCTGCCTTTAGTAAATAGCGTTCTAATTGACAGCCTGCTTCTTGTAAAACATTAGCATACTCTTCATAAGTTGGTTCAATGACAAGAGCTGACTTGGGAGCACGCGCCAAGACCAAACGCCAAATCAAATCATCCACCCCACTACCACAAAAAATAGACTGGGGCGAGATGGCATACTTTTCAGATAGCTTATGACGCAAAAAGAGCGCTTCTCTATCTGGATAATGGTCTCCTTGCTCCAAAATATAACTACTATGATTTTTAACACGCTTTGGTAATCCTAAAGGATTGGTATTGACTGAAACATTAAGCATCTCTTCCTCCTATTTCCTCATTAAAACTCTATTTTGACTCCTAGCAATGACAAATGATAATAAAAAGAAACTAACAATTGTTCCTTCTCGAACAAAAAGCGGAAGATGAAAACAAACACTTATCGCCACTGAGCCTAAAATACTCAAAAAATCCACTCCATAGCGATAAAACGAAAAACTAAACCGCGTTTGCCCTTCTAGCAATTGACAAGCCTTTTCAATAGGAAATTGCAACACACCATAAGCAATAACATGACCAATTCCATAGCCTGCCAAGCTTGTTCCGAGAATAAACATTAAAAAATCAAAGACATAGGAATGGATAGCCAATTGACTAAGCACAGTGTAGGTGAAAAAATTGATCACATACCCAAAACCAAACAAACTCAGCACCATCAGAAAATAATTTCGCCAGCTCCTTTTTTGATCTAGTAAAAGACAGACTAATAAAAATAATAAATTAATTCCTGTTGTAATGACACCAATCGTTATCCTCGAACTCTCAGATAGAGCAACATTAAAAGAGTTAAAACTACTCACCCCGATACCTGCTTTAATGGTCAGACTGACCCCTAAAGCTGACAGAGTATAATACCACAGAGAAAGCCAGACCAGTTTTAAGGACACCGCTATCAACTCCTTTTTTAGTATGATTATTATTATAAAGATTTTATGATAAAATAAATATGCTAAATCTCACACTTGGGAGAGAAAAAATGAAAAAAATTTCCTATAAAGGACAATACCATTTACCCAAAGAGCTACCAAAAGTAGTCCTTGACCAATCTTTTTTGACAAGCTACTCACATGGGGAGCAAATCCATCAAGCAAATACACCCTTGGATTATCCCTTTTTTATGATCAAAGGAAAAGGCAAAATCCTTCTGACGCAAGAAAATGGAAAAACCACAATCATCCAATTTATTCACCAAAATGATTGGATTGGAGAGTTAACCATTTTAGGCGCAGAGACCGAAACACGAGAAATTCGCTCCATCGGACACACAATCTGTCTGGCTATTCCTATGTCAGTAGTAACAGCCTATCTTCTTAATGATATTACTTTTATTAGACTGATGGGAGCTTATGCTGGGCATAAACTGGTGAGTCGAACCATGCATTTTTCTAAGAACCAAAACTATATCTTAAAACATCGCTTAGCTAGTTTTATTTTAGAAGTCAGCTCTGACAACCTCTATCAAGAAAATCATATGCAAGTGGCAGAATATCTAGGCGTGAGCTACCGCCACCTTTTACATACCTTTAAAGATTTTCGACAAGAAGGACTCATCACCAAAGTAGGACACCAGTGCTTTAGGATTAACCTAACAGAAATTAAAAAACTTGCTATCCAAGATCCCAATTAATTCGTGAAAAGGCTTACATTTTTGCGGTTTATTTGTTATACTCTTATGGTAGAGGGAATTGATTCCCAATCAACTAAAAAGAGGATTTTGATGTGGCAAAAGAACAAGACACACTGATTTACAACATTGACAAAAGCATCAAGAAAAAGGCTGATTTGATTAACTGCCATTACTGGGCTTATGCTGTACGTTCGATTATGGCAAGTGTCTATTTAGCTTTGGGACTAGCAATCTCAGCCTATAGCGCTGACAAACTTAATCATATCGTTGAAGGACTCGGCAAGTTTAGCTATGGCTTGATGTTTGGTTGGTGTTTAGTGATGATTTTATACATGAATGCTGAACTTGGGACATCTAATATGATGTATATGACCTCAGCCATTCATAGAAAAGTCATCCCAACCCGAACAGCCCTTAAAATTTTAGCAACCTGTATCTTCTTTAACTTTATTGGTGCAGTTATTGTCTGCTTCTTACTCTCTTACACAACTCCCTATCAAATTGGCCATGTTGCACCTGATAGTTATCTGATTGAAGCCAGTATTGCTAAATTAGCTAAATCACCTCTCACACAATTTGTGGAAGGAATCTTTGCCAATATCGTTGTTAATATCGCTGTTTTTGTGACCATGCGGATGAAAGATGATGCTGGACGTGTCATTTCTCTTATCTTTATTATCTTTATCTTTGCTTTTTTAGGTTTTGAGCACGTTATTGCAAACTTTTCAACCTTCTCGCTAGCCTTTTTCTCAAATGGAGGACCTGTTGAGGGCATGACATTGGGTTCTATTCTATCTAACTTCTTTTTCTCAGGACTTGGTAACTATGTTGGAGGCGGTCTCTTAATCGGCTTACTTTATAGTTGGTTAAGTAATAAATCAGATCTTTACATTGACTAAATCAAAAAAGTCTGTAGAAAGTACTTCTATTTGAAGAATTTTCTACAGGCTTTTTCCTATTCTAAAATATATAAAAATTTTATATATAAAGTCTTGACTTTTTCTCTTAATAGGTATATATTTTATATATAAAATAATTATATATAAAATTTTTACACAAGGAGGTGGGATTATGTATTTTCCAGTCCCCTCACTCTTAACAGAGTTTCTTATCCTCGCCATCGTTGAAAAAAAGGCATCTTATGGCTATGAGATTAGCCAGACCGTTAAGCTCGTAGCTGATATCAAGGAATCAACCCTCTACCCTATCTTAAAAAAATTAGAAAAAAGCGGTTACTTGAGCACCTACTCCGAAGAACATCAAGGACGAAAACGCAAGTACTACACTATCACCAGCTCTGGGCACGCGCAACTGGATTTTTTAAAAACAGAGTGGAGCAACTACAGCCATACTATTACAGATATTATCGAAGGGAGATTAAGACATGAAAAAGACTGAGTATCTAGCTCAACTAGAAAAATACCTAAAAAAATTACCTCACGAAGACTATTTAGAAGCCATGGAATATTTTAATGAATATTTTGATGAAGCTGGACCTGAATCAGAAGAGGCTGTCATCGCAGAGTTAGGCACTCCAAAAGAAGCCGCTCATGACCTTATCACCAATCTCCTTGACAAACAATTTGATCAGCAGGTAGAAACACCAAAGCGCAGTCCTAAAGAAATTATTAGTCTCATTGTCTTGGCCATCCTAGCTGCACCAGTTGCTTTTCCTCTTGCCATCTCTATCTTAGCCATTAGTTTTGCTTTTATTGTTGCCATCTTAGCCGTCCTTTTTGCGCTTCTAATGACTGGATTAGGCTTTATCATTACAAGTGGGGTGACTTTTTACGAAACGCTCACTAATCTTTCTGGAGCTAGCTCAAGCCTAGCCTTTGGTATTGGCATTAGCCTTGGTTTACTTGGTGGAGGTATCTTACTCACTCTTATCACCATCACCTTGGGAAAATGGACTGGGCGACTTACTGTCAAAGGACTAAGAGCAGCTTTTAAAGGAGGCAAATAACATGAAATTAAAAAAACTCTGGATTACCGCACTCCTTCTCTGCCTATCAGGAGCAGTCTTAACCACTATTGGGCTGTCAGGAGGAGCTTTAAAAGAACTTGAGAAAACTTATATCACAACAAAACGACAAGACATCACCTTAGAGGAGTTCAAACAATTAGACATTCAACTAAAAAATCAAGGTCTTTGGATTGTTCCTTCTGACGACGATCAGGTACATCTTGAATACTATCAAGATACCAAACAAAGCCAGAAACCTATCCAGTACCAGTTAACAAATGGTAAGCTGACCTTAACAGATACCCTCACTGAGTTTTCAGGCATACATGTGGCTAATCTAAAAGATTGGGTTCGTTCACTCTCAAATCCCTATCAAAATCAACCTTACACCATCATGCTCTCCATTCCCAAATCCATGACTCTTGATACTATTAAAGCCCAGTCACAAACTGGTGAGATCTCAATTGATCAAGTCAATGTGAAAAATCTTACTATTACTAGCCAAGATGGTAGTGTCATATTGGGGGCAATCCAGCCAGAAACCACACAAATCAAAACTCAAACAGGTGCCATCTCCCTTTCTAAAACCAAACTAACTCAACCCATTCTAGAAAGTATCGATGGAGAAATATCAGATTATGGTAGCCATTTCACACAGGCTCAATTCAAAACACAAACTGCTGAGATTTACCTAGACCAGTCCCTATTTAAAGGTCAGACGGCTATCGCTAGCTCTGATGGTAATATCACCCTTCAATTGCCAGAAAGCCAAGAATCTCAAACACACATTTCAGCTACTAGCACTGATTTCGGGCAAGTTTCTATTCCTAAAAGTTACGCGAATAACACAAATTCAAGTACCACATTAGATTTAAAAACCGACACAGGAGATATTTCCGTTAACCCTAGCTACAGTGAGAACGACGAGTAAAAAGAAACAGGCATGAGCCTGACCTTTAAGTAACTGAGCTTTCCTTTATCCATTCTCTTTTTAACCTTTAACAGTCTCCTATGTGCTGAAATTTTATACAAACTATGAAAAAATGCTAGCTTACGCTAGCATTTCAGAATGAAGACAAAGTCGTTAGAATTTTAATTCTAACGGCTTTTTCATATGTAAAGTAGTATAATAGAGACAGGAATACTAGCTAATAAGCAGAGGGAGAATCGCTATGTTACACAAAGAAAACCCAGACTACAATCGCGGTCAAT
>CAMCQB010000104.1 GCA_945876895.1 uncultured Streptococcus sp.
AAACAATAGAAAAGAGGACTAACTAATGTCAAATTGGGACACTAAATTTTTGAAAAAAGGTTACACTTTTGACGATGTACTACTTATTCCAGCCGAAAGTCATGTACTTCCTAACGAAGTCAACATGCAGACAAAACTCGCTAAAAATTTGACATTAAACATTCCGATTATAACAGCTGCCATGGATACCGTTACTGATAGCAAGATGGCTATCGCCATTGCACGTGCTGGAGGACTGGGAGTTGTTCATAAAAACATGTCTATTCTTGAACAGGCTGAAGAAATTCGCAAGGTAAAACGTTCGGAAAACGGAGTTATTATTGATCCGTTCTTCTTGACACCTGAACAATCTGTTTCTGAGGCTGAAGAACTCATGCAACGTTACCGTATTAGCGGTGTCCCAATTGTTGAAACACTTGAAAATCGTAAACTTGTTGGTATTATTACCAACCGTGATATGCGTTTTATCAGTGATTACCATACTCCAATTGCTGATCACATGACCAGCGAAGAATTGGTTACTGCTCCTGTCGGAACAGATCTCGAAACCGCTGAACGCATCCTACATGAACATCGTATTGAAAAATTACCGTTAGTTGATGAAAACGGACGTTTGTCTGGTCTAATCACTATCAAAGATATTGAAAAAGTGATTGAATTCCCTAACGCAGCTAAAGATGAATTTGGTCGTTTACTAGTAGCCGGGGCTGTTGGTGTTACTTCTGATACCTTTGAACGTGCTAAAGCTCTCTTTGATGCTGGGGCAGATGCTATCGTTATTGATACAGCACACGGTCACTCAGCTGGAGTTCTTCGTAAAATCGCTGAAATCCGCGCTACCTTCCCAGATAAAACTTTGATTGCTGGAAATATTGCTACTGCTGAGGGAGCTCGTGCTCTTTATGAAGCTGGGGTGGATGTTGTTAAAGTTGGTATCGGACCTGGTTCAATCTGTACGACACGTGTTGTTGCAGGGGTAGGTGTTCCACAAGTTACTGCCATTTATGATGCTGCTGGAGTTGCTCGTGAATATGGTAAAACAATCATCGCTGATGGTGGAATCAAGTATTCAGGTGATATTGTCAAAGCTCTTGCTGCTGGAGGTAATGCTGTTATGCTTGGATCCATGTTTGCAGGTACTGATGAAGCTCCCGGTGAGACTGAAATCTTCCAAGGGCGTAAATACAAATCCTATCGTGGTATGGGATCAATTGCGGCTATGAAGAAGGGATCAAGTGATCGTTACTTCCAAGGATCTGTCAATGAAGCCAACAAGCTTGTCCCAGAAGGAATTGAAGGGCGTGTCGCTTATAAAGGATCTGCCGCAGATATCGTCTTCCAAATGATTGGTGGAATCCGTTCAGGTATGGGATATTGTGGTGCTGGAACACTCGAAGAACTTCGTGATAATGCACAATTTATTGAAATGTCTGGTGCTGGATTAAAAGAGAGCCATCCACATGATGTTCAAATCACAAATGAAGCTCCAAATTACTCTGTTCACTAATTATAAAAAAGCTGAGGCAGTTGCCTCAGCTTTTTGTTTACACAACTGTAAACTTATATTGTCATCGTTGTAATTGTCAGTTGACAAAATAAAAGATCAGCATCTTTATGCCAATCTTTTATTTCATTATCTTAAAGATGAGCTACAGGTATGATATTGGGAAGAAATCAATCGTTGGAGGTTGTTCTTTCATCTGTAAGAATATCTCCTTGCTCTATCACAAAAATCTTAAGATTATCTGGTAATTGTGATAAATGGTCTAAGCTTGTGGTCGTAATAAAGGTTTGAACATGCTCCTTAATTCCCTCCAAAAGCTTTGTTTGCCTGTAATTATCTAACTCACTCATGACATCATCAAGTAGCAAAATTGGATAGTCTCCCGTAACTGATTTAATGAGTTCTATTTCAGCTAATTTCAAAGATAGGATAAGACTACGATGTTGTCCTTGACTACCAAAATCAGCATTCACATTATTGATGAAAAATTCTAAATCATCTCTATGAGGACCTACTCCTGTATTCTTCTTAAGAATATCACGTCGATGGTTTCTTCTTAATTGTTGTAAAAATTCCTTCCGAATATCTTGCCGGTCTAAGAAAGTCACTGAAGAGAGGTATTTTATTGTCAAGTGCTCTAACCCATTAGAAATACTAGCATGGTGCTTATCTGCTTCTTTTTCCAACTGAATAATAAAATCTAAACGATGTTCCATGACACGGCTACCATAATCTGATAATTGGTCATCTAGTACCGCTAGAAAATCACTGTCAACCTTCTCGGCTGTTTTAAGATAAGTATTACGCTGCTTTAATACATGATTATAATTAGATAAATCAGATAAATAAAGAGGTTTAATCTGTCCCAAGTCAATATCAAGAAATTTACGACGTAAACTCGGAGCTCCTTTTATCAATTGTAAATCTTCGGGTGCAAAAAGAACAACCGTCATAGTACCAATATAATCCGATAGTTTTGCCTGTTTCAGATGGTTTATTTCAGTAACACGCCCTTTTTCTGATAAAGAAATGCTGAGATCAACATTTCCACTTGCCCGTGACAACTTTCCAGAAATTGTGAGATTATTTTCAGAAAAATGAATTAAATCTCTATCCGAACGTGTTCTATGACTTCTTGTTAGCGATAAAAAATAGATAGACTCTAAAAAATTGGTCTTCCCTTGAGCATTTTTTCCAATAAAGATATTTAATCCTGGAGAAAAAGTTGCTGAAATATTCTTATAGTTTCGATAATTGTTTAATCTTATTTCCTTAATCCACATGCTTAGATTCCTGGAAAGCGAACAGGCTTACATTTAGTTTTGTTTTTCTGTTTTGACAACGGAATTTTAGGGCGCTTCGCTTTTTGTTTCTTCTTATTCTCATGATTCATCTGCTTAACAATTTTAGCAATGCGTTCTTTTTCAGCTAGTTTTTCTGAATGCTCTAACTTTTCTGATTCAGTAGGCTCCATAATCCTGATGTCAATATTGTGTTCGGGTAATGTAATAACATCTCCAATACGAATCTTCTTTCCACGACGAGTCTCAACTTCTCCGTTAAAGAGAACTGTGGTCTCTAATAAAAAACTCTTAATTGCTCCACCACTTTGAATAATTCCTTGTTCCTTTAAAAGAGCCTGCAAGGTAATGTAATCATCAAACAGTTTAAATTCCATCATATCTCTCCGTTTTTTGTTTCAAGTAATTATACCATATTCGTGGTATAATTAGAGAATTAAGTCTTTAATAAAGGAAAAATCATGAAAATTGCTCAAGGTGTCAACCTTCATTTAATAAAAACGAAACAATTTAAAACCAACCACATTACTTTCCGCTTTTCAGGTGATTTAACAAAAAGAACAATTGCCAAACGAGTTCTAGCTGCTCAAATGCTTGCAACTGTAAATGCTAGTTATCCTACCGCAAGGCTGTTTCGCCAAAGACTCGCTGCACTTTACGGAGCAAATTTGTCAACTAAAGTGTCAACCAAAGGACTTGTTCATATTGTTGATATTGACATTAGTTTTATTCGTGATGAGTTTACTTTTAATGGCGAAGAGCTGCTTCAAAACATTCTTATATTTCTAAAAGAATGTTTATTTTCACCACTTGCAGCCACCGCTCAATACCAACCTAAGAACTTTGATCTTGAGAAAAAAAATCTGATCAATTATCTTGAAGTTGATAAAGAAGATAGTTTTTACAGTAGCCACCTAGCCCTTAAAACATTATTTTTTGACAATCCAAGTTTACAGGTTTCGAAATATGGACAAGTTGATTTAGTTCAAGCTGAGAATTCCTATACTGCTTATCAGGAATTTCAACACATGTTAAACCAAGATCAGATTGATATTTTTGTTCTTGGTGATTTTGATGATTATAAAGTTGTTCGTCTGATTCATCAATTTCCTTTTGAGAACCGCTTGAAACCATTGAATTTTATTTACCAACAAGACTACAAGAATATCATCACTGAAGTTATTGAAAAACGTTCAGTCAATCAGTCAGTCCTTCAGTTGGCTTACCACAACCCAATTTCTTATCATGATGAAGATTATTTTGCACTTCTTGTCTTTAATGGTTTATTTGGTAACTTTCCTCATTCAAAACTATTTACTGAACTCAGGGAAAAAGAGGGCTTAGCTTACACGATTAACAGTCAAATCAATAGTTTAACGGGTTTACTCAATGTTTACGCTGGTATTGACAAAAAGAATCGAGATAAAACTTTAAAACTCATCAATAAGCAATTATCAGATATTAAATTGGGACGATTTTCAAGTGCACTCGTTAAGCAAACAAAGAAAATGCTGATTACAAATAGGCAAGCAATATTGGATTCTCCCAAAGCTACTATTGAAAAAGTTTATAACAGTAAGTACTTAAAAGAAAACCCTGATATTGACAACTGGGTAAATCATATTAACCAAGTTAGTAAAGAGGATATTATAAGAGTAGCTGGTAAAATTAAATTGCAGGTTTTTTATTTCTTAGAAGGAGAGTAAGTGATGAGACTGACAGAAGACAACTTCAGTACAATAGAAGAGCATTTTTTCTCTATAACTCTAGAAAATGGATTAAAAGTTATCCTCGTTCCGAAGCAAAATTTTAGAGAAACTGTCTGTATGTTGACAGTTGGTTTCGGTTCCCTTGACAACTCATTTACAACAGAAACAGGGGAAATTTTTTCTTATCCTGAGGGTGTTGCTCACTTTTTAGAACACAAAGTTTTTGAAATGGAAAATAATAAAGATGCTGCCATCCAATTCACAAATCTTGGAGCAGATCTGAATGCCTTTACTAGCTTTGATCGTACAGCTTATTTCTTTTCATCAACAAGTGATTTTGATGAGGCTCTTAGTTTACTACAGACATTTGTGGTATCACCACATTTTACCTATGACTCGGTTGAAAAAGAAAAAGATATTATTAGGCAAGAAATTGATATGTATCAAGACGATCCCGAATATCAGCTCTATCAGGGAATTCTTGAAAATCTATATCCAGAAACTGTTCTCGCCAAAGATATTGCCGGAAATAAAGATAGTATTAATCGTATTACGCTAAGAGATTTAAAGGAGAATCACCATTTCTTTTATCACCCCAAAAATATGACACTTCTAATTGTTGGTGACATCAATAAAGATGAGATTATTCAAAAAATCATTAAAGATCAAGAAAAACTGTCTTTTCCTAATTTCCAACTTCCTATTAGAAATCAGATTGTCCATAACC
>CAMCQB010000105.1 GCA_945876895.1 uncultured Streptococcus sp.
ACCAACAACACGCCTTCAACAACAAAAGGTAGACTCAACGGAACCAAAAACGAAATTTTCAGATCGTGTACGTGGAATTTTTGGAAGTATGTTTGATTAGAGAGGATAAAAAATGGCATTTTCATTCGATGCGGCATCAGTACAAGGTGCAGTTATTAAAGTTATCGGTGTAGGAGGTGGCGGAGGAAACGCTATCAACCGCATGATTGAAGAAGGTGTAGCAGGCGTAGAATTTATTGCAGCTAACACAGATATTCAAGCCTTAAGTAGTTCAAAAGCAGAAACAGTCATTCAGTTAGGTCCTAAATTAACCCGTGGTTTAGGTGCTGGAGGTCAACCTGAAGTTGGTCGTAAAGCAGCTGAGGAAAGTGAAGAGGCATTGACTGAAGCATTAACTGGTGCAGATATGGTCTTCATCACAGCAGGCATGGGGGGCGGATCAGGTACAGGAGCTGCTCCAGTAATTGCTCGTATTGCTAAAAGTCTAGGGGCCTTAACAGTTGCTGTTGTGACACGACCATTTGGTTTTGAAGGGAATAAACGTGGTAACTTTGCAGTTGAAGGGATTTCTGAGCTGCGTGAACAAGTTGATACTTTATTGATTATTTCAAATAATAATCTCCTTGAAATTGTTGATAAAAAGACACCACTTCTTGAGGCTTTGAGTGAAGCTGATAACGTTCTTAGACAAGGTGTTCAAGGGATTACCGACTTGATTACTAGTCCAGGGCTGATTAACCTTGACTTTGCTGATGTGAAAACTGTTATGGCAAGTAAAGGTAATGCACTTATGGGAATCGGGATTGGTTCAGGTGAGGAGCGTGTGGTAGAAGCTGCGCGTAAGGCAATTTATTCTCCATTACTTGAAACAACTATTGATGGTGCCGAAGATGTTATCGTTAACGTGACAGGTGGTCTTGATATGACATTGATTGAGGCAGAAGAAGCTTCAGAAATTGTTAGTCAGGCAGCTGGACATGGTGTTAACATTTGGTTAGGAACTTCGATTGATGACAGTATGAAAGATGAAATCCGTGTTACTGTTGTGGCAACTGGAGTTGGCCAAGAAAAAGCAGCTGGCGCAGTAGGTGTTCGTCCTGTACGTCAAACACAATCAGAGTCTTCTGATTCTCAGCCTCAAACAGGTTTTAATCGTCGTCCAAATTATGATTTTGACCTGTCAAGTGGTGTAGAAGTGCCAACACAAGGTTCAGCTTATCAAGATTTTAATAATCAATCACAGCCATCATCATTTGGTAATTGGGATTTAAGACGTGATAACATCAAACGCCCAACTGAGGGAGAGTTAGATAGTCAGCTAAAAGTTTCAACGTTCTCAAGCAAGCCAGAAGTAGATGATGAATTAGAAACACCGCCTTTCTTTAAAAATCGTTAATAATGGATCTAAATCAAAATAAAAAAAATATAGAAAATGCTGTTGCAGCTGCGTGTTTGGAGGCGAAACGCTCTCCAGAATCTGTAAAGGTTATTGCAGTGACAAAATATGTTGATATTGCTGCCACGCGTCAAGTTTTATCTACAGGTATTCGACATATTGGTGAAAATCGTGCCGATAAATTTCTAGAGAAATATCAAGTTCTAAATGATGATGACGTGGTATGGCATTTTATCGGGACTCTCCAACGCAGAAAAGTTAAAGATGTTATCAATTTGGTAGATTATTTTCATGCTCTAGATTCCGTCAAGCTGGCAAGAGAAATTGATAAGCGTGCCGAACATACAATAAAGTGTTTCTTGCAAGTCAATGTATCTGGTGAAGAAAGTAAGCATGGCTTTTCTACGACAGAGGTTACTTCTGTTTTAGAAGAATTACAAGAGTTAAAACATATTGAGCTAGTTGGTTTGATGACCATGGCGCCATTTGATGCAGACGATAAGCAATTACAAGAGATTTTTTCAAAGACAGAATCTTTACGTTGCCAATTGGCTTCATTAAAACTTCCTAATATGCCTTTGACAGAATTGAGTATGGGGATGACACGAGATTACCCCATTGCTATTAAAAATGGTGCAACTTTTGTTAGAGTAGGGACAGCATTTTTTGAATAATGGAGAGATCATGATGTTTAAAAATGGACTAAATAGAATTGTTTCTTACTTTGAAACAGATGAAGAAAATGAATTAGAAGAATCATCTGATACTGCTTTATCAGGTTCTCTAAGAGTGGAAGAGGAGTCTTCTATACCAGAAGTTAGACAGGAATTGCCTCCAAAGAGAGAGCAACCAGTCAAGACGGAAACTCAGAGGCAAAGATCAGCAGAGAGACCTCAATCAATTGCGGCTACTGCTCGTCAACTTACTTCTAATGAACAAACAAGTTCTTATCGAACAAGAGAATCACAAACCACTAACTATCCGAAACAAGGACCGGACAACTATTTGACACAAAAAGAAATGATTACGATTGCAATAAAATATCCTAAAAAATACGAAGATGCTACAGAAATTGTAGATCTGTTAGCTTCTCAAGAGTGTGTCTTGATTGATTTTCAATATATGTTAGATGCACAAGCCAGACGATGTCTAGATTTTATTGATGGAGCTAGTCATGTTTTAGGCGGAACCTTACAAAAGGTTGGTTCATCAATGTACTTGTTGACCCCAATTAATGTTGTTGTTGAGGCTGAAGACATTAGCTTATCTTCAAATACTCAAGACTATAATTTTGATTATGATATGAAGCGTCGATAAAAATATGTTTGGATACTTAATATATGTATTATTACGTTTGCTAGATGTTTACTCATTTTTACTCATTGCCTATGCTTTATTATCTTGGTTCCCAGGAGCATCTTCTTCTGGTATAGGAAGATGGTTAGAAAATATAGTCTCTCCTGTTATAACACCTCTTAGGAGATTGAATTTGCAGTTTGCTGGTTTAGATTTTACAATTTTAGTAGCACTATTTTTGTTGAATTTTCTAGGACGACTCTTGATTATGGTGTTGATATAGATAAAATGGAACACTCACTGACCCAACATTTTAGTAAAGATGAACTGGCTTTCGTTGAAAAAGTAGAAAATGATATTCGTTTTGTTGAAACGCGCTACAGTTTGTTATTGACACCTTTTATCAATCCTAGACAGGTCGAAATTTATCAAGTACTTGCTAATAGATCAGGATTAAAATGTTTTTCATCAAATCAATATATGACACGAGAATATGCTCGTGTCATTGTTGCACCTGACTACTATATTTTAGAGAAAAAAGATTTTGAAATCGCTCTGCTGGAGATTAAATATGCAAATAAATTTAATCAATTGGAACATCGTCAAATTCTAGGAGCTTTATTACATCAGATGGGCGTGAAACGAACAGTTTTTGGTGATATTTTAGTCGAAGATGGCAGGGCACAAGTGTTTGTGGATCAAAGATTATCTAGCCATTTTGTCTCTGAAATTACTAAGATCTCTAGAGTATCTGTTCAATTAAATGAAGTTGATTACAGTCAGTCTATTGTATCCTATGAAGAAAGAGACACTAAAGATCTGATTTTATCCAGTTTAAGACTTGACAAAGTCTTAGCAAGCGTATTAAAATTATCACGTAGTCAGGCCTTAAAATTGATTACAACTGAAAAAGTGAAACTAAATTATCGTGTTATGACAAAATCTTCTGTCATGTTGAGCATTGGTGATTTGATTAGCGTTAGAGGTTTTGGACGATTTTATTTAACGTCTGATTTGGGATTGACAAAAAGCGGTAAACATAAAATTAGAATAGAAAAGACCTAAAATAATAAGGAGATAAGCATGGCAATTACAGCAGTAGATATTAAAGATAAGACTTTTACGACCAAATTTCGTGGTTATAATGTTGAAGAAGTTGAAGAATTTTTAGATATTTTAGTTGATGATTTTGAGGAATTGGTTCGCAAAAATCGTGAACAAGCTGATCGTATTAAAAGTTTAGAAGAAAAGATTCTTTATTTTGATGATATGAAAGAATCATTGAGCCAGTCAGTTATTCTAGCTCAAGAAACAGCAGAGAAAGTGAAGTCATCAGCTTTAACAGAGTCTGAAAATATGTTGAATAAAGCAAATTATGAATCAACACGCTTGGTTGATGAAGCAAAACTCAAAGCTAATGAAATTTTACGTGATGCTACAGATGAGGCAAAACGCATTGCTGTAGAAACTGAGGATTTGAAGCGTCAAAGTCGTGTTTTCCATCAACGTTTGCTTGCTTCAGTAGAAGGTCAGCTTGGCTTGATCAACGCTCCAGAGTGGGCAGAGTTATTGAAGCCAACAGCTGTCTATTTACAAAATTCAGATGCTGCATTTAGAGAAGTAGTAGAAAAAGTTTTAGATGAGCATGTTTTAGATGAAACTTCTGATTTTGAATCCTTCGATGCTACTCGTCAGTTTACAGCAGAAGAGATGGAAGAACTTCAACGTCGTGTTGCAGAAAGCAATCAAAAAGTTGAAATGGCTTTAAAAGAAGAAGCACATGCTGAATTAGAGTCACAGGCTATCCAAGAGGAAGTATCAGAACAAGTTGTGACTGAAATTCCTTCTGAGTCATTTATTACCTTTGATGATGTGGAGCCAACAGAACCTAATTTAGGGGATACACAAACTTTTAAAATCAATTTTAATCAAGACTAATAACAAAAATACGGTATCAGATACATATTTTTAGCGAGTAGGAGATGGTGTGAGCCCTGCAATCCCTGTATCTGTTATCATCGCTTTGTTAGTATTTTATCTGAAGGACAGTAGGATAAAAGGTGAGCTCGCCTTAAGAGCATAAGAGGGACTTTTCGTAGTAGGAGTCCAAACTAAGGTGGTACCACGAGCTTTCGTCCTTTTTGATGAAAGCTCTTTTTATATATTGAGAGGTAGATATGAAATTAAAAGAAACACTGAATCTTGGAAAAACGGCTTTTCCAATGCGAGCTGGCTTACCCAATAAAGAGCCACAATGGCAAGCGGCTTGGGATGAAGCAAATATTTATGCCCGTCGTCAAGAACTTAATGAAGGAAAACCAGCCTTTCATTTACATGACGGCCCCCCATATGCGAATGGTAATATTCATGTTGGTCATGCCTTGAATAAAATTTCTAAAGATATTATTATCCGTTCTAAATCAATGATGGG
>CAMCQB010000106.1 GCA_945876895.1 uncultured Streptococcus sp.
GGATTGCTCCAGGATGGTTTGCTTTGGCTAATCCCGATTGGCCACGTCCATTTATGATATTGTGTACAGTTTTAATTGCTGCTATAGCTGGTGGTGTTGCAGGAGCCATTCCTGGAATTTTAAGAGCTTATTTAGGGACAAGTGAAGTTATTGTTACCATTATGATGAACTATATTATCCTTTATTTAGGTAATGCAGTCATTCAAAATGGCTTCTCAAAAGAAATTATGCGCTCGGTAGATTCTAGTATTCAGGTTTCTGATAATGCAACTTACCAGGCAGAATGGCTTAGTGCTATAACCAACCATTCTAGAATGAATATTGGGATATTCTTTGCTTTGATTGCAGTTGTTTTTATCTGGTATTTGCTTAACAAAACAACACTTGGTTTTGAAATTAGATCAGTTGGTTTGAATCCTCATGCAAGTGAATATGCAGGAATGTCATCTAAGCGTACAATTATTTTATCTATGATTATTTCAGGTGCCCTAGCTGGTCTTGGAGGTGTTGTTGAAGGGTTAGGAACATTTGAAAATGTCTTTGTTCAAACCAGTTCTTTAACAATTGGTTTTGATGGTATGGCAGTTAGTCTGTTAGCAGCTAATTCACCTATAGGAATTATTTTTTCAGCCTTCTTATTTGGTACCCTTAGCGTAGGTGCTCCAGGTATGAATATCGCTGGCATTCCACCTGAGCTTGTTAAAGTTGTGACAGCTTCCATCATTTTCTTTGTAGGTGCACACTATTTAATTGAACGTTATATGAAACCAAAGTCCAAAAAAGAAATGAAAGGTGGTAAATAAGAATGAATATTGTGACGATATTATCTCTTCTAGTATCATCTATGTTGATTTATGCGACACCTTTAATTTTTACAAGTATCGGTGGTACTTTCTCAGAGCGTTCAGGTATGGTAAATGTAGGGCTAGAAGGTATCATGGTTATGGGAGCATTCTCAGGTGTTGTCTTTAACTTAGAATTTGCTGATCAATTAGGCTCATTAACTCCTTGGCTTGCAGTACTAGTTGGTGGTGGTGTTGGCCTTCTGTTTTCTTTGATACATGCTGTTGCTACAATTAATTTTCGTGCTGATCACATTGTTAGTGGTACTGTCTTGAACTTGATGGCTCCAGCACTATCTGTTTTCCTTGTTAAGGTTATCTATGGTAAGGGACAAACAGATAATATACAAGAGGCTTTCAAAAAATTTGATTTTCCTATTTTATCAAATATACCAGTAATTGGAGATATATTTTTTAAAAATACTAGCTTGATGGCTTATATTGCCATTGCATTTGCCTTTTTAGCTGCTTATCTATTAAATAATACCAGATTTGGTTTGCGTCTTCGTTCGGTGGGAGAGCATCCTCAAGCAGCTGATACTTTGGGGATTAATGTCTATAAAATGAAGTATTTTGGGATTATGATTTCAGGATTCTTAGGAGGAGTTGGCGGTGCCGTTTACGCTCAATCTATTTCCGTTAACTTTGCTGTTACGACAATTTTAGGGCCAGGATTCATCGCTTTAGCAGCTATGATTTTTGGGAAATGGAATCCTATCGGAGCAATGTTATCTAGTTTATTCTTTGGGCTTTCTCAAAGTTTGGCTGTTATCGGAAGTCAATTGCCATTGTTATCAAATATTCCAACATACTATTTGCAAATTGCACCTTATTTATTAACGATTATTGTACTTGCTGCCTTCTTCGGTCAAGCTGTAGGTCCGAAAGCAAATGGTGTCAATTATATTAAATCAAAATAATTTTTTACTCACTGTTACTTTTTGGCAGTGAGTTTTTTTATCATCAAAATGAAAAATACTGAAAATGCTGAGCTTAAATCTTGTAAGCGTTTTATCTATGTGGTATAATATTAGAGTAATAAATAATGAAAGTTGGAATTAGTATGTCTAAAATTGTTGTAGTTGGTGCGAACCATGCAGGTACATCTGCTATTAATACAATCTTAAATAATTATGGAGCAGAAAATGAAGTAGTCGTTTTTGACCAAAATTCAAATATCTCATTTTTAGGTTGTGGGATGGCACTTTGGATTGGAAAACAAATTTCAGGACCAGAAGGTTTATTCTATTCCAATAAGGAGACATTAGAGGCTGCAGGTGCTAAAGTTTATATGGAGTCACCAGTTGAATCTATTGACTATGATAAGAAAGAAGTTACTGCAATTGTAAATGGTGAAAAACATGTTGAATCTTATGATAAGTTAATTTTAGCTACAGGATCAGCCCCTATTATTCCACCGATCAAAGGTGCTGAATTGCAAGAGGGAACACGCGAATTTAAAGCAAAACTTGAAAATTTACAATTTGTGAAACTCTATCAAAACTCAGCAGAAGTTATTGAAAAATTGAATAACCCAGATATCAAACGTGTTGCAGTAGTTGGTGCAGGTTATATCGGTGTGGAATTAGCAGAAGCCTTTCAACGTTTAGACAAAGAAGTTACTTTGGTTGATATTGCTGAAACATCTCTAGGTGGCTACTATGATCCTGAATTTACAGATTTAATGAATAAAAATCTTGAGGAACATGGTATTAAGTTAGCCTTTGGGCAAACGGTACAAGCTGTTGAAGGTGATGGAAAAGTGGAGCGCCTTGTGACAGATAAGGAAACTTTTGATGTGGATATGGTTATTTTAGCTGTAGGTTTCCGCCCTAATACTGATCTTGGTGCAGGCAAGATTGAGCTATTCCGTAATGGTGCTTTCTTGGTTAATAAAAAAGGTCAGACAAATCTTCCTGATGTTTATGCGATTGGTGACTGTGCGACTGTTTATGACAATGCCCTTCAGGATACTAATTACATTGCACTAGCTTCTAATGCTGTTCGTACCGCTATTGTTGCAGCGCATAATGCTTGTGGTGTAGAAGTAGAGACAGCTGGTGTTCAAGGTTCAAATGGTATTTCTATTTATGATCTTAAGATGGTTTCAACAGGTTTGACACTAGAAAAAGCTAAACGCTTTGGTTATAATGCTGTTGCAACAGACTTTTCTGACCTTCAAAAACCAGAATTCATGGAACATGATAATCATGAAGTTAAGATCCGTATTGTTTACGATAAGGATACACGTGTTATCTTAGGAGCACAAATGGCTTCAAAAGAAGATGTGTCAATGGGAATGCATATGTTCTCTTTAGCTATTCAGGAACAAGTCACAATTGAGCGTTTAGCTCTTCTTGATATTCTTTTCTTGCCACACTTTAATAAACCATATAATTACATTACGATGGCTGCACTTTCAGCTAAGGAATAGGTAAACCTAGTACTTGTTATGTTGAAATAATATCATCATTACAAAAAAAGAGAAAATGTTTATCGTTTTCTCTTTTTTAGTGCTCAAAATAAATATAGTGAATTCTGAAGGCTCCTTGGAGATGTTAGATCTAAAAAGAAAATAAAAAAGCCCGACTAGGTCGAACTTTTGGAATGAATTAGTTTTTAGCAGCAGATGCAAATTCTTCTTTAGAGAAAGCCTCATCGATGATATCTTTGAGTTGTTTAGCAGAAGCTTGCATTTGTTGCAATTCTTTTTCGTTCAATGGGATATTAACTGGACGAACGATACCATGTGCACCAATGATAGCTGGTTGTCCGATGAAGACATCCTCAACACCTTCATATTGGCCTTCTTGATATACTGAAAGTGGCAATACTGCTGATTCGTCATCAAGGATAGCTTTAGTGATACGCGCAAGTGCTACAGCGATACCATAATAAGTTGCTCCTTTTTTGTTGATGATTGAGTAAGCAGCATCACGAACAGAGATGAATAGATCCACAAGACCTTGCTCATCGATATCACGATTATCTTGCAACCATTGTTCAAGTTTTACACCAGCTACGTTAGCATGTGACCAAACGGCAAATTCTGAATCTCCATGCTCACCCATGATATAAGCGTGAACAGAACGTGCATCGATTCCGATTTTTTCAGCAAGTGCTTGACGGAAACGTGCTGAATCAAGTGAAGTACCTGAACCAATAACGCGTTCTTTAGGGAAACCTGAGAATTTCCATGTTGAATAAGTCAAGACGTCAACTGGGTTAGCGGCAACAAGGAAGATACCGTTGAAACCTGAATCGACGATTTGTGTTACAACGTCTTTGTTGATACGAAGGTTTTTCTCAACAAGGTCAAGACGAGTTTCACCTGGTTTTTGTGGAGCACCAGCTGTTAAAACAACAAGGTCAGCATCGTGACAGTCTGAGTATTCAGCTGAATAGATTTTTTTAGGTGAAGTGAAAGCAAGAGCGTGGCTTAAATCTTCTGCGTCACCTTGAGTTTTTTCTTTAAAGATATCAATGATACCAAGTTCTTGTGCAATTCCTTGGTTTACCAATGAAAATGCGTATGAAGAACCTACGGCACCGTCACCGACAAGAATAACTTTTTTGTGTTGTTTAGTTGCAGTCATGTGTCTAAACATCTCCTTAAAATTTAGTTAGGGTTTTCACCCATACGACTATATTCTAGCACTTTTTATAGATTTTGTCACGGAGAAATTGCAAACAAATTGAAAAGTCTTTTCAGTTTATGCTATAGACCTGTAATAATACAGGAAATGTGGTATAATAGTAGTGACTTTGTTCTAAAGAAAGAGGCATGATAATGCAAGATAAAAATTTAGTAAATGTAAATCTGACAAATGAGATGAAAACCTCTTTTATTGATTATGCCATGAGTGTTATTGTTTCTCGTGCTTTGCCAGATGTTAGAGATGGATTAAAGCCAGTTCATCGACGTATTTTATATGGTATGAATGAGCTAGGTGTCACACCAGATAAGCCTCATAAAAAATCTGCTCGTATTACTGGTGATGTCATGGGGAAATATCACCCACATGGTGACTTTTCTATTTATGAAGCTATGGTAAGGATGGCGCAATGGTGGTCTTATCGTCATATGCTCGTGGATGGTCATGGTAACTTTGGCTCCATGGACGGTGATGGAGCCGCTGCCCAACGTTATACCGAAGCTCGTATGAGTAAGATTGCAATGGAGATGCTACGCGATATTAATAAAGATACCGTAGATTTCCAAGATAATTATGATGGTAGTGAACGTGAGCCTCTTGTCTTACCAGCTCGTTTTCCAAACTT
>CAMCQB010000107.1 GCA_945876895.1 uncultured Streptococcus sp.
ATGGGATGGATGAATGATATCCTAAAATTCTATGAGGAAGATCCTGTTTATCGTAAGTATGACTTTAATTTGGTTACTTTTAGCTTTATGTATCTGTTTAGTGAAAATTTTGTTTTACCATTTTCCCATGATGAAGTTGTACATGGTAAGAAAAGCATGATGCATAAAATGTGGGGGGACCGTTATAATCAATTTGCAGGACTTCGCAATTTATATACCTATCAAATCTGTCATCCTGGTAAAAAACTTCTTTTCATGGGAAGTGAATTTGGACAGTTTTTAGAATGGAAATATGATGAAAGTTTAGAATGGTCTAATCTTGAAGATGAGATGAATGCCAAAATGAAAGAGTTCACATCTACTTTGAATCAGTTGTACAAAGACCATAAAGTACTTTGGCAAATTGATGATTCTTATGATGGTATAGAGATTATTGATGCAGACAATCGTGACCAAAGTGTCCTATCATTTATCCGAAAAAATGAGAAGGGTGATCTCTTAGTGTGTGTCTTTAATATGGTTCCTGTTGAGCGAAAAGATTTTACCATAGGTCTTCCTCAAGCAGGGATTTACGAAGAGATTTTAAATACAGAACGGGAAGAATTTGGAGGTGTTTGGAAAGAAAATAACCCTGTCACTCGGACTCAAAGAGGGTCTTGGAAACACTACGATCACACATTAAGCTTTACACTTCCAGCGCTTGGGGCAAGTATCTGGAAAATTAAACGTCGTTTAAAAAAATAATAAATTCTTGGAAGGAAGAACTAGATGAAGAATGAAATGTTAGCACTAATCCTTGCTGGTGGTCAAGGAACACGTCTTGGGAAATTGACACAAAGTATTGCTAAGCCGGCTGTTCAATTTGGTGGACGTTATCGCATTATTGATTTTGCCTTGTCCAACTGTGCCAATTCAGGTATTAACAATGTTGGTGTCATCACACAATACCAACCCTTAGCCCTTAATAGTCATATCGGTAATGGATCAGCCTGGGGGCTTGATGGTATTGATTCTGGTGCAACGATTTTACAGCCTTATTCCGCTACAGAAGGAAATCGTTGGTTTCAGGGAACTAGTCATGCTATCTATCAAAATATTGACTATATTGATAGTATTGATCCAGAATATGTGTTAATCCTATCAGGTGACCATATTTATAAAATGGATTATGATGATATGCTACAAACGCATAAGGACAATTTAGCTAGCTTAACAGTTGCCGTTATCGATGTTCCATTAAAAGAAGCTAGTCGTTTTGGGATTATGAACACTGATGCTAGCGATCGTATCGTTGAATTTGAAGAAAAACCAGCAGAGCCTAAATCAACAAAGGCTTCTATGGGAATCTATATTTTCACTTGGAAACGTCTTCGTGAAATGTTAGTAGATGCTGAAAAAAATACTATTGATATGTCTGACTTTGGACAAAATGTCATTCCAGCTTATATTGACTCTGGTGAGCGAGTTTACACTTATAACTTCAACGGCTATTGGACAGATGTAGGGACAATCGAATCCCTATGGGAAGCCAATATGGAGTATATTGCTGTTGATAATGAGCTAGATAGTCGTGATCGTTCTTGGAAAATCTACTCTAAAAACCAAATTGCACCACCAAACTTTATTACAGCTGAAGCAGAAGTGAAAGATTCTCTCGTTGTTGATGGATGTTTTGTATCAGGGAAGGTGGAACATTCTATCTTATCTACAAATGTTCAGGTTAAAGAAGGTGCAGAGATTAAAGATAGCTTTATCATGAGTGGTGCTAAGATTGGAGCGGGTGCTAAAATTACACGTGCCATCATTGGTGAAGGCGCAGAAATTGGTGAGGGTGTTGTCATTGATGGCACAGAAGAAGTACAAGTCGTTGGATATAATGAGGTAGTGGGGGTACCAAATGAAGATTGATAAATATTCTGCAATTTTAGGAAACACAGTTGGTTATCATGATATGGGGGACTTAACGGCGAATCGTCCTCTTGCTAATCTTCCTTTTGATGGGAAATATCGTTTGATTGACTTTCAATTATCAAATCTTGCAAATGCTGGTATCCGAAGTGTTTACGGTATCTTCCGTGGTCAAAATATCCGTTCAATTTTTGATCATATTCGTAGTGGTCGTGAGTGGGGATTAAACACGCTTTTAAGTCATTATTTCTTAGGATTTCATAATGCGGATGATGAAATTGATACTGCAGACAAAGACTATTACGAGCAAATCTTGACTTACTTAAAACGCTCTGGCAGTGATCAAACGATTTATATGGGTTGCGATATATTATGTAACATCGATCTTCAACAGGTACTTCATTTACACAATGCCAATCAACGTGAAATGACAGTGGTCTATAAAAAGCTTCCTAAAGCACAGCTATCTCCTGTCAATGAAATTCTTGTGATGGATGAAACTGACACTGTTGTTGGGAAAAAAGAGTTAACAGATGTTAATGGTGATTTAGAGAAGATGTCAACAGGGATTTATATCGTTAATACACCATGGTTAATTGAAAAATTAGAAGAAGAAGTTCAAAAAGAAGAGCCAATGAAATTACGCTTCTTATTGAGACAATTATTGGTAGAATCAAAAGCACTAGGATTTGAATACACAGGCTATGTAGCAAATATCAACTCTGTGAAATCTTATTATGATGCGAATATGGATATGTTAGATCCACAAAAATTCTACTCTTTACTTTATTCTAACCAAAAAATCTATACCAAAGTTAAAAACGAAGAATCTACTTACTTTGATGATAAATCACATGTGACGAATTCTCAATTTGCATCTGGTAGTGTTATTGAAGGTACAGTTGATCATTCCATTATTTCACGTAGCTGTCATATTGCCAAAGATGCTAGTGTCAAACGTTCTATCATTTTCCCTAAGGTGAAAATTGAAGAAGGAGCAGTGGTTGAATATGCCATCATTGATAAATCCGTTACAATTCCAGCGGGAGTGACTATTCGTGGAACAGAAGATCATCCAGTTGTGATTGGTAAAGGACAAAAAATTAGCGGAGATGTAGTTTAATGAAATTGTTATTTGTGGCGGCAGAGGGGGCTCCCTTTGCCAAAACAGGAGGATTAGGTGATGTCATTGGGGCATTGCCTAAATCTCTTGTTAAAAAGGGAAATGATGTCCGAGTCATTCTTCCTTACTATGATGTTGTGGATCAAAAGTTTGGTCATGAAGTAGAAGATGTTCTCTATTTTTATACCAATGTCGGTTGGCGTCACCAATATGTTGGGGTTAAAAGAATTGTAAAAGATGGTGTCACCTTCTATTTTATTGATAATCGTGATTATTTCTTCCGTGGTCGTGTTTATGGAGAATGGGATGATGGCGAACGCTTTGCATTCTTTCAGCTTGCAGCCTTAGAATTGATGGAAAAAGTTGACTTTATTCCAGATATTTTACACGTTCATGATTATCATACTGCGATGATACCTTTTTTATTGAAGGAAAAATACCATTGGATTCAAGCTTATCAAGGGATCAAAACAATCTTTACCATTCATAATATTGAGTTTCAGGGTCAGTTTGATTCTGGGATGCTTTGGGAACTATTTGGTGTAGGCTATGAACGTTATGCTGATGGGACTTTGCGTTGGAATGATTGTTTAAATTGGATGAAAGCAGCTGTTCTTTATGCAGATCGTGTGACAACTGTTTCACCAAGTTATGCGCATGAAATCATGACTCCTGAATTTGGTAAGGGCTTGGATCAAATTATGCGCATGGAGGCAGGTAAGGTATCAGGTATTGTTAATGGGATTGATACTGAATTACTAGATCCTGAAACTGATAAACATCTGGTAGCTCATTTTTCAGTCAAGGACTTATCTGGTAAGGCTATCAATAAAGCAGCCCTTCAAGAGCGCTTAGGATTACCAGTTCGAGCAGATGTTCCCTTGATTGGAGTTGTTTCGCGCTTAACAGACCAAAAAGGTTTTGATGTTGTCGTAGATGAGCTCCAACATATCCTACAACAAGATGTTCAAATTGCCTTGCTTGGAACAGGCTACGCTGACTTTGAACAGGCTTTTGCATGGTTTGCGCAAGTTTATCCTGAAAAGTTATCAGCTAATATTACTTTTGATTTAGAGTTGGCTCAACAAATTTATGCAGCCAGTGATCTCTTCCTTATGCCAAGTGCTTTTGAACCATGTGGTCTATCACAAATGATGGCGATGAGATATGGCAGTTTACCATTGGTCCATGAAGTAGGAGGTCTTAAAGACACAGTGCAACCTTATAATCCTTATGATCATTCTGGAACAGGATTTACTTTCAAAGGTTTAACAGGCTTCTGGTTGACTAAAACCCTAGAAAGAGCCCTTGATGTTTATTGTCATCATAAGGAAGATTGGAAAGCCCTACAAGAACAGGCTATGACAAGAGATTTTTCTTGGGATACTGCAAGTAATGCTTATCAAGAACTTTATCAACATTTGCTTTCATCATAAGGAAAAAGAAAGATGCAACTGACAAAAGAAAAATTTATTCGTGATTTTAAAGACACGCTCCATGAAGAACAACTGATTAAAGTCGTTGATGCTACACCAACTGAATTATTTACCTCTTTAGCAAAAGTGATTCGTAAGTATTATACGCCCCTCTGGTTGGAGAGAAATCGGAAGATATCAGAAAATCAAGAAAAAGTAGCCTATTATTTTTCAATTGAATTTCTACCAGGACGTATGCTAGAAACCAATCTTCTTAACTTAGGGATTTTAGACATTGTAAAAGAAGGTTTTGCGGAATTAAATGTTGACTTTGATGCTGTAAAAAATGCAGAGCATGATATGGCATTAGGTAATGGTGGTCTAGGACGCTTAGCAGCAGCATTTATGGACTCATTAGCCACAACAGGCTATCCAGGTTTTGGTAATGGTATTCGTTACCAATACGGGTTGTTTAAACAGCGCATTGTTGATGGTTATCAAGTTGAACTTCCGGACTCATGGTTTGGATCAATTGGTAATGTTTGGGAGACACGCAAAGATCATAACATCGTGGATGTCAAACTATTCGGGGATGTTTATTTAAGCGCAGACGAAAGTGGGAAACTGGTACCTGTTTATGAAGG
>CAMCQB010000108.1 GCA_945876895.1 uncultured Streptococcus sp.
CAAGTCGCCAAGTGAATTTCTTTTGGGTGGCTAACTTCAACTTGAAATTTGGGTTCCTGTCTTACCTAAAAAAATTCAAGAAGAAATCGTGAAAATACTTGACAAATTCACGGAATATGTTACAGAATTGACCGCAGAATTGACCGCAGAATTGACCGACCGCCAAAAGCAATACTCTTTTTATCGTGATAAACTCCTTTCCTTTGAAGATGAGGTTTATCGGGTTGAGTGGAAGACATTAGGGGAAACGGCGGAAGATTTTGGAAGAGGAAAATCAAAGCACAGACCACGTAATGATAGTAGACTTTATGGCGGTACAATTCCGTTTATTCAAACTGGAGATATTAGAAATTCGAAAGGTCATATCACTACATATTCACAAACTTATAGTGATTTTGGTTTAAAACAGAGCAAATTGTGGCCAAAAGGGACATTATGTATAACAATCGCAGCGAATATAGCTGAGATGGGAATCTTGGAATTTGATGCATGTTTTCCAGATAGTGTGGTCGGTTTTGTTGGCAATGAAGAAATAATAATAACTCGCTATGTTGCTTATTATCTTGCGTCAATTAAGGAAGCTCTTGCATCAAAAAGTACAGGTAGTGCTCAAGAAAATTTAAATTTATCTTCATTTTCGAATTTGAAAATCCCTGTTCCTTCCCTCGAAATCCAATCTCGCATCGTCCAAGTTCTTGATAACTTCGATGCGGTTTGTAACGACCTTAATATCGGACTGCCCAAGGAGATTGAGCTACGTCAAAAACAGTATGAATATTTTAGAGAAAAACTATTGACATTCACCGCCGAAGGCGTGTATCCTGGACAGTGGACAGTGAGCGGGGACCGTCCGACCTAATTCGCCTCTTGCAGTGGGTCTTTGGAACCATACGGGTAGAGTTGGGGGCTGTGGCGAGATACGGCAACCAAAAAATATCAACTGGCGACTTATCTCCTAAGAGTTATATTGGTGTAGACAATCTTTTGCAAAATAGAGCAGGAAAACTGGATGCAACTTATCTTCCTGAAATGGTAAAAGTTAATATTTACGAGGAAGGAAATATTCTGATTGGCAATATTAGACCATATTTGAAGAAGATTTGGTTTGCGACAAATTCAGGTGGAGCAAGTCCAGATGTTTTGGTCGTCCAAAATCAAGTGAAAGACTGTCTAGTAAACCGTTATCTTTATCATATTTTGGCTAATGATAGATTTTTTGAATTTGATATGCAGAATGCTAAAGGATCGAAAATGCCTCGTGGAGATAAGGGAGCCGTTTTGCACTATCAATTTATTTTGCCGACATTCTCTGACCAATTCCGTATCGTTGCTATCCTTGACAAATTCGATGAGTTGACGACCTCGATTTCTCAAGGCTTGCCAAAAGAAATTGAACTGCGTCAGAAACAGTATGAGTATTTTAGAGATAGATTGCTTAACTTTTAAAAATAGAGAGAAATCATGGGTAAACATCTTGAAGATATTGCGCAAGAATTAAAAGATTCTAGCAAAAAAGTTCATTTAATATATGCTTTTAATGGAACTGGGAAAACCAGACTGTCTAAAACATTTAAACATCAGGTTCAAAGAGAGCACGATGGCAGGACTCGAAATAAAATTCTTTATTATAATGCTTTTACAGAAGATTTATTTTACTGGGATAACGATTTGGAAGAAGATACTGACTTTAGATTAATGATTCAGCCCAATTCTTTCATTAACTGGATTGTTGAGGAGCAAGGGCAAGATCAAAATATTATTGCTAATTTTCAAAAATATACCGATGATAAATTAACCCCTCGATTTGATAGTGAAAATCAGTCGGTAACTTTCTCGTTCCAGCGAGGGAATGAAGAAGACTCTCGATTAGTTAAATTATCAAAGGGAGAAGAAAGCAATTTTGTCTGGTCTATTTTCTATACCCTGCTCGAATTGGTCATCAATGAGCTGAAGATTCCAGAGCCAGAGGACCGCAGTAGCAATGAATTTGATGAATTGGAATATATTTTTATTGATGACCCAGTGTCCTCATTGGATGAAAATCACCTTATCGAGGTAGCCTCTAATCTAGCTTACCTCATTAAAGAAAGTAACCAAGAAAAACTAGGGATCACATTTATTGTAACGACCCATAACCCGTTATTTTACAATGTTTTACACAATGAGCTTTCTAAAGCTGGTAAATATCGTTTGGAAAAATTAGAAGACGGCACTTACGAACTCCATCAGCAATGGAAAGATTCGCCATTTGCTTATCACCTTTTTCTAAAACATGAACTGAGAAAAGCGATAGAGAATGACACTATTCAAAAATATCATTTCAATTTTTTGAGAAATCTTTTTGAAAAGACCTCTACCTTTTTAGGTTATCAAGATTGGAAAGACTTGTTTCCTAGGGAGGCAGATGAGGCTACTAGAAATAGTTACAAGAAGCGTATTCTTGATTTTTCTAGCCATTCTAAGCATTCAAGCGAAGCAGTGGCAGTGCTGAATGATCAGCATAAACAAATGTTACGGTATCTTTTTGAAGATTTTGAAGAACGATACCATTTTTATAAGGAGTAACCATGTCCGAATTCATTCAAACAAATCCTATTATCGAATCCAATAACTTCATCGTTTTGGACAAGTATGTTAAGTCAGTCCAACCTAGCCACTATCAAACAGAAGTTGACTTAGAGAAAGAGTTGATTGCAGATTTACAGCAACAAGGCTACGAATATCTTAATTATGTGACGACTCCAGAGGCACTTTTGGTAAATCTTCGCACGCAGATGCAGATACTCAATCGTGTGACCTTTACAGACTTAGAGTGGCAACGGTTTTTGGATGAGTATTTGAATAAACCAAGCGAGAGCTTGATTGATCGGACGCGTAAGCTTCATGATGATCATGTCTATGACTTTATTTTTGATGACGGGCATATTCAAAATATCTACCTCTGGGATAAGAAGAATATCAGCCGCAACAAGGTGCAGGTCATCAATCAGATGAAGCAGACAGGGTCTAGTGCCAATCGCTATGATGTGACCCTGTTAGTGAATGGCCTGCCTTTGGTGCAAATTGAGTTGAAAAAGCGGGGCGTAGCTATTCGAGAAGCCTTTAACCAAGTTCATCGCTATAGCAAGGAAAGCTTTAATGAGGAAAATTCCCTCTTCAAGTACCTGCAACTCTTTATTATTTCAAACGGAACTGATACGCGGTACTTTGCCAATACAACCAAGCGAAATAAGAATTCCTTTGATTTTACAATGAATTGGGCCTTGAAAAACAATGATCCGATTAAGGACTTAAAGGACTTTACGGCGACTTTTCTAAATAAAACAACCCTGCTCAATGTTTTAATCCATTATTCAGTATTTGATACGAGCAATACCCTGTTGATAATGCGGCCCTATCAGATTGCGGCTACGGAGCGAATCATCTGGAAAATCCGCTCTGCCATTGCTTCCAAAACCAAGAGTGGTCCACATACAGGTGGCTATATCTGGCATACGACAGGTTCTGGCAAAACCTTGACCAGTTTCAAGGCAGCAAGGCTGGCGACAGAAATGGATGAAGTGGACAAGGTGTTTTTTGTCGTTGACCGAAAAGACTTGGACTACCAAACCATGAAGGAATACCAGCGTTTCTCACCGGACTCGGTCAATGGCTCAGATAATACTGCAGGACTTAAGCGAAACATTGAAAAAGATGATAACAAGATTGTGGTTACGACCATTCAAAAACTCAATAATTTCATGACGAATGAGAAGGAGCATGAGATTTATGACAAGCAAGTAGTTTTCATCTTTGATGAATGCCATCGTTCTCAATTTGGTGAAGCACAAAAACGCTTGAAACAGAAGTTTAAGAAATATTGTCAATTTGGTTTTACAGGTACTCCGATTAAGGTAGAAAATGCCTTGGGGTCTGATACAACGGCTTCTGTGTTTGGAAATGAGCTTCATTCTTATGTCATTACAGATGCCATTCGGGATCAGAAAGTCTTGAAATTTATGGTGGATTACAATGATGTTCGCCCACAGTTCAAGGATTATGAAACCGAGCAAGATCTGGCTAAACTGAGTGCTGCTGAAACAAAGAAGGCTTTGCTTCATCCGACTCGGATTTCAGAGATTTCAAGCTATATCTTGGAACATTTTAATCAAAAAACACACCGTCGGTCAGGCAAGGGCTTCAATGCCATGTTTGCGGTGTCTAGTGTTGAGGCTGCTAAAGCCTATTATCAGGAGCTTCAAAAACAGCAGGCGGGGCATGACAAACCGCTGAAGATTGCCACGATTTTCTCCTATGCGGCCAATGAGGCTCAGTCAGCGATAGGCGAGATTGATGACGAGAGCTTTACGCCGACAGATTTGGCAGATGTCAGCAGTAAAGAATTTTTAAGTCACTGTGTAGATGACTATAATACGCTCTTTAAGACTAGCTATACCATCAACGGAAATGATTTTCAAAATTATTATCGAGATTTGGCCAAGCGGGTGAAGGCCTGTGAAGTTGACTTACTGATTGTGGTTGGTATGTTCCTGACAGGATTTGATGCTCCAACTCTCAACACTCTCTTCGTTGATAAAAACTTGCGTTATCACGGACTGATTCAAGCTTTTTCACGGACCAACCGGATTTATGATGCGACCAAATCCTTCGGAAACATTGTGACCTTCCGGGATTTGGAGAAAGCAACGACAGATGCGATTAAGTTATTTGGTAAAACAGAAACTGCAGAGGTGCTTCTGGAACGCTCTTATCATGATTACTTGAACGGTTATGTGGATGCTGGAGAACAGCAGGCAGGTTATCTAGCGGTTGTTCAAGAACTGCAGGAACGCTTCCCGAATCCAGATGAGATCGTCAAGGAAAGCGATAAAAAAGCCTTTGTCGATTTGTTCGGAAAATTTTTGAAGCTGGATAACATTCTTCAGAATTACGACGACTTTATCAGTTTGCAGGCTCTGCAGGAGGTTGATTTTGATAATTCTGAGGAAGTAGCAGCATTTCAGGCTAAATATCATATGGA
>CAMCQB010000109.1 GCA_945876895.1 uncultured Streptococcus sp.
GGCTACAGCTTTAGAAGAATACTCAAATCACTTTGATACAGCTCTAGGGCTTTCTGAGGGATAAAATAACTGCTAAGCCTGCTCAAGTGTAGAGTAGGCTTACATTATCTAACAAAAGTTTACATTTTTAGGAGGTAAGGTATGGGAGATAAAGTCACACCCAAACAAGAAAAGTTTGCTCTAGCCTTGATGACTTGCAACACGATTGAAGAGGCTAGGGCAGCCGTTGGAATATCGAGAACAACCGTAAATAAGTGGCAGAGGGATATTACATTTAAGAGATATTACAGAGAACTCAGGCTTAATGCAATGCAGCAAACTACAGCAAGATTACAATCTGTTAGCATGGAGGCTGTAGAGGTTTTACATGACTTGATGACAGATGAAACAGTATCACCATTTGTGAGGCAGCAATCAGCAAAGACTATCCTAGAAGTGGCTTATAAAGCTCATGAAACTGGAGATATTCTTGAAGTAGTAGAAGAAATAAAAGCGGAGCTAATCGAAGATGAATAAACAGAAAATCATATCAGACTTAAAAAAACTACATTCACTGGTCAAGTCTAAAGGTACTGATGAATTTGTTAGAGCTTTTTTTGATTGTGAACGTGACTTATGGGCAATTCTTAAGCCTGGAAATAGTTTTGGGGGAGAGGTAGCGGAGTACCTAACTGATGAAGAATTTGAAAAACGTTTCGAAGTTTTTGAGGGAATATTGTTTTATCATGACCGTAGGGATTTTGAGTAGTGCTAATTTTTGGACAAAGCAAAAAGCCCCATCTCAAAGCTGATAGGGCTTAGTTGAACTTGAGGGAGGTTTGTCCCCTGCCTATTCTTATCTCCTCTTGAAGTAAGTTACAAGTTCTTGATATGGATAATTAAATTATAGCATATTGAGTTAATAAAAACCACCTACAAAAAAAGTAGGTGGAAAGCGAGGTGCTCTGCCTCAGCCGTGGTAAATAACTCACATACATAATACCACAAAGGAGACATAGAGTGAAGAAAAACCTAACTATCCCACGTTGGGCGGATACTTTAGGGCGTGACCTGGGGCTGAACTTCTCACAGACCTTAACAGATGCTATTGCTGATAAGAAGATTCATACTTAACGTATTTTATGATATAATGTCACTAGGAAATGAAGTAGAAAAATATCGGACGCACATGCACCCGAAAGGGTATCTGAGAGGTGGGGAATGTCCGTCCCACCATTTCCACTGAGGCTATAAGCCTCTTTTTTAGAATTGAATGGGTGGATTTATGGAATTATCAGAGGCAATGGCTCAAATAGACGCTTTGAATTTGAAGAAGTCAGAAAAACTTGTCCCCTCTAAGATGACAAATGAAGAACTGGCTAGACTACGGTTTACCTGGGTTTCTCCTGAGGAGGAAGAATTAGTAATAGCTGAACTTAGAAAAAGAGGTTTAGCATTATGAAATACAGTCAACAAGTCTTAGATATGCTAGAGCAGGCAGTCAGTGGTCAAATTGGTAATTTCTGGAATTTTTCTTTTGACTTTAACGCTCTCTTTGGCGAGAACGAAGAATTTGCTGACGCTTGGGAGGCTGAAAACCCTGAAATGTTTGATGCTCTCAATGATGTTGAATTGATGATGTTCCTAGAGGAACATGACCCAAGCGATAAACAGGGCTTTATCAATTTTCTAACGCCTTACTACGAAAAGGCGAAGCAATTAAATAAAAAGCACCCTTAACAGGTGCAATCTACTTGCTTACTGAACTCATCTTTTTTAATTCCCTTTTTAGTTACCCTTTATGTTTCCTGTATTTGTCCAAGTGTTTGATTTTTTGATAGAATAGAAGTAAATTCCAGTCAAAATTCCCCCTATTTGTAGGTGCTGAAACATTGTCAGATAACAAAATGCTTTAATTTTAAGAAATATCTTACAGAAAGCCTACAACAGTGGGCTTTTTGCTTTGTCTTAAAACCGTGATTTCTGGGTTTGCTTTGATATTTGCTAGATTGATTTCATAGCCGTTTCAAAAAATGTAACGGCTTTTTTTGCGTTCTCTTTGGAGAGGTGGCTATAAATATCCATGGTCATGCTGATTTGTGAATGACCTAGACGGTGCTGGAGTTCCTTATAAGGTATTCCAGAGTTAAGTAGCAAGCTAGCGTGAGTATGGCGGAAACCGTGAAAACCAATATTATTAACCTGAGCACGTTTGAAGTGGGTTCTTAATCTAGTTTGTAAGGTTCGATTATTGGGGTACTCATGGATAAAGTCAGAGAATACCACCGTTTCAGAGCGTCCTAGTTGCCAAGCCTCTTGTACTTGTCGGCGTTTGTACTGTCTGAGCATACTGACTGTTTGGCGGTCTATATCAATATCACGATAGCTTGATTTTGACTTAGGACTATTGATCTCTTGCTTATAGTTGAGTGTTTTAGTGATATGGACAACAGCATTTTCTAGGTCTATATCAGACCATGATAGGGCTAGAGCCTCGTTGATACGGCAACCAGTAGCGAGTAAGAACTTATAAAGTGTTATCTCGTAAAAATGGCGGTACTTGTTGCTGTCTAAACTGTTGAGATAATCGAGAAATGTTTTAAGCTCTTGATTGTCAAAGTGCTTAATCTTAGAATGATTTGCTTTTTGAGTGTTACGAGGTAATATAACCTCACGAGCTGGATTAAATGGGATAGCTTGCATAATGACACCATATTGAAGAATGCGCTTGTTGAGAGCGTGGATCTTGTCATAATGCAGATAAGCCCCCACTTCACCTTTATTGGTCTTTTCTGCTAGCTGGTTGACGATAGATTGAATAAGTGGGGTTGTTAGCTTGTTGAGTCTATACGCACCAAAAAGTGGTAAAACATGCTTTTTTAGGAGCTTTCTAGTGGCATCTTGACTATTTGGTTTTACCGTATGCTTGTAATTATTCCACCAAAGATCAGCAAGTTCATTGTAAGTGGCTATGGTAGATGCTTGAAATCTGGTTGAGCCATTGGATTTGAAATCTATGATTGCTTGTTGAGCTTTTTGTTTGACCTCTCTCTTAGTTCGTCCGGTGATTTTTGTTGTGACTTGCTTACCTGATATCTGGTCAATACCTAAATAAAGACTTTGTCTATAAACGGTTGATCCGTCTTTTTTTGTAATCTCTTTAATTGTCATGATCATAAACCTTTCTAAACATCAGCAGGCAGGCTGTTATTAAAAAGATTTTAGATTAAGTCGGTTTACATCATGCGAGGACTTACGAGAATAGCCCTATTTTCGTTTGTTTTTGGTGGGCAGGGTAAATATACCAGTCAAGAGTAGAATGCGAATATAGACGATTTTGGAGCGTTTGACAGGGTTATAAAAGGTGAGATTTTAGAGTTCAACACGCGCCGAATGCTAAGGTTTGCTAAGGTATAGCTAATATATAATACATTGCACCGTTTCAACCGACCGCAGACAGTTTACTAAAATACCAAACCTAACAAAACCTAACATTTTTTCAGCAACCGACAAAATCCGACTTTTTTATGTTGACTAATGTTGACTTTTTTCACTCCACACAGTCCACCAGAAAGCCCCTGAGAGCGTGAAATAGCTTGATAGGGTAAATGTACCAGTCACAAGTTAAAAGCGAATACAGCCGATATAGAAGCTATGGTTTGCTATGGTTGCTAAAATATACTACATAGAAAAACCTAGATTTCACTGTTGAGAATAGTTGAGTTTTCCATTGACTTTTGAAGCCTATACTTGAAAATTTGTTCTGCAGTATATTTGGCTTGAAATTCTGTCATTTTACTAACTACCTCGTCTAATTCTGTAGCGAATTCTTTTATTTGATTTAGTGCTTCCAATACAATTTGTTTGTTAAGCTTATCCGCACTAATCCCTTCAATCAATATATCAGTTATCTCTTCGATAGCAGTCACTTGTTCTACAAACACTGAGTTGGCAACTTCAAAAGCTTGCTTTGTTTTATCTTCTAAACTTTGGGTACTTTCGAGCAAAGCTTTTTTTGCATCTGATAATTTTACATCATACCCCAACAGATATCCGACAGGTACGCCGAAATGGTCAGCGAGTGCCTGGGCTTTGTCTGGTTTGATTTGGCTTTCTCCATTTTCCCAATATTGAACAGTTCTCTTTGATACTTGAAATGTATCAGCTAATTCTTGTTGAGTTAGCTTTTTTTCTTTGCGTAATTCTTTCAATCTATTCATAATTTCAACACCTTTCAAATGTGAGTGACGAAAAAAAATTGCTATTTTTTAAAAAAATTACTTGACATAGAAATATAATTGCGCTAAAATTCAAAACATAGCAAAAAGCGAAATATTTTTGCCACAACCAACCTCAACACCTTTCAATCTATTCAGGTTGGTTATCAAAGAGAAAGGAGCAAGGACCATGAAGAACAATATGCGGGTATTGCTAGCCAAACGCCGTGAGAAAGTTTCACACGTTGCAGAGGCTACAGGCATCTCAAAGAGTGCTTTAACAGCTTTGTATTACGAACGCACCAAGAAACCAGAAATTGAAACACTTCAAAAGGTTTCAGAGTATTTAGGCGTAACCGTGGACGAGTTTCTAAAAGTCGAAGATTAAGAAAGGAGCAGGAAAAAATGGTATTCAGACCACTAAAAAACGCACCCCAAGGCGCGTGAGAGCAACAAAAAAGGCTTAACGGGGACCAACCAGCAAAGCCTTTTCACTCAACACTAAAATACATTTAACAAGCAGGCAGGCTGTTATTAAAAGGATTTTAGTAAATATTTTATAGCTAGATTATACCATATCTAGGACACTTTGACCATACAGAGGGCGCTAACCCTTAAAACTGGACGGGATAAAAGTATTAGGTGCTGGTATCGCCATTAGGTTGTCATGGACCCAGAGCAGCCTAAACCACCCTAAGAAAATTACACACAGCTAGGCTATTATTTTGGCACAGGCTT
>CAMCQB010000110.1 GCA_945876895.1 uncultured Streptococcus sp.
GTAACTCTTCTTTGGACATTTTTCCATTGTGTTTAAAATCGTAAATAAGAGATACTTCTACATCAGTTGATGGCACTTTTACTATACGATTCGCAACACTTTCCGATGAGGATTGAAGATACTCCACCGAACTCTTGGGAGTCTCTCTATACAGAGTAACTAAGCTATCTATTCGCCGAATGAATTGCGATAAATCCTCTTTTTCATTACCCTTGGTATGATAAAAGAATTCAAGGGGATGCTTGGTACTGGTGATAATAATGACTCTTGCAGACCCCATTCGATTACGGTAACGAGCAGAGATTGGACTAATTCGATAAGGGTCTAGTAGCTTCAACCAGTCTGATGCAGTTAAACTATCTCCCCTCACATCATCTAACAATAGAATTTCTTCTCCATTGACCTCATCGAAAATATTTGTTCCAGCAGTTAGGGCATAAGACCACTTTTGATGATTCACTTTTGCGAGACTGATAAGCTCATCAGCGAGCTGACTAGCTAGCTTGGTCTTGCCTAAACCTGACGCACCATCCAAAAATAGAACAGTCTTCTTGAATTTTTCATTGTGTAAAGCTACCTTTGTATTATTGGCTTTAATTTCACCAAGTGTCATAAAAGCCTCGTTAATCATCGTCTTATTCAAGGCATAAAGAATGTGTAGTTGAGGATTTGAGAGAATCTCAGATTTGGTTATCTTTTCGCTTAAGATATTAACTAACACCTCTCCCAAAGGGTCGTTGCTTTTTTTAATATCTTTTTTTACTCTGCCTTGTTGCCAAACCTTATAACGCTCTTTTACAATTTCAAGATAATCTTTACCCTGTAATGTAATCACTTCCTTGGGGTCATATTGAAATTTCTCACTATCTTTAGCATGGATGAGATAGGCTAAAAAATTATCAAAAGCATATCTTCCTGACTTAGCCTTTTCAATGTACTGTGGTTCAATTCCAAGTTGCAAAGCAAGGTTAGTCAACGTCGAACCTTTAGTAAACTTCAACAAAATATGAACATGAGGTGATTCAGGTTCTGTTTTGATTTCTTGAGTTTCTAAGTCATAAATCTCATTAACATCCTTGTCATGAATAATCGCATAAGCATCTGATACCGTTGCAATCTCTGATACCCTGTTTACCACCTCTTCAAGTAGTGGTGTCAATTCCCCATTTTTAGCACCATTGATTAAGTCCTCATCCCAACCATGCCAATACTTTGGATCTAGTTGCTGTGCAATCATGATACAAGATAATTTCGCTTCTTTCTTACTCATGGAATAAATAGACCTCCTGTTTTAATTATTCTTCTAACTATTTAGGGGTTAGACTCTGTTGACAAGCCCAAAGTCTAACCGCACGTAGAATAGTTAGAGTTAAAATGCAATAGTTTTTTATCTTGGGGCTTGCCCCAAACCCCAGCCTCTCCTGCCCGATGAAACTTAAAATATCCAAAAATACGCTTGTCCACTGGACAAGGGACGGGGTAGTATTTTTCTTCGTTTCTCTCCCGCCTTAACGGCTCCGCTCCACTACGAAAAATCTCCACCCCTCAAGCCCTTGCAAGCCTCCATTTTCCTGCCAATCGAATCACGCCGACACTACACCGATGAAAAAACACCTAGATAGGTTACTGTCGTCAAAACTAGTGTAGCAGAAAAACCGCTCCCACTCACTCATAGCGAGAAAATAACTCTTGAATACGTTGATTTAATCGTTCTTCATCTTTAACTTGAATTGTCCGAAACAATTTAACTTCTTCACCCTCAAGCTGAAAATAACCATAACCTCTAGGTTTGACAATTACTTCATCTTTCTCCATATCAGGGAAAAGTAATTGGCGGTTATTAGCTGATTTTAAGAAAGTTGTTGATAGGGAAATGATACAGTTAAAATTGTAGCGACCAGGCAAGTCAGACATCAGGAAACGTTGACTGGATAGTATAATTCGTAAACCTAAGCTTCTTCCCATGCTGTTCATCATTAACATTTTGGATAAAATCTCTTTGTGCTTTTTCCTGTCTGTCTGCTCAAGATAAGCTAGAAAGGCTTGCCACTCATCAAAGATTAAGTAAACATTATGACTATTCGTTTCTGACTTGTTTAGCCTTGCTTCAAAGCGTTGAAATACCATTTCAAAGAGTTCGAGACAGTCAAATCCTCTTGCAATATGCCTACCAGTCATTGGAAACATTTCATCATCTGCTTTAAAGTCCATAAAATATGCTTCCGCAGTTGTATCATAAAATGAAATCAGACCGAGGCTTCTCCGAAGGAACGTTGATTTTCCAACTCCTGATGGACCTGCTATAATCCAAGCAAAGAATCGGTTTATATCAATAGAAACAGGGGTTGGTTGACCCCTGTTATTGATTTCAAAGACATTCTTAATCATGCTAAAAATCTTCCTCAACTTGATTTTTTTGCAAAAGCATTTCGTTTGCAGACAATAACCGAACCTTAATAGCTAGGAAAGGTTCACGCTTAGAACGGCTAACAACACAGTCCGTGTAAGCATTAGAAATAAACTTGACTCTTTGTCGTACTTTAGTTTCAAAGTCCGAAAGTAGTTCATCAGAGATTTCTTTATCTAGATGAATGAAGAATACTCCTTGTTTATTATCAAAACACTCTACACCTTGCGAAAACTGCAAGGTAGAAACTGGTAGTTCTGCAACTCCAACTTCTGTGAGCCAATGGTAAACCGTTGTGACTAACGGATTTGCAGACGTTTGCTTACTCTTTTTATAACTTTCCCACATTGTTGAGAAGATTTCGCCGTCTGTGAAAACAAAGAGGAGGGATAAGATTGCTCCGATAAGTGGGACAATCCAAATTAAGAACCTGATAAGCAAGACAAGTAATAACAAAGCTACTAAGACAGATAAAACTTGATAGTACCACCTGAGTGAAAGAAAATATTGAAAAACTTCTTTAATTTTTTTCATATTAGATTTTTCCTATTTTACAGAAATATCAGCAAGGTCAAGAACTAGTGCCAAGCCTGTGGGCTGTTTATATTTGTCAAACAAAAATGCAACCTCATAATGATTGAATGAAATTTCCACATCTTGTAAATTGGACAAATCTTCTCCATGATAGTTGCGAAGTTTAACCTTGAAAGTAGGACAATGCTCTTCTTGACCTATACTTTCGAACCGTTCAAAAAGTTCAGTATCGACTCCAGTTAGATTAGCCCAATAGCGTTCATTTTCTTCGCCTTGGTTCAAAATACCTGTAGTGATACCAACGACCTTGATAAATTCAGAAACTTCCACTTCCGATGAGATTGCTTCTGTGAGTTTTTTGGGACTCCCAAAAAGTCCTAGTTTTAATGCCATTAGGCACCTCCTATAATTAAAAGCATGGTCAGAATTTCTATAAATGAAATGCTGACAAGTAAAAAATCATATGCTCAATTTTCCTGCCGAGAGCTAGGCACTTATTAATGCATTGGTCTTCTCCTTTATTTTTATATTTTAAGTATACCTATCAATCAGTCAAAAAAACTCGCCAATTTTACTATATTTTTATCAAATCGGTTTGCAATTGTTTTTAATTTGTCAGGATTGTTCCAGAAATAATAGTTATACGCCTCTGTATAGAGTTTTTGAAAATTTTCATTCTCAATTATTCTATCTAAAAATTTGACATCTATCTTGTCACACCCAAAAATTCGTTGGAGAGTTCTTGAAGAAACTGACGCATAACCAGAAGCTTCCATAGGTATACCAAGTTCCCGACAATATTTTTCAGTGTTTGTAATAACATCATAAAATGACTGATGCTTTGGTATCCGCCCTTTTAACACCTTCTCCGAAAAATATTGAAAAGTCAGTGACACTTTGGTCAGCTTAGCAATGTAATCTGTGTTAAATGTTGACATTGTAAGCGGTACAATAACAGGTTTAAATCCCATTTGCTCAAATCTACTTTTAGTCATATGATTTTCCTCCAAATTTTAGTTCTTACATTCACTATATAGCAAGGGGAACATTCCTTATAGCAGGGGGAAAGTAAAAATGCATCCACTAATTGAGTCTAGTAAGGTTTAAATTAGTTCTAGTCAGGTAGCTAGCGCAATATCCAGGATAAGAGCTATATCCAGTGTTTATCATTTTAAGTAACGGAATATAGATCCAACACCAAGCTTTTTAGCAAGTTTAGTAGTAAGAATAGGATAATTTACAACGTATACCAGTTTTTAAACACAAAAAACCAAGTCATGTGACTTGGTTTTAATTATCTATGATTTATCTCTAACAGCTTTTATTAACAAGATAAAAGCATCTAGCAATTGCTTCTGACTAGACTCTGGTAACTCTTGGAGTTCTTCTAACATAAAATTTAGAGTATTATCTGAACTTTCAATCTTACTTTCAAAAAATTCTGACGAGGAAGTATCTAGCGCTAGTAATATTTTTTCCAGTGTATCAATCTTTATATTAGAACCCTTGTTTTCAAGGTTTGAAATATAATCAGTTCCTACTCCTGATACTTCACTCAATGCTTGCTGACTCATCCCTTTACTCTTGCGTAAAACTCTCACACGTTTTCCAACATATCTTTTTAGATTGTGTTCTTTCATCATAGTTACCGCCCTCATACAGTAACTATGATACAGAGATTTAAACTATAATATAACCAGTCTATAGACTAATTTTATTAAAATATTGGTTTATAGACTAAAAAATATGATAAAATAGTCTATAAGTAGGTATAGTCATATAAAATATACTCTACAATATTTTTTTCAGGAGAAAGATAAAATGAAGAAAACAAAAGTTTTATCAGGTTTGGCTCTTGTTGCAGGGACGGTCGCAATCAGTGCCAATGCCCAAGCAGAAGAGGTAACAGCACCAATTACCACTGAAACACCTGTAACAACCGCTCAGGAAGCAACTGAGACCAAGGTGACGACAGA
>CAMCQB010000111.1 GCA_945876895.1 uncultured Streptococcus sp.
CCTCAACCTCCAGTAGAACAGCATCTACTGGAACAGGTGAGGTGACACAAACAGATACGAGCTATAAGGATGACAATATTAGTGTTAACATTGAGACGTTAAGAAAGAGCGACACAACTGTGTATGTCGCAGATATTCAAGTTTCAAGCTCAGAATACTTAAAAACAGCCCTAGCGCAGAATACTTACGGTACTAATATTACAGATACCACATCAAGTATCGCTTCTACAAATAATGCCATCTTTGCGATTAACGGGGATTATTATGGAGCTAATGAGACAGGTTATGTCATTAAAAATGGCGTACTTTATCGTGATACAACAAGAAGCTCAGACTATGAAGATTTGGTTCAGTATAGTGATGGCACATTTGGTGTTATTTCTGAAGAAGAACAAACAGCTCAAGAGTTATTAGATAGTGGAGTTATCAATACCTTTACGTTTGGTCCAACTTTAGTTAAAGATGGAGAGATTGCTGTTTCAACTTCAGATGAGGTGGGACGTGCCATGTCAGACAATCCACGTACAGCTATCGGTATTATTGATGAAAATCACTATATTATTATCGTTTCAGATGGTCGTACAGATGAAAGTTCTGGATTGACATTATATGAGATGGCAGAATTGATGCAATCATATGGTGTTAAATTAGCTTATAACCTCGATGGTGGTGGATCTTCAACAATGTACTTTAATGGAAAAGTTGTCAATAACCCAACAACAAACGGAAATACAATTCAAGAAAGAGCGGTGAGTGATATTGTTTACATTGGTTACTAATAAAAGCAAACAAAAAGCGGTATGGATCTATTTAGGACTAACAATTTTCAGTTTAGTGTTTACATGGGTCTATGAACAGTTTTCTTACGGAGAATCATCCATTTATATGCGTTTGATGTTTTTATCTCCCTTGGTCGGCACTGTATCCTATATTTTAGCTCAAACAAAAATAACGTGGTTGCGAACAAGATTATCAATGCTATTTTGGAATTCCAGTTTGGCTATCATTGCAAGTGCCTGTTTGGTCCGTGGAATTATTGAGGTTTCAGGACGTAGCACAACTATTGATCAACCGTATTGGTGGGTAGCAGCATTTTTTGCGGCCTTAAGTTTAGGAGTGTCTGTCTTTTCTCTTCCTAAAAAAACACAAGCTACTTCTCAATAGTAGGGAATAGTCTAAAATTGATAAAATACATACACTAAAAAAGGCTGGGTAAAAAGCCCAAAGCCTATTCTCAGAGTTCACCTCCATACACCTCGAACTGTCTCCTAGATAGTTTGAGGTGTATGGAGGTGGACCTTTTTTTATTTGTTAAATTATTTCCTGCTTCCTTTATAGATTAAGTCTATTTTTGAGATTTAAAACGGTAAAGAACGTAACTTGTTACCCCAAAAATAGCGACTCCCAATGTAGTTAGAAATGAGATGTTTTCTCCAGTTAGTGGTAAGGTTTTTCTTGGTTTTGTTTGAGTAGTGGAAGAAGTTGTTTGAGTGTTACTTTCTTGACTACCTTGATTATTTTTAGATTTTTCTGAGGAATTATCTGTACTTCCTGCAGTGGATGTTTCTTGTTTTTCATCTGAACTTGGAGTTTGGGATCTAACAAAAGTGGTGAAAACTGAGTAAATTGGTTGGCTATAGTCTATTTGATGAGTAGGACCGTACCAATTAGCATAGATGAGTTGTGTCCCATCATAAATAAACCCTTCCTCGATGGTATTGCCTTCTGGAATCCAGCCACCACGTCCGCTGACTAAACCAGTTCCATCTCCTTCTACAATGATATAAGTACTTGCATCAATCTGTCTTAAACTAGAGATAGATTTGCTGACCAGCTGACCATTTGGGTAATAGGCGGTATATGTCCCAGAATTAGAAAAAGTTACATAAGTAGGAACGTTTTCATGTACTTGCCCATCGCTAACAGGTACCCAAGTTCCAACGAAGTCGGCTGGGAAAGCAATCAGGTGATCATTTGTCTCTGTCTGAGTGGCACTAGTAAAAGAAGATGGGGTTGAGCTATCTACAGTATCGGTAACCATGCTAGAACTAGCGCTTTGGCTACTACTTGCCTCCTCTGCAAAAACAGGAGGAGTTCCGTAAAAATCGTTAGATAAGGTGGCTAAACTAAGAACGGTAACAGTTGCTAACATCATTTTTTTGGCTTTCATCATAACATCTCCTTTGTTTTTCTAAAGTGATTATATCACTTCTGTAACAAAACTGCAACATTTTGTAAAATAAAAAACATAATTCTGATTTTTATTTGAAGAAATGATGTTTAAGTTTCATTTAAGTGTGGGTTTAGAAAGCTTTTAGGAATCTGATATAAGATATAATCAAGAAAATTTGATAGAAAATAGTTAATCAGAAAGTGAGTCAACACAATGGAAATTTTTAAAGTCAATAGGAATTGAGGGATGTCGATGAGAGAAATTTGGTTAACTTGGTTAAAAGAAGTGATTATAATGTTGCAATAATAAATTACTAGCAAGAATGAGAGACAGAGAGGAAAAATAGATGTATATTATTATCCCAGCTTATGAACCTGATGAAAGATTGGTAGCAGTTGTAAGAGATGTTAAGCAGGAACTTAATGCTAAAGTTATAGTAGTGAATGATGGAAGTGGAAAAGAGTACCATTCCTATTATCATATGTCTGAAAAGTTAGGTGCTGTTGTACTTGAACATGACGTGAACAAAGGAAAGGGAGCAGCACTTAAAACTGCTTTTAATTATATCCTAGATCATTCCGAAGAAAGAGAATGTGAAACTGTTGTAACAGTTGATAGTGATGGACAACATTTGATTAAAGATATTATCAAAGTAGCACATCAGGTTCGAAATTATCCTAACAGTATTGTACTAGGGGCACGCGCATTTGTCGGAAAAGTACCATTTAGAAGTCGTTTCGGTAACAAGGTGACCGCATTATTATTTAAGTTAGTAACAGGAGAGCCTGTGACGGATACTCAAACAGGTCTTCGGGGGATGACAACAGATCTTCTTCCTTGGTTATTGACCTTAGAAGGTGAACGATTTGAATATGAATTTAATATGCTACTGGAAGCTAGCAAAGCAGGGTATCATTTAGTTGAAGAACCTATTGAAACAGTGTATTTAGAAGAAAATAAAAGTTCACATTTTAGACCGATTCAAGATTCAGTGAGGATTTATGCACCGTTTTTAAAGTTTATAGCAAGCGCTAGTGCAGCGGCTCTACTAGACGTGGCTATGTTCTTTATTTTGATGAGCCTGACTAATCATTTGCTTCTTTCAGTTGTAGTTGCACGTATTATTAGCGCTTCTCTCCAATGTTTTTTAAATGCAACAGTAGTCTTCAAAAGTCGAAAAAATCCAATCCAAGGTATTGTTAGATATGGTGTGCTGGTTTGTGTGATTTTGATGTTTAACTATTTGTTGATAACAGGTTTGGTGAGTTTGGGAATTGCTATAACAATCGCTAAATTTATGACAGAGCTAGTTTTATTTCTCTTTAGTTATCGCGTTCAAAAAACAATTGTTTTTGCGTAAAATAGATGAAGCATCGGATTCGGTGCTTTTCTAAAACACGAACGAATTTATAAAATAGTAAAATAACGTGCGTTTTATTTAGGGTCATGTTATAATAGAGATAACAAAAAAGGAATTTAGGAGTTTCGCCATGAAATCTGATATTGAAATTGCTCAAAGTGTTGTGTTAAAGCCGATTGCAGAAGTTGTTGAAAAAGTTGGTATTACTTTCGATGATCTTGAACTTTATGGTAAATATAAAGCCAAGTTATCCTTTGATAAAATCAATGCCATTAAGGATCAAAAGCCAGGTAAGTTGATACTTGTTACGGCAATCAACCCAACTCCTGCTGGTGAGGGGAAATCAACAGTAACCATTGGATTAGCAGATGCTCTTACAAAAATTGGTAAAAAAACCATGATTGCACTTCGTGAGCCGTCACTTGGTCCTGTTATGGGAATTAAAGGTGGAGCAGCTGGTGGAGGCTTTGCGCAGGTTCTTCCCATGGAGGATATCAATCTTCACTTTACAGGAGATATGCACGCGATTACGACTGCTAATAATGCACTTTCTGCCTTGATTGACAACCATATTCACCAAGGTAATAGTATTGGAATTGATCAACGTCGCATTATTTGGAAACGTGTTGTGGACCTTAATGATCGAGCTTTACGTAAAGTAACAGTTGGTCTTGGTGGTCCCTTAAACGGTGTTCCGCGTGAAGATGGTTTTGACATCACGGTGGCTTCTGAAATTATGGCTATTTTGTGCCTAGCGACAGATATAAATGATTTGAAAGAACGTTTAGCGAACATTGTCATTGGTTATCGTTTTGATAGAAGTCCGGTTTATGTTCGTGATTTAGCAGTAGAGGGTGCTTTGACACTTATTCTAAAAGATGCAATTAAACCAAATTTGGTTCAAACTATCTATGGCACACCAGCATTTGTACATGGCGGTCCTTTTGCTAATATCGCACATGGTTGTAACTCAGTTCTTGCCACATCAACAGCGCTTCGTTTGGCAGATTATACTGTGACAGAAGCTGGATTTGGTGCAGACTTAGGTGCAGAAAAATTCTTGGATATCAAGGTACCAAATCTTCCGACAACACCAGATGCTGTTGTCATTGTAGCAACACTTCGTGCCCTTAAAATGCATGGTGGCGTGGCAAAAACAGAATTATCTGAGGAAAATGTAGCGGCAGTTAAAGCTGGGTTTGCTAATTTGAAACGTCACGTAGAAAATATCAGAAAGTACGGTATTCCAGTAGTTGTTGCGATCAATGAGTTTGTTTCAGATACGGAAGAAGAAATCGCAGTCTTAAAAGAGCTTTGTGCGGAGATTGAAGTTCCAGTTGAATTAGCAAGTGTATGGGCAGATGGAGCAGATGGAGGT
>CAMCQB010000112.1 GCA_945876895.1 uncultured Streptococcus sp.
CCAATAAACAGAAAAAGACAAACATCAATCGAGATGTTTGTCTTCAGTCTGAAAGTCCCAGAGCTAGCTCTGGGACTTTTTCTATATCTTAATAAAGTAGGTCATAAATTTCCATAGCAATTAAATCAATGCTATCAAATGTGTAAGATTCACGCGCTTCCATATCACGAAGGGTAAACACTGGTCCATTTTCTGGATCATTGTTAAATGCAACCTCTGCGACAACAATGCCATCACGCTCAAAATTGCGTTTCAAGTTTCCACCATCTGTCGCCATTAATTCAAGGCGGTTAATAATTCTCACTAAATGTGATTCCATCTTATCTTTTCTCCTCTAATCGTTTTATAGACAACTCTATTTTATCATAAAACTAGGGATTCTAACAAGCAAAGCCCTTATTTTTAGCTATTTTTTAGTGTTTCATGCATAATAGCCTTAATCGAGTGCATGCGATTTTCTGCTTCTTGGAAGATATATGGACTGTAAGTTTTAAAAACGTCATCTGTTATCTCTAAAGCCTCATAGCCATATTTGTCATAAAGTTCTTGACCAATCTGCGTCTTAGTATCATGAAAAGCTGGCAAACAATGTAAAACAATAGCGTCTTTGTTCTCTACTTTTTCTAAAAGCTCAGCATTAATCTGGTAAGGCATCAGCAAATCAATACGCTCCTTAAAGTCCACCTCTTCTCCCATGGATACCCAGACATCAGTATAGAGAATATCAGCTCCCTTAACCGCTTCAACATCATCTGTAACCGTGATCTGTCCACCTGTTTGGTGTTGTTTGGCAATAGCAATAACTTCCTTGTCAGGCTGCAGACTCTTAGGGGCAATGATAGAAATATCTAGACCTAGCATGGCTGCAGTGACCAAAAGCGAATTAGCCATATTATTACGTCCATCTCCCAAATAAGCCAAATGCAAGCCTTCCAAATGCCCAAAAACCTCTTTAATGGTTAAAAAATCAGCAATCATCTGTGTGGGGTGCCACTTATCTGTCAGACCATTCCAAACAGGTACACCTGAATATTGAGCCAGCGTTTCAACATCTTCTTGTTTAAACCCACGATACTCAATCCCATCAAACATAGACCCTAAAACTTTAGCCGTATCTTCAACAGACTCCTTTTGCCCCAATTGAATCTCCCCTGATCCTAAATAAGTTACAGCCATTCCCAAATCCTGACCTGCCACAGTAAAGGCAGAGCGGGTACGAGTTGAAGCCTTTTCAAAAATCAAAGCAATGTTCAAGCCCTCATGGTAACGATGAGGAACCTTATTTTTTTTGAGTTGTTTAAATTCCTCAGACTTTTTGATGAAATGCAATAATTCTTCTTTTGTAAAATCAATCTCTTTTAAAAATGACTGTGCCATTGGTTTACCTCTTTTTTGTATTTTTATACTATTTTAGTATAATTATTCATAAATGTAAACTTTATTTTTATAATTTTATAAAATCATGCTCAAAAATTGTCTTTTAACAGCTTTAGTGCTATAATGAACTTATATTTGACCAAGTTTGACCAAAAAAGTCATCTGGTCTGAAATCTAGATAGAAACCGAGGAAAAGATATGCTGTGTCAAAATTGCAAAATGAATGATTCTACCATTCACCTCTATACAAATATTAACGGACAACAAAAACAAATTGACCTCTGTCAAAATTGTTACCAAATTATGAAAACTGATCCTAGCCAAACGATTTTAGGCGGACTAAATGGACAAACAACCCAAGATAGTATGGATCCATTTTTTGATGATTTCTTTGGAGATTTAAATAATTTTAGAGCCTTTAATACTCCTAATCGCCCTAAAACGCCCGACACGCAAGCTGGTCAAAGAGGACCTGGTGGTGGGAATGGCGGTTTTACCAATGGTCCCCGTCCTAACTCACAACCTCAAGAAAAAGGCCTGCTAGACGAATTTGGAATTGATGTCACAGAGATTGCTCGTAAAGGTAATATTGATCCTGTTATCGGACGTGACGAGGAGATTATTCGTGTCATTGAAATTTTAAACCGTCGGACTAAAAATAACCCCGTTCTCATTGGAGAACCTGGTGTTGGGAAGACGGCTGTTGTTGAAGGATTAGCTCAAAAGATTATCGATGGTGATGTTCCTCAAAAACTTCAAGCTAAAAAAGTGATTCGTTTGGATGTCGTTAGTTTAGTTCAAGGAACAGGTATTCGTGGACAATTTGAAGAGCGCATGCAAAAATTAATGGATGAGATTCGTCGCCGTCAAGATGTTATCCTCTTTATTGATGAAATCCATGAAATTGTTGGAGCAGGGGGTACAAGCGAAGGTAATATGGATGCCGGTAACATTTTAAAACCTGCTTTAGCTCGTGGTGAGCTTCAAATGGTGGGAGCAACTACTCTCAATGAATACCGCATCATTGAAAAAGACGCTGCACTGGAACGACGTATGCAGCCTGTAAAAGTAGATGAACCAAGTGTTGAAGAAACTATTACAATTTTAAAAGGCATTCAAAAAAAATACGAAGATTATCACCATGTTAAGTACACTAACGAGGCTATTCAAGCTGCTGCTATCCTTTCAAATCGCTATATTCAAGACCGCTTCTTACCAGATAAAGCCATCGACCTATTAGATGAAGCTGGCTCAAAATTAAACTTGACCCTTAATTTTGTGGACCCTAAAGAAATCGATCAACGTTTAATTGAAGCTGAAAATCTTAAAGCTCAAGCAACACGTGATGAAGATTATGAGCGTGCAGCTTACTTCCGTGATCAAATTGCCAAGTATAAAGAACTACAAAATGCTAAAATTGACGAACAAGATGTTCCTATTATTACAGAAAAAACTATCGAAGCCATTGTAGAGCAAAAAACGAATATCCCTGTTGGTGATCTTAAGGAAAAAGAACAAACCCAGTTGGTCAATCTGGCAGAAGATTTGAAAGCTCACGTCATCGGTCAAGATACCGCCGTTGATAAAATTGCAAAAGCCATCCGTCGTAATCGTGTTGGACTAGGTTCTCCTAATCGTCCTATTGGTAGTTTCCTTTTTGTAGGACCAACTGGAGTTGGAAAAACTGAGCTTTCCAAACAGCTCGCAATTGAGCTATTTGGTTCTGCTGATAGCATGATTCGTTTTGACATGAGTGAATATATGGAAAAACATGCTGTTGCCAAACTGGTTGGAGCTCCTCCTGGTTATGTTGGTTATGATGAAGCAGGACAATTAACTGAAAAAGTTCGCCGCAATCCATATTCTCTCATCTTACTTGACGAGGTTGAAAAAGCACATCCTGATGTGATGCACATGTTTTTACAAGTCTTGGATGATGGCCGTTTAACAGACGGTCAAGGACGAACAGTAAGCTTCAAGGATACCATTATTATTATGACCTCAAACGCTGGAACAGGCAAAGTTGAAGCATCTGTTGGATTTGGAGCCGCACGCGAAGGACGAACTAGCTCTGTGATGAACCAACTAGGTGATTTCTTTAGTCCAGAATTTATGAACCGCTTTGATGGGATTATTGAATTTCAACCTCTCAGCAAAGACAATTTACTGCAAATTGTTGATCTTATGCTAGCTAATGTCAATGAGCGTTTATCAGCTAACGATATTCATCTTGAAGTGACCGAAAAAGTAAAAGAAAAGCTAGTTGATCTCGGCTATGATCCTAAAATGGGAGCAAGACCACTCCGTCGTACCATTCAGGATCATATTGAAGATGCTATTACTGACTTCTACCTTGAAAATCCTAGTGAAAGACAACTCAAAGCCGTGATGACCAGCAATGGGCATATTATGATTAAATCTTCTAAAAAATCCGAAGATAACTAAAAAGAGTAAGATTTTTCTTACTCTTGTTTCAATTTTCAAACAATTTCATTAGGCAAGCGCTAACTTTTATAGTATAATACTGTGAAAGGAGAATTATCATGAATCCAACTTTCGGTGAAAAAATTGAGCAGGTCAGTTATCATAACCGCTATGGTGTTTATGCGGTCATTCCAAACCTAACTAAAGATCAGATTATTTTAGTTCAAGCTCCTAACGGTGCCTGGTTTCTACCTGGAGGCGAAATCGAAGAAAATGAAGATCATTTTTCAGCCCTTGAACGTGAATTACTTGAAGAACTTGGTTTTTCAGCAACTCTTGGACAATATTATGGACAAGCTGATGAGTATTTTTACTCTAGCCATCGTGATAAATATTTTTACAATCCTGCATACATCTATGAGGTCACTTCTTTTAAAGAAATTAGTCAACCACTTGAGGATTTTAACCATATTGCTTGGTTTCCAGTTGATAGGGCTATTGAAAAACTCAAGCGAGGAAGTCATAAATGGGGTATCGAAATGTGGAAAAAATCACAGCAAGACTAGTCTCACTCCTAGTTTAGTGCTATAATAAACCTATAAGAAATTGAGGAGGAAAATTATGAAATTAATCAATACAACTCGTAGCCACTCAGCTTTGGTTCGTAGTCAACTGGAAAATACTGATGCTACACTAGTGGAAACTTACTCTGCTGGTAACACAGATGTCATTTTTACACAAGCTCCTAAACACTATGAGTTAGTGATCACCAACAAGCACCGCGCCATTAAAGAAAATGAACTTGAAACAATTCGTGAATTTTTCCTCAAGCGTAAAATCGACAAAACTAGCATTCTACAAGAACAAATCAAAACAATCCACACTTCTAATTTAATTGAAATTTCCATCCCTATTATTTAAAAGCTGGTTTATCCAGTTTTTTTACAATAAAAGACTACTGACTTGATTCTTTTTACAAATATACTTCGATCTAAATAGAGATAGATAGTAACCGCCCAATAACAAGGTATCTATCTACTCACTCCCTCCTCCAGTAT
>CAMCQB010000113.1 GCA_945876895.1 uncultured Streptococcus sp.
ATTCTGTACCATTCCGTCAAGCGGTCCTTGCTGACTTGACTTGGTTTGGGATTGATGTTGATCCAGAAAAAAATGTTTTTGGAGTTGAAGGTGCTATCACCACTCCAGAGTCTAAGGTGAAAGTTTTTGTTATTCCAACCGATGAAGAACTTGTCATTGCGCGTGATGTAGAACGCCTTAAAACTAAATAAGTTATCAAAAAAATTTGATAAGACCAGAAAAGCTGGCTGAGTATTCGGTCAGCTTTTTTGTTTTTCTATAGACTTGCTTGGTAACTATCCTACTTTTTGTTATCGAGTAAGCCTAATATTAAAAGTGAAGAAAATTTTATAAAAAAATGTAAAATTAGCTTGACAAAAAATGTAAAGCACACTATACTAAAAATGTAAAGAAGACTTTACTTTAAATGTTACGGTTGGCTTTGTTTTCAGGGTATGACTGCTTGTTCTGATTATTACGATAGCTTATACCCTTCTATCCTGTAATAAGCATATTTTTGATAAGTGGTATAGCAAATACTGTCAAGTGTAATTTTTCCAAAAAATGAACGGAGTGTAATGAAAACAAAAATTCAGGAATTGCGTAAGGTTAACAAGGTTAGTCAGGCGGAATTGGCAGATGAGTTGAATGTGACGCGACAGACTATTATTTCCCTTGAAAAAGGTCGTTATAATGCATCGTTGGAATTAGCTTATAAGATAGCTAAGTATTTTGGAAAAACAATTGAAGAGGTTTTTCTTTTTGAAGAAGAGTGAGGTGAGATATTATGTCAGAAAAAAATGGGTTTGCTCAATGTGTTGCTTTGGTTTGTTCAGGTCAGAGTTGTTTAGTGTCTGGATTGGTTATTCGTGAGTTTGCTTTTATATCTGGTTTGTTGATTGGAGCTAGCATCTTGTTAAATGGTCTGGGCTTGGTCTTTTTCAATCGGATGATTAAGCAGCAACGAAAGGAGAAAGAATGATGTTATTAAAAATGATTCAGACTTTTGGCAAGAGACGTTCAGAAGAAGCCTATAAAAATTATCTCAAGAATATTGGTATTACCAGCATCGTTTTGGGGCTGTTTGGATTAGTTATCACTTATTTTGCTAAATTTAGTAGCTTTGGTCTAGGACTGATGACCGGTATGACAATCAGCTTACTGGTCTTGGGAATCTATTTTATGTTGATTGTTAGGTATCCAAAACGTTTGCATAAAATGTATATTGAAGCATATGATGAGCGCAATAGTAGGATTTTAATGATGACAGCAGTAGCCACACTCGTTTTTCTGTTTTTCTTTCTATTTGCCTTGATTGCCCTATTTGCATTTACAGGGATTACGTTGTCTTATCCGATTTTGCTAGTGGCATTGCTTTATGTTTTAGTGTTGGGCTTTGTCATCTTACAAGTGATATTTTCAAAACTGTTATAAGAAAGGGATATTTTTATGAAAAATAATTCTATTTTAAAACGCTGTTTGTATTTTGGATGTGCTTTTTTGATTTTTCTTGTGGAGCAATTGCCAATATTTTTTATCAGTGTCAGTCAGCTTTGGCAAGTTCTTTTGCTGTCTGCGGTGCTTCTTATCATCAGCGGATTAACTCTTTATATTGCTAAACGAGCAAATCTCCTTGAAGGGTTCAAAGCTTTGGCAAATGGCAGAGCTTGGTTGTATATTCTGTTAGGTTTTCTTGTACTCTATCTGGTTAAGATTCTTGGAGGAATCACGCTTGTCTTAGAAGGTCTAGAAAGCACGAGTAATCAGGCGGCTATTGAAAATGCGGGCATGCATCCACTCGTTATGGTTTTACTAACAGTGATTGTGGCACCAATCGTGGAAGAGACAGTCTTTCGCGGTTTTATCATGGGTCGTGTGTTTGACAGACAATCCATCCCTGGTCTACTGATTAGTAGTTTTCTCTTTGGCCTTGCCCATCTTCCAACAAGTATCGGTGCTTGGATTATATATGGTGGAATGGGGCTTGTTCTAGGCTGGGTTTACCGTAAAACAGAGAAGCTTGAATATACCATGATGATTCATTTTCTCAATAACGGTTTTGCAATTGCCTTAATGTACTTGCTGATGATGTTAATGAATTAATACTCTTCGAAAATCAAAATTATCCGTTGTCAACTTGCCTTGATGAACTCAAGTTCTATCGTCGGCTTCGTTTCCTAGGCTACTTTTGATTTTCATTGAGTATAAAAAAACAGATACTGTCAAGTATCTGTTTACCTTTGAGTCTGCTCAAAGGTTTTTTGCTTTGTTAATGGTTGTGTCAATACTAGAGATGACACTAGCAGTTAGTCCTGTTTTTTCAAGATCAAGAAGACCAGCAATGGTTGTGCCACCAGGACTACAAACCTTGTCAATCAAATCATGTGGACTGTCTGTTCCTGTTAGAATGGTTTCAGCAGTTGCCAGTACAGTTTGCGTAGCAATATTTAAAGATTCTGCTTTAGGGAGGCCATATTTGACACCAGCTTTTGCTAGTGCCTCGATGAAGAGAGCGATATAGGCAGGGCTTGAACCTGCTAAAGCAGTGAAGGTGTCGAAATCTTTTTCAGCAATCTCAAACGTTGAACCAAAGCTATCTGTGATTTCTTTTGCTGTTGTCAATAGCTGCGCTGACACATTCTCATTGGTACAGATAGCAGTTGTACTTTTGAGGATTTGAGCGTTGAGATTTGGCATGATGCGAATGAGCGGTAACTCTGGACTGGTTAGTTTTGCCAGACGTTCTAAGGTCATACCAGCTGCCATGCTCATGATTGGTTGATGAAAGGCCAAGTCAGCTAAAACAGTGTCAAACATCTGTGGTTTTATGCCGAGAATAACCAAATCTGCTTGGTCAATGAGTTCTTGATGTGATGCTGCTGCCGTTACCTCTAACTGCTCTGCTATTTCCCGAGAGCGCGCTAGAGATGATCCTGAAATGATGATATCGTGCGAGGTACTGTTGAGACCGTTGATAATAGCGCTAGCCATTTTTCCAACACCAATGAATCCAATTTTCATCTTAGTACCCCTTAATTAAATCTACAGTTGAGCGGTCAAGCTTTTTAACAATAGCTTGGAGGAAGGCTTGTGCTTGAAGAAAGTCATCCATCGCGTAAAGTGTTTGATGGGAGTGAATGTAGCGTGCGCATACTCCGATCGTTGTTGAAGGTACTCCGCCGTTTTTGAGATGAGCTGCACCAGCATCCGTACCTCCTTTAGCGCAATAATACTGATATTTGACACCAGCTTCTTCGGCAGTTGTGAGCAAAAAGTCGCGCATGTCTTTAAGCATAACATGACCGGGATCGTAGAAGCGAATCAAAGTACCCTCACCAATATTTCCTTGCCCTCCATAGACATCTCCAGCAGGAGAGCAATCAACGGCTAAAAAGATTTCTGGTTCGAACTTGGTGGTTGATACATGAGCACCACGCAATCCGACTTCTTCTTGGACATTAGCGCCTGCGATGAGGGTATTGTTCAGTTGTTTATCTTTCAGATTTTCTAGGAGTTCTGTTACCATGAGGACACCGTAGCGATTATCCCAAGCTTTAGAGATGATATTCTTTTGGTTAGCGGTCAAGATAGCTTCTGATTGTGGCACAATGATGTCACCAGGGCGCACGCCAAAGCTCTCAGCTTCTTCCTTGTTGCTAAAACCACCATCAAAGACAATATCTTCCACTTTCGGTAAGGAAGCACTGCCATTGTTTCCACGTAGGAAATGAGGTGGGACTGAGCCAGAAATAACTGGAATTGCACTATTGTCGCGTGTGTAAAGCGTAAAGCGTTGTGAACTAACAACGAGGGGATTCCATCCGCCAATACCAACCACGCGCAAGGTGCCATCAGACTTGATATCACTGACCATGAAACCAACTTCGTCCATATGTGCAGCAACCATGATACGAGGAGCATGATCAGCTAGACTATGCTTAATACCAAAAATACCACCAAGTCCATCAGTTTCTACCTCATCCACTAAAGGAGTGATTTTTTGACGCAGGTAGTTACGTATGTTATGCTCATAGCCTGCGATACCATCTAATTCAGTTACAGTTTTAATTTTATCAAACAATTCAGTCATAAATACCTCATTTCTATCCCCTTTATTTTAGCACTTTCGGTTAAAAATAAAAACCATTTTTCAAAGGAGAACTTTATTATCTGTGGGGGAAACTATCATTTTTTGTTATGAAAATTTAGAGTAAAGTCAGAACCTAGAAGCATTTTTTATGTTACAATAGTAGGCATGAAGAAAAAGAATGTTGCCCTACTGTCAGGTCTTTTAGGGCTGGGAGGCCTGTTTGTGACAGGGGTTGTTGTCAAAAAGCAGCTCGATGAGAAAAGACGTCAGCGTATTTTGGCTGAAGTCCGCCGTTTTTTTGATACTTTTGGGACAATTGCAGTGCTTTACATCAATGATTTTGAGTCTACGCTAGATTGTGTCAAGGGTGGAGTTGTCTTTGATGATGACGTCACTTTCTATTTTGAATATCGACAGGGTGAAATCGATTATCGGGAGGCTGAATGATGATTATTCCAAAAAGTTATGAAGAATTAGCAGAATTTCTTGAAAAAGAAGGGAAATTTGTTTTCTTTTTTACGGCAGAATGTTGCCCAGACTGTCAGTTCATTTACCCAGCTTTGCCAGATATTGAGGCTGGAAATCCAGATTTTCACTTTATTCGGGTTGACCGCGATGACTTTATAGAAGTTGCCCAACGTTGGAATATTTTTGGTATTCCAAGCTTTGTCGTTGTGGAAAATGGTAAAGAAATCGGCCGTCTAGTTAATAAACTGCGCAAGAGCAAGGCAGAAATTAACAGCTTTTTGGCTAATCTGTAATATCAAGTAAGCTTAGAAGCTATA
>CAMCQB010000114.1 GCA_945876895.1 uncultured Streptococcus sp.
ATCGTGCTGCAGAAGAAAATGAACTCATTCAACAAAAAATTGACGCTCTTTATCGCTTGTTTGAAGATGAGATTGCTGCACATCAGAAGGTCGTAAAATCTAGTCGCATTATTCCAGATTATTTGGCGCATACACGAGAAAACAACAAACAATTGCTTGCTGAGTTAGAACGTCTATCTAAACGTTATGTCATCAATGAAAAACAAAGTTCGATAGTTGATGCTTTTGAGGGACAGTTAACAGAGATGGAAGAAACGACCTTGGAACAAATTAACCATCTTCAAGTTCCTGAAAAGCCTTTCTCAGACTTGGAAAAAATATTTGAATCTACGCTTGAGGACTTAAAAACAATTGAGGAAGGGCAGCTGGATGTGGTGTCTGCTCTTAAGGAAATTGAAAAAAATGAAGATCGTTCAAGACAAAAAGTGGATATTTTTGTGAATAAATTACATTCCATCAAGCGTTTTATGGAAAAACGCAACCTACCTGGTATTCCTCAGGATTTCTTGAACCTCTTCTTTAATACTAGTCATCACCTAGAAAATCTGATCGAAGAATTGAATCATACAAGAATCAACATAGATACTGTTGAGCGAATGACAGAGGTTTCTACATCAGCGATTGATAATCTTGAAATGACAACTTACGAGATTATTCAAAATGCGACATTAACAGAGCAATTATTACAATACTCTAACCGCTATCGTAGTTTTGAGCCAAATGTTCAGGCGGCTTTCCTTGAAGCCTTGCAACTCTTTGAAAGAGACTTTGATTACCAAGCTTCATTTGATACGATTTCTCATGCATTAGAAGTAGTTGAGCCAGGAGTAACAGAACGTTTTGTAAAATCTTACGAAAAAACTCGCGAAAATATTCGTTTTTAATCACAATCATCGAACTAAATATTGATTTAGTTCGATTTTTTTATGACTTTTACTTGCAATATTCTGAATATTCTTGTAAAATAGATAAAAACTAAATCGATGAGAGAAAAAGTCTAGAAAAATTGACAGAGAGTGCTATAAGCTGAGAAAGTACACAAAGTCTAGACGACACATTCTTGAGTGCGGGTGCGAACTAAGACATTACAGTAGTGCTCGACGTTTGGTCCACGTTACGGATAGAGTCAATGACTCTTTGAGAACAGTTCTGGTGACAGACTGTTGAAAAAAGGTGGAACCACGTGTCAACGTCCTTGTGAAAACAAGGGCGTTTTTTGTATCTTGTTAAATTAAAGTCTAATCAGAAAAGGAGAAAGTATGAAAGGATTACGTCAAATTGAACCCTATGTGGCAGGTAGCCAGCCTAAACAACAACAAATGATAAAACTCAATACGAATGAAAATGCTTATGCTCCCAGCCCTAAAGTCCTAAAAGCTTTATCTACTTTTACTGGGGAAGATCTTCGTCGTTACTCTAGTCTAGATCAAGCTGATTTAAAAGATGCTTTAGCTAGTCAATTAGGTGTTTCTCCTAGACAATTGATTATTGGTAATGGAAGCGATGATATTTTATCCATGGCCTTTCTGAGTTTTTTTAATTCTAATGACCCTGTTCTTTTTCCAGACTTAACTTATGGTTTTTATAAGGTCTGGGCTGATTTATATCAAGTTCCTTTTAAAGAAATCCCACTGACAGAAGGTTTTGAAATTGATCTATCTGATTATCATGGTAGGATAGGTGGGATTATCCTAACCAATCCTAATGCACCAACGGGGATATATAAACCATTGTCTGAAATTGAAAAAATTTTACAAACCAATCCTGATATTGTTGTGATTGTTGATGAAGCCTATATTAATTTTGGTGGTCAATCTGCCATTCCTTTGTTAGAGACTTATTCCAATCTTTTTATCACAAGAACGTTTTCCAAAGATGCGGCTTTAGCAGGATTACGAGTGGGTTATGGGATTGGGAGTCCAGAATTAATTGGGGTAATAGATGCTGTTAGAAATGCTATTAATCCTTATAATGTAGATGCCGTAGCTGAAAAGTTAGCTACTGAAGCTGTCAAGGATTGGTCTTATTATGAGAAGACTATTTCTAAAATTTGTGCAACACGAGATTGGTTTAGTCATGAGTTAATAAATATAGGATTTGATGTTTTACCGAGTTTAACTAATTTTATCTTAGTAAAACCAAAGAAGACATCTGCTGCTGAGCTTTTTTCAATCTTAGAACAAGAAAAAATTTATGTCCGCTATTTTCCAAAAGTAGAGCGTATTAAGGACTATTTGAGGATATCTATTGGTCAAGAAGATGAAATGAAACAAGTTTTATCTGTTATCAAGGAGGCAGAGAAATGAAAAAAAATACTTTACCCTTAGGAATGCATGATAAGCTGTTTAAGCGAGCTAAAGTGATGTATCAAATCGAAAGAAAAATCAGTGATTTATTGATAGAACATGGTTTTTATCGTATTGAAACACCGACTTTAGAGCATTATCAAGTTTTTTCAGATACAGTCACCACTGAACATTACCATCTTTTTGATAGGACAGGAGAACTCTTAGCTTTAAGGCCAGATATCACTAGTCAAATTGGACGTGTCATTGCCTCAACACGTGTTGAAACACCTATTAAGTTTTCTTATTCTGGTAAGGTTTTTAACTACCATGAAGAGATGAGAGGGTTGACTAACGAGCACACACAAGCAGGTGTTGAAATTGTAGGCTATCCTCAGAAACAGGCATTGTTAGAAGCTATTCGTATGGCAAAGTTATCCTTAGAAGCTAGCCATGTTCTTGCCTATCAATTTGAATTTTCGCATGCTAGTATTTTACAGACCATTTTTGATGGCTTACAGCTGACTGAATCAGAGTTACAAACACTCAAGGAGAGTATTAAAGAGAAAAATATTACCAAACTCAATATGTTTACTCAAACCCACCCCAGTCAGTTTGATGCACTCTTAAAAGAATTACCTTATCTTTTTGGCAATAGTCAGACTGTTTTAGCTCGTGCTAAAAGCCTTACTCAAAATCAACAGATCTTAGATGCCTTGGATGAAATCGAAAGCTACTTAGAGAGTCTTGGTCAAGATTTGGTTTCTCCTTCTCTTGATTTAGCACAAATCCCTAATATGCCTTATTATACAGGATTGATGTTTAAGGTATTTGGTGAAAAGGTTCCCGATCATTTTGTGTCAGGTGGAGTTTACGATAAATTGTTTGAGCGTTTTGGAGCGACAGAACTGACAGCAGTAGGTTGGGCAATTGATATTGATTCTGTCTACCAAGCCATTAAGGACCAAATTGTATTTGAGAAGGGAGATCTATGACAAAACCTATTACGATTGCTCTTACCAAGGGGCGAATTGAAAAAGATACGGTTAAACTTTTTGAAAAAGCAGGATTTGACATGAGTTTTATGTCGAATAAGGGACGAAATTTAATGTTTGAAAGTCCTGATCGCTCTTTTAGATTTTTATTGGTTAAAGCACCTGATGTGACAACTTATGTTCGTCACGGTGTCGCTGACATTGGTGTTGTTGGTAAGGATGTTTTGATTGAACACCCCACAGGTTATCTTGAGATGTTAGACCTTAATTTTGGCTTGTGTAAATTTTCAGTGGCATCCATTCCAAGCTATAATCCTAATGACCATAAGCGAAAACGCATTGCAACCAAATACCCTACGGTGGCACGACAGCATTTTAATCAAAAAGGGGAGGATGTTGAGATCATCTCTATTCAGGGGTCTGTTGAGATTACGCCAGTTTTAGGATTGGCAGATGCCATTGTTGATATTGTCGAAACAGGTAATACTTTAGTGGCCAATGGTTTAGAGGTTTTTGAGGATATTTGTCGTATTTCAACTCGTATGATTGTGAATAAAGCAGCGCTAAAAAATAATCCAGCCATTATTTCTTTTATTCAAAAAATCGAAACGATTGTAGGAAATCAAGAGGAGGACTTCAAATGAAGCGATTAGAGGGGTCTGTTGAAGAAATTTCAAAACAGTTATATCAAGAACAATTAGTTTTAAGTCAGCAAAATGCTAACGTTGAGGAGGCAGTATTGACGATTTTAGAAGAGGTTAAAAATCGTGGAGACCAAGCCCTGTTTGACTTTTCTAAGCAATTTGATCAGCTTGTTCCAGAAGAATTAGAAGTCTCTGAACAATTAATTGAACAAGCGTTTTTAGAGATAGCACCAGAAGTGTTGGAGGCTTTAAAAAATGCTAAGGCTAATATCGAAAGTTACCACAAGCAGCAATTAGAAACAGGTTTTGAAGATTCTCCTAGTCAGGGAGTGATTCGAGGGCAGTTGATTCGTCCTATCCAACGTGTTGGTGTCTATGTGCCAGGCGGGACAGCTGCTTATCCTTCATCTGTTTTGATGAATGTTATCCCAGCTAAAATTGCAGGAGTCAAGGAAATCATTATGATAACTCCACCGCAGGAGAAGTTTGTGCCAGCTATCTTAGTCGCTGCAAGACTTGCTGGAGTTGATAAAATTTATCAGGTTGGAGGAGCCCAAGGGATTGCAGCCTTAGCTTATGGTACCGAAACGATTCCAAAAGTAGATAAGATTACAGGTCCTGGAAATATTTATGTTGCAACAGCTAAAAAACTGGTTTATGGTCTTGTTGGGATTGATATGATTGCAGGTCCTTCTGAAATTGGGGTCATTGCAGATGACTCAGCTAATCCTGTTTACGTCGCTGCTGACTTACTCTCTCAAGCAGAGCATGATGTTTTAGCACGCGCGATTTTAGTGACCAATTCAG
>CAMCQB010000115.1 GCA_945876895.1 uncultured Streptococcus sp.
CCCCTCATGGTGTTTTTGTGATGGTTGAAGCAGAGCATATGTGTATGACCATGCGAGGAATTAAGAAACCTGGTAGTAAAACGGTGACGACTGTTGCAAAAGGTGTTTTCAAAGAGGATGCTGTTTTACGTCGCGAAATTTTATCGATGATTCATCACTAGGAGTTTTCTATGCCAAACGATAAGTATGAGGTTCTTAACCAAGCAACGATTATGGGAATATTAAATGTTACACCAGATTCATTTTCTGATGGAGGTTGCTATAATCTGCTTGAGGATGCACTTGAACAAGTTAAAGTGATGCTTGAGAATGGTGCAACGGTGATTGATGTAGGAGGCGAATCTACTCGTCCAGGTGCAGAATTTGTTTCAGAAGAAGTAGAAATTAAGCGTGTTGTTCCTATTATCAAAGCAATTAAAGCTAATTTTGATTGCTTGATTAGTATAGACACTTATAAGACAGCAACGGCCAGAGCTGCTCTTGAAGCAGGTGCTGATATTATTAACGATGTTTGGGCGGGATTGTATGATGGTGAGATGTTATCTCTTGCAGCAGAATTTGATGTTCCTATTATATTGATGCATCATCAAAAAGAAGAGCGTTATGATAATGTTGTGAGTGATGTGGCATCTTTCTTGGAAAAAAGAGCAACAATCGCCTTAGAGACAGGAGTTAGAAAAGAGCATATTTGGATTGATCCAGGTTTTGGTTTGCCAAAAAATGCAGAGCAAAATATCCAGCTTCTAAAAGGTTTAGATAAAATTGTCGCACTAGGTTATCCTGTTTTATTTGGTATATCGAGAAAAAGTGTTGTGGACTTTTTACTTGGAGGTGGGACAAGGCCTTTGGAAAGAGATCAAGCCACAGCTGTTTTATCTGCTTATGCCATTAGTAAAGGTTGTCAAATGGTTCGAGTACATAATGTCGCTGAAAATAAAAATATTGTGTCTATTTTAGGACAATTGAGGTAAATAATGGATAAAATTAGATTGAAGGATTGCCGTTTTTATGGGTACCACGGTGCATTTTCTGAAGAACAAGTCTTAGGACAAATTTTTGTAGTGGACTGTACCTTGTCTGTTGATTTGACAGCGGCTTCTTTATCTGATCATTTAGAAGATACTGTTCATTATGGCATGGTTTTTGAGACCATAAAAAAACAGGTCGAAGAAGAGAAGTATCAATTGATTGAGCGCTTGGCAGGCGCTATCTGTCAAGATATATTCGATAGCTTTCCACCAGTAAAAAAAATTAAATTAGCTGTAAAAAAAGAAAACCCTCCTATTAATGGGCACTATAGCTCAGTTGGAGTAGAATTGGAGAGAAAACGACGTGACTAAAGTCTATCTCAGTCTAGGAAGTAACCTAGGGGCACGTATTAGTATTATATCTGAAACCTTAGAACGTCTTCTCTCACTCCCAGAGAGCAAGGTAATCGGTTTATCAGAGTTTTATGAAACACCAGCATGGGGAAAAGAAGATCAACCAGACTTTATCAACCTTTGCTGTGAGCTCGAGACGGCACTATCAGCTCAAGATTTATTAACCTATTGTCAACAGATTGAACAAGATTTGGGACGTGAACGAAAAGAGAAGTGGGGACCTAGAACAATTGATATTGACATCTTATTTTTTGGACAAGAGGTCATCAATGAAGAGAACTTAGTTATTCCTCACCCTTATATTCAAGAACGAGCTTTTGTTTTACAACCCTTATTTGATATTGCACCTGATTTTGTCCATCCTGTTTTAAATCAATCTATCAAAGACTTGCTAGCAAAGGTTGATATTTCAGATTTGGTACAGTTGGTGATTGAATAAATATTGTTGACGATTATCGTCAAATAGCTAAAAATTTGATATAATGGAAGAGTTGAGAAAAAGCTCAACTCTTTTATTGTGTCTTGAAATAATTTTTAAAGTATAGATAAGTATGTGTAAAGAAAGATCTGATATGTTAGAAAAAATGAATGTAGAATTGGTGGGCATTGATATTCGTGTCAATGAGCCTTTGAAAGATTATACCTACACACGAGTTGGTGGTCCAGCAGACTTTTTAGCCTTTCCTCAAAATGGTTATGAATTATCACGGATTGTTAAGTTTGCCAATCGTCATGGAATTCCCTGGATGGTTTTGGGAAATGCCAGCAATATTATTGTGAGAGATGGTGGTATTCGTGGTTTTGTTATTATGTTTGATAAATTAAACACAACAACTGTCAATGGTTATGTGATTGAAGCAGATGCAGGTGCTAATTTGATAGAAACCACACGAATTGCTAAATTCCATAGTTTAACAGGCTTTGAGTTTGCTTGCGGTATACCAGGTAGTGTTGGTGGTGCTGTTTTCATGAATGCTGGCGCTTATGGTGGTGAAATCGCACATATCCTCTTATCTGCTAAGGTATTAACTAAGGATGGAGAAATCAAAACAATCAGTAATCGTGAGATGCGTTTTGGTTATCGCCGTTCAGCTATACAGGATACAGGTGAAGTGGTGATTTCTGCAAAATTTGGTCTCAAACCAGGTCATTATCTTCCGATTTCACAAGAGATGACTCGTTTGAATCATTTGAGGGAGCTAAAACAACCGTTGGAGTATCCAAGTTGTGGATCTGTCTTTAAGCGTCCGCCTGGCTACTTTGCTGGTCAGCTGATTATGGAAGCTGGCTTAAAAGGTTACCGTGTAGGTGGTGTAGAAGTGAGTACCAAACATGCTGGTTTTATGGTGAACGTTGACAATGGTTCTGCAACAGACTATGAAAATTTAATTGCAGATGTTATTGAAAAAGTCAAGGAGCATTCAGGTGTGACCTTAGAGCCAGAAGTTCGCATTATCGGTGAAAAATTAACATAATAGAAAAGTCAAGGAGGTTTTATGAGAATTGACTAATCCAATCATTGCGTTTAAAAACGTATCAAAGGTATTTGAAGATAACGGTACAGTAGTCTTAAAAGACATCAATTTTGAGCTAGAAGAAGGGAAGTTTTATACCCTCCTTGGAGCATCGGGGTCAGGAAAATCGACTATCTTGAACATTATTGCGGGCTTATTAGATGCTAGTAGCGGGGATGTTTATCTAGATGGTAAGCGTATCAATGATATTCCTATCAATAAAAGAGATGTGCATACGGTTTTCCAAAGTTATGCACTCTTCCCTCATATGACGGTTTTTGAAAATGTAGCCTTTCCCTTAAAGTTAAAAAAGGTTGCCAAAAAAGAAATTGAAAACCGTGTTAAAGAAGCTCTAAAAATGGTTCGTCTGGATGGTTATGAAAAACGTGCCATTCAGAAATTATCTGGTGGTCAACGTCAACGTGTTGCCATTGCGCGAGCTATTATCAATCAACCACGTGTTGTTCTTTTGGATGAACCCTTATCTGCGCTTGATCTAAAGTTGCGCACCGATATGCAATACGAGTTGCGTGAGTTGCAACAACGCTTGGGGATCACCTTTGTCTTTGTTACCCATGATCAAGAGGAAGCTCTTGCAATGAGTGATTGGATTTTTGTAATGAATGAAGGGGAAATTGTTCAGTCAGGAACTCCAGTTGACATTTATGATGAGCCTATCAATCATTTTGTGGCTACCTTTATCGGTGAGTCAAATATCTTGCCGGCAACAATGATAGAAGACTATCTGGTTGAGTTTAATGGTAAGCGGTTTGAAGCAGTCGATGGAGGAATGCGTCCGAATGAATCTGTTGAAGTTGTCATCCGCCCAGAAGATTTGCAAATTACCTTACCAGAGGAAGGAAAACTCCAAGTTAAAGTGGATACCCAACTTTTCCGTGGCGTGCATTATGAAATTATTGCTTATGATGAGCTGGGAAATGAATGGATGATTCACTCTACGCGTAAGGCGATCGAAGGTGAGGTCATTGGCCTTGATTTTACTCCAGAAGATATTCATATCATGCGTCTAAATGAGACAGAAGAAGAGTTTGATGCTCGAATCGAAGAGTATGTTGAAATGGAAGAGCATGAAGATGGCTTAATCAATGCCATTGAGGAGGAGAGAAATGAAGAAAACAGCTAACTTTTTTTCTCTTCCTTACTTTTTATGGATTTTCCTTTTTGTCCTGTCTCCTGTATTAATGATTGTTTATAACTCATTTTTTGATATTGAAGGTCATTTTACTCTGGGGAACTACCAGACATTCTTTGCTAATGGAACCTATTTAAAAATGAGTTTTAACTCGATTTTATATGCAGGTATCATTACTCTGGTTACCTTATTAATTTCCTATCCAACAGCCTTGGTGTTGACGCGACTTAAGCACAAACAATTATGGCTAATGTTGGTTATTTTACCAACGTGGGTTAACCTTTTGCTAAAAGCCTATGCTTTTATGGGGATTTTTGGTCAACATGGTGCGATTAACCATTTTTTAGGTTTTATGGGCTTAGGTCCTCAACAAATTTTATTCACAGATTTTTCTTTTATTTTTGTGGCCAGCTACATTGAAATACCATTTATGATTTTGCCGATTTTTAACGCACTGGATGATATTGACAAAAATGTTATTAATGCTAGTCGAGATTTAGGGGCAACAGAATGGCAAACGTTTTCTAAGGTTATTTTTCCTTTATCTTTGAATGGTGTTCGTTCGGGGGTGCAATCCGTTTTTATCCCAAGTCTTAGTCTATTTATGTTGACACGTTTGATTGGCGGTAACCGAGTCATTACGCTTGGAACGGCTATTGAGCAACACTTTTTG
>CAMCQB010000116.1 GCA_945876895.1 uncultured Streptococcus sp.
ACATTCATGCTTATGGTCAAGCATCAGGTAGTCTTCAGTTACAAGGTTTGACTACAGCAACCTACACTGTCACACCTTCTCAAGCAGACGCTGTTAAACAACCAAGTGTGTCAGTTGTGGCAAAAGGTGAAACAGCTTTTGTTGCGACGATCACTAATGTTCCAAGCAGCATCTCTTCAGTTAAGATTCCTGTATGGACAAATCAGAACGGTCAGGATGATTTGGTTTGGTACACTGCGAACAAACAAGCTAGTGGAACTTATCAGGTAACAGTTGAAGCTAAAAATCATAAAAATGAAACCGGTCAGTACCATGTTCATTTTTATGGACAAGAAAGTGGTCGTAGTCAGTTAGTTGGATTAGCTGCAAGCACTTACACGGTTCCTACACCAAAACCAAAAGAGACCCTGGCGACAACGTCTATTGTTAAAGTAAGTACAAGCGACTACCAGAAAGAAAATGGAAAAGTAACTGTTGTCGTAGATGCGGGTGCAGAAGCTCCATCGGTTAAACTTGTTCGTGTCGCAGCTTGGTCTGAAAGTAATCAATCTAACTTAAAATGGTACACTGCAGCAGATCTCAAAAATGGTCAAGTTCAGATTACTGTTGATACAGCTAATCATAAGTATATTGATGGAAACTACACCATTCATACCTACATTGATTATCAAGACGGTTCTACAAAGGGATTTAATTTAGGTCAGTACAATTTAATCGCAGATAATCCAGCAATTTCAAAAACAGTTACTGGACAAGCAAAATCTATCATCGATATGGCTGCGAGTTTGCTAGGTGTAAAAAATGGTGATGCAGAACATAAAAAAATTATTGATGACTATAACTCTGTGACACCTAAACCTGTTGGTTACACAGCAACCTATGATGATAACTGGTGTGATATTTTCACTACAGTGATGTTTCAGCGTTCAGGTTTAAGCCATTTGATTGGCCGAGAGTGTGGTGTTGATCGTCATATTCAGATTTTTAAGAAATTAAACATTTGGAATGAAGATGGAACAATGATTCCTAAAGTTGGAGATATTATTACATTTAACTGGGATCAAAATTATCAAGGAAATGATGGATTTGCTGATCATATTGGTATTGTATCGAATGTAGTAGATGGTATGATTTATACTATTGAGGGTAACAGTGACAAACAAGTAAGAAATAAAACTTATCAAGTGGGACACGGAAATATTCGTGGTTTCGCTCGTCCAAAATATAGTTGATAAATTATTTATTTACAATGTAAGAAGGTTAGATGACCTTCTTTTTTCTCATGGTGGAGAAAATTTTTAGTTGACCACTGGTATAGATGAGTGATTTCTACCGTTTCTGTTAAAAGAAGGAAAATAGTATTATTTTCTTTTTGACTAAAGTCTAAATATAGCTTAAAATAGATAGGAACGAAAGGAGAGTGCGATGAAAGAAAAATTACTTGAGCGTTTTTTAACCTATGTGAAGGTTAACACACGTAGTGATGAAACGTCAGATACTACCCCAACTACCCAAAGTCAAGTTGATTTTGCTTTAAATGTTTTAAAACCAGAAATGGAAGCTATAGGATTACAAAATGTTCATTATTTAGAAAGTAATGGCTATATTGTAGGAACTCTTCCGGCTAATAGTACACAGTTTAAACATAAAATTGGTTTTATAGCTCATATGGATACAGCTGACTTTAATGCTGAAGGTGTTAATCCTCAAGTGGTTACAGATTATGATGGTGGAATTATTAATTTAGGGACTTCTGATTATCGTTTGGATCCAAAAGATTTTCCTAATCTCAAAAATTATATGGGACAAACTTTAATTACCACAGATGGAACAACTTTGCTTGGTGCAGATGACAAGTCAGGGATTGCAGAAATTCTAACGGCAATGGATTATTTAATTCAGAATCCTCAAATTCAACATGGTGAAATTAGAGTTGGATTTGGTCCAGACGAAGAAATTGGTGTTGGTGCGAATAAGTTCAATGTTAAAGATTTTGATGTTGACTTTGCCTACACAGTTGATGGTGGCCCACTTGGAGAGTTACAGTATGAAACTTTTAATGCAGCAGGAGCAGATATTGTCTTTAAAGGACGTAATGTTCATCCAGGAACGGCTAAAAATCAAATGATCAATGCTCTTCAACTAGCTGTGGATTTTCATAACTTACTTCCTGAAAGTGAGCGACCTGAAAAGACAGAGGGAAGTCAAGGCTTTTACCATCTTTTAGCTATTGAGGGAACTGTTGAGGAAGCGCATTCTAGCTACATTATAAGAGATTTTGAAGAAGATGACTTTTTATTTAAAAAATCTGAATTAGCTAGAATAGCTAAACATTTTAATAATCAGTTTGATCAAGATAGAGTGCTTTTAACGATAGAAGATCAGTACTATAATATGAAAAAGGTGATTGAGCAAGATATGATCTGTGTGGAAATTGCAAAAAATGTTATGGAAGGTTTAGCTATCAAACCGATTATTGAGCCAATCCGAGGTGGTACTGATGGGTCTAAAATTTCTTTCATGGGGATTCCGACACCAAATATCTTTGCTGGGGGAGAAAATATGCATGGTCGCTTTGAATTTGTCAGCTTAGAGACTATGGAAAAAGCAGTAGAGGTTATTATTGGCATTTCAACTTTTAAAGATTAACCTTTTTAAAACACAATAAATATGATAGAATAGAGGTTAATGGAGGTTATACCTGTGATAAAAATTTTTGGTAAAATCCGTTATCATTGGCAACCAGAGCTTTCTTGGTTGATTGTCTATTGGTCTATTACGATTACACCTATATTTTTGGGTTTATCTTTATTGTATGAGCGTGCGCGGATTCCATATCAGTTATTGATACTATTTGCATTATTCGTCATATTAGTTGGTATTGGTTTTCATCGTTACTTTATCATTGAAGATGAAGATGTCAAGATTGTGTCATTTAGTGTTTTTACACCTTCTAAAATAGCGATAGCAGATATTCAGAAAATAGAAATTACAAAACATAGTTTGATGTTTGTTACAGATAAGTATCCTAAGGGTAAAATATTTTATATGAGGAAGTGGCCTAAAAAATATTTTTTAGATGCTTTAGCTGTTCATCCGAAATTCACAGGTGAAGTGGAGTTGCTGGATAATTTTATTAAGCTAGATTATTTTGATCATTATCAAAAATAAAAAGCACTAATGAGAAATCAGTGCTTTTGTTGGACAGTTTTTAATAGCCAGTGTAGTGGAATCTTTATCTGGAAGCTCTAGCTGGTGTTCTTCTGAATTGGTGAATTTGACAATACCGTTATCATGATAATCAAAATCATCTGAATAAGTTTGACACAATCCACATGCGATACATTTTTCTGGAATAATTGTTACTTTCATAGTATCATTTTAATATTAAATTTTATTTTTAACAAGGGGGAAATCATGGCAAAAGAACCATGGGAAGAGGAACTTTACGAAGAGGTAGAAGAAGCAGAGGAGAAACCCAAAAAAGCAAAAAGCTCAAAAGTGATTAGCACTCCTGTTTTAACAGCTTTATTGGGGATATTTTTTGCCATTGTTTTAGCTATTTTTGTAGTGGTTTTATACACTTCTAGTGGTGGTGGCAGCAAAGATGCAACAGATGGATTTTATGGAGCATCTACTTCATCAGTTGCTACAAGCTCATCTTCTAGTGAGGCTACAAGTTCTACGACACAAGAATCTAGTACAACTGAGGAAAGTTCAGAAGCGTCTAGTACAAGTAGCAAGAAAAAGAAAAAATCATCAAGCTCATCATCAAGTTCGACAGAAGCTACTACAGAAGCATCATCAGAGGAGTATGTTGATCCGTATGCAGATCAGACAACTGAAGCCTATGCAGCTCCATCTACAAACTCAACGGGCGCAACAATTTCTGTTAATGCTGGTGAAGGTGCTGCTTCAATTGCCGCACGAGCAGGTATTTCTTTAGAGCAACTTTATGCTCTAAACCCTAATATGATGACAGGACCTGGTGGAACATGGTATGCTAATCCAGGTGATGTGGTCAATGTCAACTAAAGATAAAGTTTGAGGTAGTCATGAAACAAATTAGAATTGCAATTGACGGTCCTGCCTCTAGTGGAAAAAGTACAGTAGCCAAGATTATTGCAAACAATCTTGGCTATACTTATTTAGATACTGGAGCAATGTACCGTTCAGCAACATATTTAGCTTTAAAAAATCATTTAACAGAAAAAGATACACCAAGTATTTTATCTCAATTAGATAAAAATCCTATTTCTTTCCAACGATCCACTACAGGTTTACAGAAAGTTTTTGTAGGAGATACAGACGTGACGGACATTATTCGTGATAATGATGTGACAAACAATGTCTCTTGGGTAGCTGCCATCTCTGAAGTTCGCGAAAAATTAGTTGAACAACAGCGGCTGATTGCTAAAGATGGTGCTATTATAATGGATGGACGTGATATTGGGACCGTTGTTTTACCCGATGCGGAATTGAAAATTTTCTTGGTAGCTTCAGTGGATGAGCGAGCAGAACGTCGCTATAAAGAAAATTTAGAAAAAGGGATTACAACAGACTTAGAATCATTGAAAAAGGAAATCGCTGAACGAGATTATAAAGATAGTCATCGTAAGGTTTCTCCCTTAAAAGCAGCTGATGATGCCATTG
>CAMCQB010000117.1 GCA_945876895.1 uncultured Streptococcus sp.
ACTATCAGACCAATAAACAGAAAAAGACAAACATCAATCGAGATGTTTGTCTTCATTCTGAAACGAGAGCCATTTGGCTCTCGTTTTTATTATACCCCGTTGCATAAGGAAAGAGATAAGATGAAGATCCGACCTCTCACCATTTTATATTACCAAGCTTACGTTAGATTTTGAGTAGTCGATTAATCAGACTCACCAAAACAAATAAAATAATCAAAATCATAGTAATCGTGGCGCTAGCAGGAGTCTCAGCCCAGTAAGACAAGAAGATTCCTCCAATCATGGAAATCACGCTAATCAACATCCCAATAAAAATAACGGCCTTAAAACTCTGACCTAATCTCATGGCAATACTAGCTGGTAAAACCATAATAGTAGAAACAAGTAATGCTCCCGCTGCTGGTATCATTAAGGCGATTGCAACACCAGTCACAACATTAAAGGCAATTGACATCGCCCGAACTGGTAATCCATCAACAAAAGCAGTGTCTTCATCAAAAGTTAAAATATACATGGGACGAATAAATAAAAATGTCAGTAGAACAATAGTAGCTGCGATAAGAAATAAAGCTATTACTTGTTCTTGACTAATCGTAATAACAGAGCCAAACAAATATTGATCTAAACTTAAACTGCTAGAGTTATCTGCCTTACTCATAATAATAAGAGATAGTGCCAGTCCCATCGACATCAAAATAGCCGTTGAAATTTCCATGTAATGTTTATAAACTGTTCTCAGATACTCCAGCACAATTGCTGCAATAACAACAACTATAATAGTCGTCCAAGTGGGAGAAAGTCCTAAAACCACACCAACAGCCACACCTGATAAAGAAACATGGCTTAAGGTATCACTCATCAAGCTCTGGCGACGCAAAATCAAAAAAATTCCTAATATAGGCGCAAAAATACTCATAGCAGCCACAGCTAGCAAAGCTCGCTGCATAAAATCATAAGCTAAAATATCCATCATTCTTTCTCACCTCTTTCATCTCTATCGTGAACATTAAAACAACGCCATGGTAGATCTTGATTTCGTACGAGGTGGATATTACGATTAGTGTAATCACTCACTTCATCGGGATCATGTGTGATCATCAAAACAGATTTTCCATGATTTTTCACACTATGTGACATCAATTGATAAAATGTTTTTGCCGTACCAGCATCCATTCCCGTTGTTGGTTCATCTAGCACAAAAATATCGGGATCACTGGCAAACATACGTGCAATCACGACACGTTGTTTTTGACCACCACTAAGAGCACCAATTCGCTTATGACGATTTTCCCACATTCCAACTGATTCTAAACTAACTTTGATATGCTCTTCATCATGTTGCGTCAACCGTCGAAACCAGCCTTGTCTAGGGTAGCGGCCAGATTTAACAAATTCATAAACTGTCGAAGGGAAGCCAGCATTAAAGCTAGCAATTTGTTGCGGCAAATAAGCAATACGCAATTTTTTTCCACTAGTATTGTGCTTTGCAATTTCAACAAAACCTACCTTAGGTTTTAAGATTCCCAAAGTCGCCTTAATCAAGGTAGATTTTGCCGCACCATTTTCTCCTGTTAAAGTAACAAACTCCCCACTATCCAAATGATAATTAATATGCTCTAATACAGGATCAGCATCATATTGAAATGACAAATCTGTTACAGTTATATATCTCATGACTCCCCTAACTCCTTACTTAAATCATCTAAAAATCGATAAATAATACTCTTTTCACTATTTGAATATTTTTTTAACAATTGTCCATATGCTCCCAAAGTCTCCTCGTGATGATGACGATGCTCTTCTGCAATAGGTCTCGCTTCATCCGTCAATACAAAATATGTCACTCGAGCATCCTTAGTATCCTTCTGAGTCTCTAAAAGACCCATACGCACTAAAGACTTTACTGCCTTAGTCACAGCTGCCTGAGAAATATGTAAATGTTTCGCCAGCTCCGAGTTAGTCAACTGCTTTTCAGATAATAGCATTAAAATATGCTCCTGAGTATTGGTCACCTTAACGTCACTACGACAATCTCCAATCAACAGTTCATGTTGATTTTCAGCCTTTAACAAAATGTAATTTAGCGTCTGATCCAATTTAATTGATAATTTTTCCACAGCCTATTTCCTTAACCAGTTAATTTAATACTCCTACATCATAACATAAAAATAGTAAGGTAGCAATGATGTTTCGTCTATTTCTTGCTCTCTAAGTGTAAAAATAGGCAAAAGTAATTTTAAAAGATCAACTACTTATTAGTAATAGTAGTTCTGACAATCAATCCCTAAGTCACATAAGTTCTCAAATCTAAGTATTCTTATTTAAAACTCTACCTCTTTTTTCAAATCCCAATTTGTAAAATTAAGCTAGACAGAAAAAAGCCATCTATGTTAGGTTCAGATAAACTACCACATTTGTCTGAAAGGAACTAACATAAATGACCTACACTCATGAACCACAAATGAACTCGTCATGATAGAGGCTTACTACAAAGAAGGTATAAAAGTTACAGATATCATGATAGCTCTTGGAAGATCAAAGCAGGCCGTCTATCATGTTATCAACTTTCTCAAAGACGGACATTCTGCCTACGACTATTATGAACACTATAAAGCCAATAAGAAACGCTGCGGTCGGAGGAAAATAAGTCTGTCGCAAGCAGAAAAAGACGTTATTCAAACTTATTTAGATCGAAGCTGGAGCCTTGATGTCATTAAAGGAACTTATCCAGATAGGATTTCTTGTTCTAGGAGAACTCTCTATCGGCTAGCAGACCCTGGTATTTTCAAGAAGGAAGACCTCCCTTGAAAAGGAAAACGAAAACCAAATGGTTATAGCAAAAAAAGTGGAAAACAAGCCTTTCGCAGAGATTTACGGGAAAGAGCTGAACTCTATCCTGATTTTCATTCAGAGTTCGGACACCTAGAAGGAGATACCATTGTTGGCGAGAAACACAAAAGTGCGGTCATTACCTTAGTAGAACGCCTCTCAAAAGCCATCATTACACTGAAAACTAAGGGACGAAAAGCAAGTGATATTGAGGAAGCCATCAATCAATGGCTGTCTCAAGTTCCCAGTCATCTCTTTAAGTCGATTACTTTTGATTGTGGGAAAGAGTTTTCCAATTGGAAGTCTATTTCGAATGCCATGACGTTAATATTTTCTTTGCCGATCCAGGTTGTCCCGGTCAACGAGGTCTCAATGAACACTCCAATGGTTTACTAAGACTAAACGGATTGCCTAACCAGAAGGATTTTACCTATATTTCGCGGCAAGTTTTATCAGCTATAGCTGATAAGAGGAATAAGATTCCTATAAAGTCTTTGAATTATCAAACACCATACCAAGTTTTTCTGAGTTACATGAAAAAGTCTAGCTTAATTTGACAATTTGGGCATTTTAGTCCCTACCAATTAACAAGTAAATTCTGAAAATCACAGCTGCCTCAGACAATTGCCGTGAGATAGGTTCTCATGACTCAGTAGTATTACCTATAATCGACTTCTCTATTTCTAACTATAAGACTTAAACTTCTTTTAAAGTGTTCTGACTTTATACACTTCTTTACAAAAGCCTCTCATACTATTTACTACACGATTAGCTTGCTTCTCACTACGACAAACAGCAAAAACTGTCGGACCACTTCCTGTCATCAAAGCCACATCTGCCCCAGCTTCTACCATTTTCTCCTTAATATGATTAATAAAGGGTTTCTTAGCAATACTAATAGATTCAAGGGAATTCCCCATGTAATTCACCATGGCATCATAATCTTTTTCTAAAATAGAAACTCTTAAATTTTCAATATCAACATGGCTTAAAGAATCCATACTTAAATCAGAAAAAACTGTTCGTGTTGAAATACCAAAATTTGGTTTGACTAATACTACCCAAAATTTAGGAACACATTCTAAAAGTGATACCTCATTACCCCAACCTGAGACTAATGCGCACCCACCATATATGCAATAAGGAACATCTGTTCCAATTTTTCCACCAATTTCAGCTAACTCTTCCAACGACAAATTTAAGTTCCACAATTCATTTAAAGCGCGTAAAGTTGCCGCAGCATTACTAGAACCTCCTCCCATACCAGCACAAACCGGTATTTTTTTCTCTAACACTATTTTAACACCCGTTGTAATATTATGCTTCTCCTTAAGTAACTGACAGGCCTTATAAACATCATTTTTAGAATCCGAAGGAATTCGAGTAGAATTGGTTTCAATCACAATCTCATCTTCACTCAAGCTAGAAACCATGACATAATCATTCAGATCAACACTCATCATAATCATTGATAGTTCGTGAAGCCCATCTTGTCGCTTACCAACAATATCCAAACCGAGATTTATTTTTGCTGGTGCCTTCTCAATAACCTGCATCTCATATTTGTCCTCCATCAAGTAATATTTTCCATTATAACAAATTATCATTCTTTATAGTAGCCCCAAGCAAACATCAACTTATTATCTCGTACAGTTGATAATGAGACAAAATAACTAACGAGCAAATTAGAACTAGTAGTATTAACAGTAAATAAAAGAAACGCTGTAAAAAACAGCGTTTCTTTATTTAAACTATACCGGCGGCCGGGGTCGAACCGGCACGTCCTTGCGGACACTGGATTTTGAGT
>CAMCQB010000118.1 GCA_945876895.1 uncultured Streptococcus sp.
AAGTTACTAGTTTTTATGCAGGTTCTTTGCATGATATCCATCGAACGTTATTTATTTCAGGGAAAGCACTTGAAACACCATTTATTCTTGACCCAGAAGATGGTGAGGGATACTATGGTGTTACAATTTATGCAAAAGGTAGTGGAAGTTTAAGATTTGGTCCAATGCATTGGCGATATTCTCGAAAAGGGTTAGGACAGTTTGTCTTAGGAGGACGGCGCTTTAGCGACTCTAAACGACAAGAGTTTATTTCTTATTTCAATCCTGGCGATATGAAACCGCCACTAAATGTTTATTTTTCAGGTTTTAGGGGAGCTGAAGGATTTGAGGGATTCTTTATGATGAAATCAATGAAGGCTCCGTTTATGCTGATTGGAGATCCTAGATTGGAAGGTGGCAGTTTCTATGGTGGAACACCAGAATTAGAAGCTGCTATTGAAGATAGTATCCAAGAAACTTTAGATTATCTTGGTTTTGATTCTTCTCAACTCATCTTATCAGGTTTGTCTATGGGAACTTTTGGGGCTTTATATTACGCATCTCACTTTAATCCAAGTGGTATTGTTGTTGGAAAACCCTTTGCTAGTTTAGGAAATACTGCTGTTGGGATGAAATTAAAACGTCCAGATGAATTTGAAACCATGGGAGACATGTTGAGAAATTTAACTGGTGGCACAACAAAGGAAAATATTAAGCAGTTAAATCATAAATTTTGGAATAAATTTAATCAATCAGACTTTCCCAATACAGATTTTGCAATTGCTTTTATGGAAAATGATGATTATGATGGAACAGCTACCAAAGAATTAGTAGAAAATCTATCTGATAAAAATGCCCATATCTATACAAAGGGATATGAAGGCCGTCACAATGATAATAGTAGTGCCATCAATAAGTGGTTTATGAGACAATATATTACCATTTTATCAGAGCGATTCGGAAGGAGTTATTAATGACTAAAACCTTACTAGCTACGATTAAATGGGATAGAGTAACATCGGGTAATTCTTATCTTTATGGCTCAACGATTAAATTCTTAGAAGATAGTGTCTCTTTTGAAAATCTTTTAATGGCATCAGGAAAACCAATTAGCCGTTGGCAATCACGAACAAACTATCAAGGGAATCGTAGGAGTCCTGCTCTTCCTGTCTTAAAACCAGGAAAGACATATTTATTAAAAGCAGATTTGGAGTCAACTCCTATGAACAGAGTCTTCATTCGTTTAGATTTTGTGAATCGATTAAACGAAAATATTGGGTTTACAGTACTAAGAAGCGTTGAACAAGAATTTATATATCCAAAGGATGCCTTCTCTTATACCATTACGTTGATGAGTGGTGGCTGTAGTGCTGTTGTGTTCCACTCTTTATCAATTTTCCATGAAGATGAGAAAGTAGCGATAAAATTTGAAAGACCACTTTCTAAACGCTATACAGAAAGTGATATTCCTCAAGATTTGAATTTTGTTAAAACTTTGATTACAACTATTTAGAAAGGGAGATAAGAGTGGAGCAGAGATCTTTATTAGATAGAATAAGATTACAACGATTTGAAAAAATACTTTTAAAAATTAATCAGCTAAAAGCTACCATGGAAAAATTATCTGACCAGGAGCTCCAAAATCAAACCATCTTATTTCGCCAACGTTTAGATGATGGTGAAACATTAGATGACCTTCTTCCTGAAGCTTTCGCTACAATTAGAGAGGCTAATAAACGAGTTTTGGGGATGTTTGCCTACGATGTCCAAATCTTAGGGGGGATAGCCCTCCACCAAGGCAATATTGCTGAAATGAAGACAGGTGAAGGAAAGACTCTAACGGCCACTTTTCCTTTATATTTAAATGGTTTATCTTCCAAAGGTGCCATTTTAGTGACAACCAATGACTATCTTGCTAAACGTGATGCTGAGGAAATGGGGCAAGTTTTTAAATGGTTAGGTTTGACAGTAGGTGTCGGTGTTTTCGAGGATGATGAAGATGTTGATACGGAGACACGTAAGGCTGTTTATGATGCTGATGTTACCTATACAACCAGTACTGCGTTAGGATTTGATTATCTAACAGATAATTTGGTTGCTTCAAAAAACGAGAAGTTTATGCGTGATTTTAATTACGTTATTGTTGATGAAGCAGATGAAGTTCTTTTAGACAGTGCTCAGACGCCACTTATTATTTCAGGCTCACCACGGGTACAATCTAACTTGTATGATATTTCTGACCAATTTGTTCAAACACTAAGCGAGGAAGAATATTATTACGATGAAGAAGATAAGGTCGTTTACCTAACATCCAAAGGTAGTCGTTATGCTGATGAGTATTTTGATATTGATGATTTGTACTCTAATAAAAATTTTGAATTAAATCGGCATATTAATTTAGCCTTGAGAGCTCATAATCTTTATAAAAAAAATAAAGATTATGTGGTTGAGGATGATGAAGTTAAGCTCTTAGATATTCGAACGGGTAGAATTTTGGAAGGAACACGTTTGCAATCTGGCATCCATCAAGCTATCGAGACCAAAGAAAAAGTTAAAAAAACAAAGGAATCTAGAGCAATGGGCTCTGTGACTTATCAGTCGCTTTTTAACATGTTTCCTAAAATCGCAGGAATGTCTGGGACTGCTAAAATTGCAGAAGATGAGCTAATTTCAACTTATAAATTACCTGTCATTGTGATTCCGACAAATACACCAGTCCAAAGAATTGATTTTCCTGACAAGGTTTATACAACCCTTCCTGAAAAATTACAGGCTACCATTGATACTGTGAAAGAAATTCATAAAACAGGTCAACCAATCTTATTGGTATCGGGTACAGTTGATATTTCAGAAATTTATTCGAAACTACTTCTGCAAGAAGGAATTGCTCATAGTGTATTGACTGCGAAAAATGTTGCTAAGGAAGCTTTGATTATCAAAGAAGCAGGTCAATTGGGAGCAGTGACGGTAGCGACTCCCTTGGCAGGACGTGGAACGGATATCAAATTAGGGAAAGGTGTTAAAGAATTAGGTGGTCTAGCTGTTATTGGGACAGAACGCATGCCAAATAGTCGTGTAGATTGGCAACTGAGAGGCCGTGCTGGGCGACAAGGTGATCCAGGGATGAGTCTATTCTTTGTATCTTTGGAAGATGAGATTTTAATCAATCATGGTCCTAAGTGGGTGAGACGTTACTTCAAAAATCATAAAGATAAAAGTCAAGGGAAGTTACTCACGCAAAAACGTTTTAGGCGAGCTGTAGCACAAGCACAAGAAAAAAGTGAGGATGCTGCGGTTAGTGCGCGTAATTTCACTATCCAATATGATGAAAGTCTGAGAGTTCAGCGTAAAAAAATATATGCTTTGAGAGATAGTCTTATCTTTGATGAAGAATCTGTTAAAGATGAAATTGATGCTATTTTTAAAGAAATGATCAAGTATTATATTGCTCATCATCCTAAGCGTACCTTACAAAGTCTGCGTCGTTATATTTTAGATAATTATAGTTATAAATTTCAGTATTACTCTCAAGATTTTGATATAAGATCTGATCATTCAGTCTATAGATTGCTTTGGCATTTGTATCGTAATGAGACAATTCGAAAAGAAGAAATCATTGATAATCCGGAGAAAATTTCAGAGTTTTATCGTGTCTCTATCCTAAAAGCGATTGATGAATGTTGGATTGAACAAGTTGATCACCTCCAACAATTAAAAAGTGTGGTTTCTACCCGTCAAATTGCTCAACGTAATGGTATGTTTGAATACTATGAGGAATCCCTATTGTCTTATGACCGTTTGGGTGAGGAAGTCAAGAAAAAGATTATTCGAAACGTGATGTTGAGTAGTGTTGATAAAACTCCAGATGGTAAGCACTCTATTTATTTTGTCTAGTATTATATCCAATTCGGAGTGATTTTTAATAATATCCACTCACCATATAATGAAGGGAGGGCATATGGCAAAGCGTAATGAATTATTAGATGAAGATATCTTAAAAAACATTGACGAAGCAAGGTATAAACCTTCTAAAAAGAAAAAAGATAGAAAACCCTTATTTTATCTCATTGTAGTCTTTTTGGTTACTCTCTCAGTTCTATTATCCTTATTAAGATACTTATAAGAGATTAACTTGAAAGACCAACTCTATTATTAAGAACTTGTTTGACATGTTAGCGGGTATGAGATTAACAGTAAAGTTTATATGGTTTAAACTTTATTTAGTCTGATTGATGGTGCTAAGATGAAGGGCGAGTTCTTTTTTGACGATTTTTGGAAGTTTTTGGAAGATTTTTATTGACAAAATGTAAAAAAGAGGTATAATAATATTTGTAAACGATTTCAGAAGGAGGAGAAATGTTAAAATCTGAACGTAAACAAATTATCATGGATAAATTATCGGTACATGGATTTGTCAGTTTAGAGGATCTGGTCCCTTTGCTGGAGTCGTCTGAATCAACGGTCCGTAGGGATTTGGATGAATTGGAGCTAGAAGGTAAGCTCTGCCGTGTTCATGGTGGAGCAGAACTGAAAACACATTTACAGGAAGAATTAAGTAATAGCCAAAAATCTATCAAAAACGTTCAAAAAAAGTTATCGGTTATTTCTAAGGCTTTAAGTTTAGTCCATTCACAAGAGGTGATCTTTATTGA
>CAMCQB010000119.1 GCA_945876895.1 uncultured Streptococcus sp.
AGATTAATAGCAGAATCTCCTAAACCAGCTGAAACTTTACTTGAAGCTAGGGCAGCCGTAATCGTAATAAAATCAGAAAACTCTCTGTAATAAAGTGCATTTGCAATTAACAGTATATTTAGGAGAGCATATAAGAAGAAGCCTAAAATATAAAATACTTTAGTATTTTTTACATATAAAGCTAGTCCTAAAAATAGTAAACTAAGGGGGATGGGGTTGATAATGGTCAAAAATAGTTGATAAATATTATCAAGGTCTAAGTTAAAATCAATATTATAAGCCCACATACTTTTTAGCCAATAAAAGAATAGGAGCGACAGTATGAAGCCGAATCGAGTGCTCATAACTTGATAAAAATGGTTTATTATCTTTTTCACTGAGTAACGTCCTTTTAGAAAATTTCCTAAATTAAAATCTCGTCTATGATTATAACATAAAAATATAGTGAGGAGTGGATAGAAGAGTTAATTTGCTATGAAAAGTCTGACAATATTATGGTATAATAGAAAATATGAAAAAACTTGTTGTAGGTCATTTGGCTGAAAGAAACCTGAAATCAGGTATTCAGCTATTAGATGGTAAATGTTATCCAAATCTTTCTTTCGACAATGAAGTAGTAGCATTATATTCTGAAAAAGGACATTTTTTAGGTTCAGCTTATCTATCTAAGCAAAATAAAGGAGTGGGCTGGTTTATTAATAAAAATAAAGTTGATTTAAACCAAGCCTATTTTGAGGATTTATTTCGTCGGGCTAAAGAAAAGCGAAAAAGCTATAGACATTCAGATTTAACAACTGCCTATCGTGTCTTTAACCAGGATGGAGATGATTTTGGTGGTATAAGTATTGATTTATATAACGATTATGCTCTATTTTCTTGGTATAACCCTTATGTTTATCAATTGCGAGAGATGATCTGTAAAGCTTTTCAAAATATTTTTCCAGAAGTCAGTGGAGCCTATGAGAAAATTCGTTTTAAGGGATTAGATTATGAGTCTGCCCATCTTTTTGGACAAGAAAGTCCGCAAACTTTTACGGTTTTAGAAAATGGTGTAGCTTATAGTGTTTTTCTTAATGATGGGCTGATGACAGGGATTTTTCTTGATCAACATGATGTGAGAGCTAGTTTAGTGGACGGTTTAGCACAGTCTCAGTCAGTTCTCAATATGTTCTCTTATACAGCAGCTTTTTCAGTAGCAGCAGCTATGGGGGGAGCAACTAAAACAACTTCAGTTGATTTGGCAAAACGATCACGAGAACTTTCTGAAGCTCATTTTTTAGCCAATGGGTTATCTACTGATCAGCACCAATTTGTTGTGATGGATGTTTTTGAATATTTTAAGTACGCAAAGCGAAAAGGGTTGTGTTTTGATATGATTGTTATCGATCCTCCTAGTTTTGCTCGTAACAAAAAGCAGACATTCTCGGTAGTGAAAGATTACCATAAGTTAATTACGCAGGCAGTGGAAATTTTATCGCCTAAAGGGACGATTATTGCTTCTACAAACGCTTCAAATATGACTGTCGAACAATTTAAAAAACAATTGGATAAAGGATTTGGTCAGACCAAACACCGATATCACTCTTTAAATCAGTTGCCAGCTGATTTCACCTATAATAAAAATGATGAAAGTAGTAATTATTTAAAAGTATTTACGATTAAGGTTGATGTATGAGAATAGTAGTACCGGTAATGCCTAGAAGTTTAGATGAGGCTAACCAGATTGATGTCACAAAATTCGATGGTGTAGATATTATTGAATGGCGGGCAGATGTGTTATCAAAAGATGATATTTTACATGTTGCACCAGCTATTTTTGAAAAATTTGTTGGTTTTGAAATTATTTTTACTTTGCGTACCAATAAGGAAGGTGGAAATATTATTTTGTCAGATGACGAATACATTTCCATCATAAAGGATATTAATGCCCTATATCAGCCAGAATATATTGATTTTGAATATTTTTCTTACCGTAATGTCTTTGATAAGATGTTGGAGTTTCCAAATCTAATTTTGTCATATCATAATTTTGTTGAAACACCAGAAAATTTAATGGAAGTTTTTTCAGAGCTGACTGCAGTTAGCCCTCGTGTGGTTAAAATTGCTGTGATGCCTAAAAATGAGCAAGATGTTCTGGACCTTATGAATTATACACGTGGCTTTAAGACATTGAATCCTGAACAAACCTATGTCACCATGTCTATGGGGAAATTAGGTCAACTAACTCGGATGTCGGGAACTTTGACGGGCAGTGATTGGACATTTGCCAGCCTAGATGAGGCATCTGCTCCAGGGCAAATTTCTCTTTCTAATATGAAAAAAATTAAGGAGATTTTAGATGAAAATTGATGGACATACGCGATTAGCTGCGGTTGTTGCAAGACCGATTAAACATTCTATCTCACCTTTTATTCATAACACAGCTTTTGACGAAACCGGTGTTAATGGCGTTTATGTTGCTTGGGATATTCCAGAAGAGGAGCTAGAAGTCACGATAGCTAATGTCAAACGTTATGATATGTTTGGGGTTAATATTTCAATGCCCTACAAGCAAGCTGTTATTCCTTATTTGGATGAATTGACGGATGCCGCTGAGCTTATTGGAGCGGTTAACACAGTTGTTAATCGTGAAGGAAAACTTTATGGCTATAATACAGATGGGCTTGGATTTTTTAAGAGTTTAGCGACATTTGCAGATTTTTCTGTTGAGGGAAAAGTGATGACCATTCTTGGAGGTGGTGGTGCAGCGACTGCTATCATTGCTCAAGCCGCTCTTAACGGTGCTCAAAAGATAACCATTTTCAACCAAAGTCAGTTTTTGGATGAAACTCGTGAGCGTGCCAAACTTTTTACTGATAAAACAGGTGTTACGATTGAGGTTTTACCGATTGAAGAGCAAGCTTTGATTCAAGAAAAAGCAGATGCCTCAGATCTTTTAGTCAATGCGACAAGTGTCGGTATGGATGGTCAATCAATGGTAGTGTCAGAAGAGATGCAATTTCACACAAATCTTTTGGTTGCAGATGTCATTTACCAACCCTTTGAAACACCTTTCTTAGCCTTAGCGAAGTCCCAAGGGCGTCAAACTATCAATGGGTTAGGAATGTTATTATTTCAAGCGGCCGTAGCCTTTGAATTATGGACTGGACAAGAAATGCCAACAGACAAAATTTGGGCAGCTTTAGAAGAACAATATAAAAGAAATTAAAAAGGAAGGAAGTACTATGATGAAAGTAAGAGTTGATCTTCCTCATAATCCTTATGATATTATTGTAGAACGTGGTTCCTTGGCAAAGTCAGGTCAGTGGGCAGCGCAGTTATGGAAACCTCAAAAGGTCGTTATTATTACGGATAATCATGTAGGCAGTTTATATGCTGAAAAAGTAAAGCTAAGTTTTGAAGATGCAGGATTTGAAGTAGCTGTCTTTGACTTTTTAGAAGGTGAGGCACAGAAAAATCTAACCACTGTCAACAAAGCTTATGATTTTTTGTTTAAAAATGGTATGACTCGTAGTGATGGGATTGTGGCACTTGGTGGAGGTGTTGTTGGAGACTTAGCTGGTTTTGTCGCATCAACCTATATGCGAGGGATTCATTTTTTACAAATTCCTACTAGTTTGACAGCACAAGTGGACAGTTCTATTGGTGGTAAAACAGGTGTTAACACTCCTAATGCAAAAAATTCAGTGGGAACTTTTACTCAGCCTGATGGGGTTTTAATTGATCCAAATACTTTAAATACTCTTGGAAAAAGAGAACTCATCGAAGGAATGGGCGAAGTTGTCAAATATGGATTAATTGATGATTTAGAACTCTGGGAAGAGTTACAAAGTATGGATGGCTCTATTGAAGGAATCTTGGAACATGCTGAGAGTATCATTTATCATTCCTGTCAAGTGAAGCGCAAGGTTGTAGTAGAAGATGAATTAGACAATGGTACGCGTCTTTACCTCAACTTCGGGCATACGATTGGTCATGCAATTGAAACAACAGCAGGTTATGGTAAAGTCATGCATGGTGAAGCAGTTGCCATTGGTATGGTTCAGATATCCCGTGTTGCAGAGAAAAAGGGCTTGATGCCAGTAGGGATAACGGATGAGATTACCCAAATGTGTGCTAAGTTTGGCTTGCCAACAGATTATGAGCCGTGGGATAGGGAGAAATTATATCAGGCTTTGACGCATGATAAAAAAGCACGTGGAAAATCAATTAAGACGGTCATTGTTCCAGAACTTGGTCAAGCAGCCATTAACCAAATTCCACTTGAAGAAATGAGAGAATATTTGGAGAAATAAATGAGATATTTTACAGCAGGTGAATCACATGGTCCTCGTTTGACCGCTATTATTGAAGGGGTGCCAGCAGGTCTTCCTCTAACAGCTGAGTATATCAATGCTGAACTAAAACGTCGCCAAGGTGGTTACGGACGTGGTGGACGTATGAAGATTGAGTCAGATCAAGTCGAAATCACATCCGGTGTTCGTCATGGTTTAACAATGGGCAGTCCGATTACGCTAAATGTCACAAACCGTGACTTT
>CAMCQB010000120.1 GCA_945876895.1 uncultured Streptococcus sp.
CTGTCGTTTAGTTTTTGATAAAAAGTTATTGAACGTCAAGAAAAAATAGGAAGGGCTGCTATGTCAGAAAACGAAAAAGTAGAACCGAAACCGATTGACCTCGGTGATTATAAATTTGGTTTCCATGATGATGTGAAACCTATCGCAAGTACAGGAAAGGGACCAACAGAAGCTGCAGTTCGTGAAATGTCACGAATAAAAGGTGAACCTGAATGGATGTTAGAGTTTCGATTGAAATCTCTAGAAACTTTCAACAAAATGCCTATGCAAACTTGGGGAGCAGACTTGTCCGATATTAATTTTGATGATATTATTTATTATCAAAAACCGACCGATAAACCTGCTCGCTCTTGGGATGATGTACCTGAAAAGATTAAAGATACCTTTGAAAAAATTGGTATTCCAGAAGCTGAACGTGCCTTTTTGGCGGGTGCTTCGGCTCAGTATGAATCTGAAGTGGTCTACCATAATATGAAAGAAGAGTATGATAAATTAGGTATTATCTTTACTGATACCGACTCTGCTCTCAAAGAATATCCTGAGCTTTTTAAAAAATACTTCGCCAAGTTAGTACCTCCAACTGATAACAAGTTGGCTGCGTTAAACTCTGCTTTCTGGTCTGGTGGAACTTTTATTTATGTACCAAAAGGTGTAAAAGTAGATATTCCACTGCAAACTTACTTCCGTATCAATAACGAAGGCACAGGTCAGTTTGAGCGTACTCTTATTATCGTTGATGAAGGAGCGAGTGTTCACTATGTAGAAGGATGTACAGCTCCGACTTATTCCACTGCTAGCCTACATGCGGCCATTGTTGAAATTTTTGCCTTGGATGGGGCGTATATGCGCTATTCAACAATCCAAAACTGGTCGGACAATGTTTATAACTTGGTAACCAAACGTGCCAAAGCGATGAAAGACGCTACTGTCGAATGGATTGATGGTAATCTTGGTGCCAAGACAACCATGAAATACCCATCAGTTTACCTAGATGGTGAAGGAGCGCGTGGAACAATGCTGTCTATCGCATTTGCCAACAAAGGTCAACACCAAGATACAGGCGCTAAGATGATTCACAATGCACCACGCACCTCTTCATCTATTGTTTCCAAGTCAATTGCCAAGGGTGGTGGCAAAGTTGATTATCGTGGTCAGGTTACTTTTAATAAAGACTCAACTAAATCAGTCAGCCACATTGAATGTGATACTATCATCATGGACGATTTATCGGCCTCTGACACCATTCCATTCAATGAAATCCACAATTCGCAAGTAGCATTGGAGCATGAGGCTAAAGTTTCAAAAATCTCAGAAGAACAGCTTTACTACCTCATGAGTCGTGGGTTGTCTGAATCTGAAGCGACAGAAATGATTGTTATGGGATTTGTGGAGCCATTTACCAAAGAACTACCAATGGAATACGCCGTTGAGCTTAATCGTCTAATTAGCTACGAAATGGAAGGCTCTGTCGGCTAATATCGTTGAAAAATAGTTTTTCAGTTTAGTTTGTTCTTAGGTGCTATGCAGCTGTAAGCGGAGTTTGCCGTCTAACGAACTGCAAAAGCTAAACTGAATGACTACACTAAAAAAACAGCCTTTCTGCAAGCAAATTTAAGGGTAATACTTTAAATGAAGCACTTGTCTTAGAGGGGGTCAAACTTACCCTGGTTTTCTTGCCTACTCTAAGACGTTTAAGTATAAATAAAATGAGTTGAAAAAACAACTCATTTTTGTTTTGAAGAAAATCAGAAAACTTTATGCTAAAACAAAGCTCATAAATGAATACACTTCATAGTGAGTTATCGAGTTATCTTACTGACTTTGTCACAAAAGTAATGGTTTTTATTTCCGCATGTTCCAACGATTTGCAGGCAGTGCTGGATTATTGCATAAAGTTATAAAAGCTCAACTAAAAGATTCTATGATCGAGATTGTCTAAAGGTAATCAGCAGTAGGATAAATAGCAGAGCAATTAGGAAGCCGATAAGACCAATAAGTAAATGGCTATGCTGACTAATAAAAGTCTCAACAGTTTCAAAAAAAGTCTTCTTCTCAGTCTTTTTTACAGTCTTTGTGGTAGAGCGAGGAGCAACGGTTTGGACTTTACTATCTTTCTGTGACGATTTGTTTATTTCCTGAACATCAGCGAAACCTTTTTCTAACAGGGCATTAACAAAGGGGTGGCGATAGTATTCACCATTTTGGTCAGACCAATCTCCAACTCCCATGACAACAGAAATCAAGCGAGTGTCTCCTCTTTTGGCTGTTACGATACTGTTAAAGGCTGCGCTTGGACTTGAACCAGTTTTTAGACCATCTACCCCTTCAAGAGGGTAGGCGCCCCCAGGAAGAGAATGGTTGTAAGAATGGAAAGTTTCTTCATAAGGAGTTCCTACCATAACACTTACTTCAGATTGATTTGCAAAATTAACAATATTAGGATATTTTTGCATAAAATTGTAAATGAGAATACCTAGATCACGTGCAGTAGTTTTATTTGTTGCACTTAAATCATAGCGTTCAGGGTTATAGTAACCCTGGAAAGCTTCGGCAACAGCTCCGCTGGCATTGCTGAAATAGGTGTTAGTCATACCAAGTGATTTAGCGGTTTTGTTGATAGTATCAATAAAATCTGACGCGTTATTATTAGAAAGGTAGTTCGCAATCATGATTGTTGCCGCATTAGATGAAGGGACAATGGTCATGGTGATAAGATCACGGATAGGATAGGCAACGCCCGCTACGATATTATTGTTAGAAATTTCGTAGATTCGACTGATTGCTTGATCGGTTTCAGTGGCTGTAATTGTGGTATCAAGTGTGATTTTTCCTTTAGCCATCTCTTCAAAAAGCAGATAGAGAGTGAACATTTTGGACATGCTAGCGGGATCGCGAACCTCGTCAATGTTATCTCCCCAGAGAATATTGCCAGTGCTGCCATCAACTACAATTGAAGATTTTGGGCGGTTAATGTCAGAAACATCGTATCCTGCATCACGGGTAATCTGCATGATATCTTTAGTACTAGCGGCGCTGCTGTCTTCTGCGGCAACGACTGAAACAGTAGTAAAAGCCAAAAGGCAAGTCAAAATATATAATAGGATTTTCAAATTTAGTTCCTCAGACAGATTGTGTTGTATGATTATATCATAACAAATCAGTAAATGTCTTTACTGATTCCTAAAGCTAGAAAAATTTTTTAAGAAGGTTTTGAAAAAAGGCTTTAAGGTGACTTTGCCAACTCTGTGTGATTTTTTCAGACGAGTAAAGAGAGATGGAAGGTTCTTTAAAGAGATAACCATCACCAATTACATCTGGATCGTTAAAAATTAACCGGCCTATTTTTTGATTTTTAGAAATAGGTGAGGTCAGTTTATTATAAGCTAAGTCAAGTGTGATAGTTTCACTGACATCGCTCCCCTTTCGTCTAACGACAGTTAGGCTATCTTTGACATAAGGGGTCACTTTTTTGGTGCTCTCGTTACTGATTGCCAGTGAATGTAAATGTTGTCCAGAGCTATATAAATCGGTCAACTCAAAAGTTTGATAGAGATAATCTAGTAGTTTACTGGCTTCAGTAAAACGTGCATAGTCATCACTGTCAGCATTGTCTGCATGAAGAATAACAGCTATAATGCGCATGCCATTTTCTTTACTAGTAATAACCAAGGTTTGCCCCGCTAACTCTGTTGTTCCAGTTTTTAGACCATCAACCCCCTGACGCTCCAAAATTTGCCCTGCTAACATTTTATTAGAGGTAGCATAGCTTTCATCTCCCAACTCAACACTAGACTGACTGCTAATGTCTAAAATCTCAGGGAAATCTTGGATGAGATGATAGGCAATGATGGCAACGCTTTTGGCGCTGAGCATGTTTTCATCATTTTCACCAGAATTAGGATAGATATTACCGTTCAAGGCACTATTGTTTAAACCACTTGAATTAACAATTTGATAATCTGTAATTCCCCATTCCTCAAGCTTAGCGCGCATCAGATCCACAAAGGCTGGTTCGCTACCGGCAACTTTTTCAGCTAGAGCAATGGCTGCGCTGTTAGCACTGACTACCATGCTGGCATTGACTAATTCACGGACAGTATAGACGCTGTTGGTCGAGTCTTCAACTAATCCATAAGCATAGTCAGACAAACTTACCTCGGTGTCCCAGCTTAATTTTCCTTCATGAATGTTTTCTAAAACCAAGTAAATAGTCAATATTTTACTGATGGAGGCAATATAATTTTTGCTGTCAGCATTTTTATCGTAGAGAACTTTCCCTGTGCTGGTCTCGACAGCAATGACATTTTGAGCAGCGATGTCAGGTTCCTCGGCAGCAACAGCAGAGGTGAAAAACAGGATTAAAAGAAAGCAAAGACTTAGGATGTATTTTTTCATAGCATTATTGTAACAAGTTACCCACACTTGGTCAAAGGTTTGTCCAAGTAATACTCTTCGAAAATCAAAATTATCCGTTGTCAACTTGCCTTGATGAACTCAA
>CAMCQB010000121.1 GCA_945876895.1 uncultured Streptococcus sp.
AGTCGTTTGAAAGACCAAGCCACGTGCTTTGAGTTCTTCGAAAATATTCATGAGCTTTCTCCATTTCTATAATGTTTCTAGACCATTATAGCAGAAAAAACTTGGTGAGTGCAAGGTTTTCGCAATTTTGCTATAATGTAAAATGAGGTGTTTTTATGTCTAAATTAAAAAAATCATCCGCTCCTAAAGAATCAAAGGACAGATTTACTTTGTCAGATATTGGAGCTATTATTTTACGGACAATGAAGTTGATGTCTAACTTCGTTCATGTGTTATTACTTTTATTATTTATGTTAGGGCTGGGGATGGCTTTTGGCTATCTTGGTAGTCAAATTGAAAATGTCAAGATTCCAAGTAAGACGTCTTTGGTATCACAGGTTGATGCCTTGACCCGTATTTCAAAAATGAATTACTCTGATGGGAGTTTGATTGCGAATATCGATACCGATTTATTACGTACTCCAGTTGAAAGCTCTGCTATTTCAGAAAATGTCAAAAAAGCCGTTATTGCAACTGAGGATGAAAATTTTGAAAGCCATAATGGTGTGGTGCCTAAGGCGGTGTTTAGAGCAACTTTAACCTCTGTTCTGGGCCTGGGTGAAACCAGTGGTGGATCAACTTTGACGCAACAATTAATCAAACAACAGGTGTTAGGAGATGATCCTACTTTCAGTCGTAAATCTAAGGAAATTATCTATGCTTTAGCCCTGGAACGCTATACGGATAAGGATAATATTTTAACCGATTACCTTAATGTCTCTCCTTTTGGGCGTAATTATCAAGGGCGTAATATTGCTGGGATTGAAGAAGCTGCTCAAGGGATTTTCGGAAAATCTGCTGCAGATTTAACGATTCCACAAGCTGCATTTTTAGCCGGATTGCCACAAAGTCCAATCGTCTATTCTCCTTATAATGCTGATGGTAGTTTTAAAAGTGATGAGGAAATGGCTTTAGGAATCAAACGCTCACAAAATGTTTTATACAGTATGTATCGTGCAGGAGTATTGTCTCAATCAGACTATGAAAGTTACAAAGCATATGATATAAAACAGGACTTTAGACAACCAGAAGCTGCAGAGGCTGTTAGCCATGATTATCTTTACCATGAGGTCTTCTCTGAAGCACAGACAATCATGTATGACTATCTGATCAAGGAAGATAATGTTTCAGAAGCTGATTTGAAAAATGAAGATGTTCAAAGTTCATATGTGGAAAAAGCAGCCCAAGCCCTACGTTTAGGAGGCTATACCGTTTCTACAACCATTAATAAAGGGATTTACGAAGCTATGCAGACAGCAGCAGCTCAATATGGTAGTCTTTTGGACGATGGGACTGGTACTGTTGAAATGGGAAATGTTCTTATGGATAACAGTACAGGAGCTATTCTAGGTTTTGTTGGTGGTCGTGATTATAGCACTAACCAAAATAACCATGCATTTGATACGGAACGCTCACCAGGTTCAAGTATTAAGCCAATTTTGGCATACGCACCAGCTATTGATCAGGGCTTAATGGGATCAGCAAGTATTTTGTCGAATTATCCGACAACCTTCTCTAGCGGGGAGTCTATTATGCACGACGATAGTAAGGGGACAGCTGCCATGACACTTCAAGATGCTTTAAATACGTCTTGGAATATCCCTACTTTTTGGACGTATAAATTGCTTCAATCCAGTGGTGTCAATGTTCAAGGCTACATGGAAAAAATGGGCTATAACATCCCAGATTATAGTATTGAAAGTCTCCCAATGGGTGGGGGAGCTGATATGACTGTTGCTCAACAAACTAATGGCTACCAAACCCTGGCGAATAAAGGGGAATATCATGAGAAACATATGGTAGATAAAATTACGGCAGCTGATGGGACAGTCATTTATGAGTATGATACAACTCCAACCCAAGTTTATTCAGCAGCGGCGGCGACTATTATGGTTGACCTAATGCGTGGTGTGATTACCTCTGGGATAACGACTCCTTTCTTAGATAATCTAAAATCGATTAATCCAACTTTAGCAGGTGCTGATTGGGTTGGTAAAACGGGGACAAGTAATACTTATGTTGACTCATGGTTAATGCTATCAACTCCAACGGTGACTTTAGGGTCATGGACAGGACATGATGATAATACGTCAATGTCCTCAACCTCTTACAGTAATCAAGCGCGCTATGTCTCTAATTTGGTTAATAGTATTTACCAAGCAGATAGTAACATTTTTGGAATTGGACAGAAGTTCCAGCTAGATGATAGCGTGATTAAATCAACGGTTCTCAAGTCAACAGGACAAAAACCAGGAACGGTCTCAGTCAATGGACGGAGCGTAACCGTTAACGGAGAGACAACCACTAGTTATTGGGCAAAAAATGACGCACCTGTTACTACTTATGACTTCATGATTGGTGGGACAGATGCTGATCGTCAAAGTGCATGGGCTAGTATTGTTGGCTCCTCTAACTCAAGTAGCACAAGGTCATCTCGTACCTCAAGTTCCTCTACAAATAACAACTAGAAATCTTGTCAAAATGATCAAAATAGGGTATAATACTATAGAGTATTTGTCGTCTGCTTTGATTGAAATATTGTCCAATCAGGGCTTACAGCAGTTAAATCAAACTTTCATAAAGGAGATTTAGCTGCTCTTTTTGTGCCTATTTTTAGGAAAATGATGTTTTGTAACATAAAAATAAAGATTCTAAAAATTCACAATTAGGACAAAGAATTGGAAAATAGTGGTTTACTGATCCAGTAAATTTTTGAGAGAAAAAGGAGCTAAAAACTTGGCAGGACATGAAGTTCAATACGGGAAACACCGTACACGTCGTAGCTTTTCAAGAATCAAAGAGGTTCTTGATTTACCAAACTTGATTGAAATTCAAACCGATTCATTCCAAGATTTCCTTGATCAAGGTTTGAAAGAGGTATTTGAAGATGTGCTTCCAGTGTCAAACTTTACAGACACTATGGAGCTTGAATTTGTTGGTTATGAGCTAAAAGAGCCTAAATATACTCTAGAAGAAGCGCGTGCTCATGATGCAAACTATTCAGCCCCAATTTTTGTCACTTTCCGCTTAGTGAACAAGGAAACGGGAGAGATTAAGACGCAGGAAGTGTTCTTTGGAGATTTCCCGTTGATGACAGAGATGGGCACATTTATTATCAATGGTGCTGAGCGTATTATTGTATCGCAGTTGGTTCGCTCACCAGGTGTTTATTTCCATGATAAAGTGGATAAAAATGGGAAGGTCGGTTACGGCTCAACTGTTATCCCAAACCGTGGAGCTTGGTTGGAATTAGAAACTGACTCAAAAGATATTGCTTATACGCGTATTGACCGCACTCGTAAAATTCCATTTACAACACTTGTGCGAGCACTTGGTTTTTCAGGTGACGATGAAATTATTGATATCTTTGGTGATGGCGACTTGGTTCGTAACACGATTGAAAAAGATACCCATAAAAATCCAAACGATTCTCGCACAGATGAAGCACTTAAAGAAATTTATGAACGTCTTCGTCCAGGAGAGCCTAAAACTGCGGATAGTTCACGTAGTTTGTTGATAGCTCGATTCTTTGATGCACGTCGTTACGATTTGGCAGCAGTTGGACGCTATAAAATCAATAAAAAGCTTAGTGTCAAGACACGTCTTTTAAACCAAACGATTGCAGAGAATTTGGTAGATCCTGAAACAGGAGAGATTCTTGTTGAGGCAGGAACTGTGATGACACGCAAAGTCATTGATTCTATTGCAGAGCATTTGGATGGAGATTTGAATAAATTAGTTTATACTCCAAATGACTATGCTGTTTTAACAGAGCCAGTTATCCTTCAAAAATTTAAAGTGGTGGCACCGAATGATCCAGATCGCGTCATCACCATTATCGGTAATGGTAATCCAGATGATAAAGTTCGTATCGTAACTCCTGCTGATATCTTAGCTGAAATCAACTACTTCTTGAACTTAGCAGAAGGTCTTGGAAAAGTGGATGATATCGACCATCTAGGAAATCGTCGCATTCGTGCGGTTGGTGAGCTTCTTGCGAACCAATTCCGTATCGGTCTTGCACGTATGGAACGTAACGTTCGTGAGCGTATGTCTGTGCAAGATAATGATGTTTTGACACCACAGCAAATCATTAACATCCGTCCAGTTACAGCAGCTATTAAAGAGTTCTTTGGTTCATCACAGTTGTCACAGTTCATGGACCAACATAACCCACTTTCTGAGTTGTCTCACAAACGTCGTTTGTCAGCCTTAGGACCTGGTGGTTTGAC
>CAMCQB010000122.1 GCA_945876895.1 uncultured Streptococcus sp.
AGAGTCGATAGGACTTTGGAGCCTTTTCAATATACTTTGTTATTGGGCGGTTACAGAAGATATTGTAATTGAGAACGAATAAATAAAGAAAAAAAAGAGGATGAGTCAAAAATTTTGAAGCATTCTCTTTTTTGTATTAGTTAATCATACTTCGCAAGTTCTTCAAATACATCGTGATATTGATGATTAATGTGTTCTAAAATCTCTTCAAACGTTGCAGAACTTATTTGGCCATATTGGATAGCATGTCTTGCTTTTATGAAATTAGCTATTGAACACTGAAAAAAATCCAATCATCAAAAAGCCTAGAGCTCAACACTCTAGACTAAAATAATTAATACTGTATAACAAGAATTCAAGTATCTTTTTTTGAACGAAAGGAAAAGAAAAGTGTTTGTAAAATGTGTTCTTTTAATCAAAGATACTAGCGTAATACAGACTTTAATCCAACCATTTTTCTACCTTATCTGGGTTTAACTCAATCCAATTTTTTGCTGCCTGACTAGGTGTTTGTCCTTCTGCGATAGCTAACATAACTGATTGCATGTCCTCAGGTTCCCAATAAAAGTTATCAATGATACTATAGGCATCAGCCTGATCCTCTTTCAGTCCTTTTCTAACAATTGTATGAATTTCTTCAGAGTTTCCGAAAATTCCTTGTGGATCTTCTAAAAGAACTAAATCATATTTCGCAAACATCCAATGAGGCATCCAGGCAGTCACTACAATATCCTCTTCATTTTTTAGAGCTTGCTCAAGTGAAGTTACCATCGCTCCTGTCGAAGATGAAGTAAGGGTCCATGAATTTAGATTTGTGTAGCTTGTTAAAGCTGTTTCAGCACTTGACATGATACCTGCACCTGGCTCAATTCCTATAATAGTTTGTTCGGCCTGTGAAGTCAATTCATCAATGCTTGAGATATTCATGTAACTTGGTACTGCAAAACCAAGACTAGTACCCACCAAGTTTGCTCCCAAGTCTTCAATCTGACTTTCATATTGTTCATATTGAGCTTGGTGTGTGGTTGGTAACCAGGCAGAGACAGAAGCATCCGCATTCCCCGCTGCAACAGCTTTCCATGCAACTGCATTATCCAAAGGAACTAAGTTTACTTCATAGCCTTCCGCCTTCAACACTTCAGCTAAAACATTCGTAGAAGCAACCTCTGAATCCCACTCTACATAGGCTAAAGTAATCTCCTCCTTGGTTGCTGTCTGAGTTTGTAAAAATGCTTGAGTAATCCCTGTCACAAAAAATGAAATAAGTAAAACTGGCGCTAAGAACTTGGCAAAATTTGACTTTTTTGTGTTATCTCGTTTAGGCTGATTCATAAATTGAGTAAAGCGATCAATGATAATAGCTAAGATAACCAATGCTAATCCTGATACAAATCCTGCACCAATTTCCGCATGCTGCAAAGCAGATAAGACACCATTACCTAAACCTGGAGCACCAATCATTGAGGCTGTTACGACCATTGAAAGTGCCAACATTATTGTTTGGTTGACACCCGCTAAAATAGTATTCTTAGCCAATGGTAGTTCTACCTTGAACAATCGTTGGCGCTCTGTAGAGCCAAAGGATTCTGCTGCTTCAATTAATTCTTCAGGAATTTCACGAATACCTAAATTGGTAAATCTTACTGTTGGAGGAAGAGCGAAAATAACTGATGCAAATACCCCTGGAACCATACCAATACCAAAAAATGCAACTGCAGGAATTAGGTAAACAAATGCCGGCATCGTCTGCATAAAGTCCAAAATTGGATTAATAATGGATCGCGCACGGTCACTCTTTGCCATCCAAATTCCCAAGGGAATCCCTAAAATAATGGACATGAAACTAGATACCAGTACTAACGTAAAAGTATTAATCATTCCCTCCCATAGTCCTTGATTATATATAAATAGTAAACCCAATGCAGTTAAGAAAGCAAAATTCTTCTTTTTATTCGAAATAACATAGGCAAGTAATGAGATGATAATGAGTAATAATAGTGGTGGTATAAAGGTCAATGTATCGGAAACGAAGTCCATAACACTATCACCTGTTACTTGAACGAATCGGAATAAACCAGCTAGATTATCGGTAATCCAATCAATTCCTTTGTCAACTATTTCTTCAATCGGTAAATTATTTTGTAATAAATTATCCACATTAATCTCCTATTCTTCTATTTCAATCCCTTGTTTTGTCAGTGCTTCAATCACTCGACCTTTAATCAAGACACCAATTAAACGATCGTTTTCAACGACTGCAATTGGAGCCGCCGAATCATAAATAAGCGGTAAAATATCCTCCAATAAAGTGTCTTTTGAAACAGTTCTAATATCTTTATCAATGTAATCAATCAAACTATGCTGTTTAGCATTTGCTTTGAAGGCTGCATCTGCTGAAATAACTCCTAAAAGTTTACGTTGACGATTTACAGCAAGCAACATACTAACTTCTTCAACATCCATCCGTCTAAGAGCAACTTTAGGACCATCAATATCGATATTAGTTGTAATTGGTTTAATCATAATATTTTGAGCTGTCAATACTTTTGAGCGATCCACGTCTTCTACAAACTCACTTACAAAATCATTTGCTGGGTTGGTTAGTATCTCTTCACCAGTGCCAATCTGCATAATCTTTCCGTCCTTCATCAAGGCTATTCGGTCACCAATACGAAGAGCTTCATTCAAGTCATGAGTGATAAAGATGATTGTTTTTTGTACCCGCTCTTGAAGGTCCAATAATTCGTCTTGCATTTCTTTCCGAATCAACGGATCCAGAGCAGAAAAGGCCTCATCCATCAAAAGAATGTCTGGATTATTTGCCAATGCTCTTGCAAGACCAACACGTTGTTGCATCCCTCCTGATAATTGATCAGGGTACTGATCCTTGAAAGGCAATAATGATGAATTTTCCAAAGCTTGTTCAGCTAGTTTCTGGCGATCTGCCTTATCAACACCCCTTATTTCCAGACCATACTCAGTATTTTCAAGAATAGTTTTATGTGGAAATAAACCAAATTTTTGAAAGACCATGTTAACTGAATGACGACGAACTTGTCTAAGCTCCTCTTTGTTCATTTTGGCAATGTCATGCCCTTCAATGTATATACTTCCATAGCTCGGTTCAATCAGTCTATTTATCAAACGGATTAAAGTTGATTTTCCACTCCCTGATAACCCCATTATGACAAAGATTTCACCTTGCTTTACTTCAAAACTAGCATCGTAAACACCAACCGTACAACCAGTCTTTTCCAGAATCTCCGTCTTTGACTTTCCTTTCTTAACCATCTCTAAGGCCTGATTTTGTTTTTTACCAAAAATTTTTGTCACATTTTTTACTGTTAATAATGTTTCCATATTATCTCCTTCCTCTAAGTGAACATACTATATTTTATCATGTATGGTCATTTTTCAAAATTAAAAACCTGTAACAATGTTACAGGTTTGCTTCAGAAAAATTACAATAATAAATTCTTTACACGTGAATAAGTTTCTTCGCTACCAACAAAATAGATACAATCTCCTTTTTCAAGGACGGCATATGGACCTGGTGACAATATAATTTCTCCCTTCCTCTCAATCGCAATCAAGGTCGCACCAGTTTTTTGCCAGAGGTTCAATTCCTTTAGTTGTTTGCCAAATAACTCGCTCTCACTATCTAAGAACAATTGAAAAGGTTCAAATGGAAAAGAATTATTGATGTCACGAGTATGGGCTACAATATTATCAATTAGTTTTTCAAAACTATCTAGCTCTTGTCTTTGCTTCTGAATTTTTAGCCTTAACTCAGTTCTTAGTTCTTGCAAGGAATTTGTAGATTCAAATTTATTTAAAAACAACTGAGCTGCCTCTTTGGAAGTAACCGTCACCCCACTACCATGTCTTACTTCAACAATTTCCAAATCGACCAGCAAGTTAATTGCCTTCCTAGCTGTTTCAGGAGAAACATTAAAATTACTGGCAATGGTTGATCGAGCCTTGATCTTTTCGCCAACAATATATTTTCCATCTACAATTTGCTTGGCCACACCGACAGCTACTTGCTGATAACGAGAACCGTTGGTTGTTGTACTTCTCATTTATTCCTCCAATTCTTGTATCTCATCTTGAATATCCTCAGTTTTTGTTTCAACATTAGATAATTTTTGCTCAATATATTGGTCGATATATTGCTATAATTCATCAGCATCCGATTGTGAAATACTTGCAATTTGCTTCACTGAT
>CAMCQB010000123.1 GCA_945876895.1 uncultured Streptococcus sp.
TGCCTGTCTAGCACTGGTGTAAAGAATATCATGATAAAGAATATCACCGTTTGCTACCACTCGAGCTGTCCTCAGCGGTTCCTGAGACTGATCTGTATTAAGATTCTTGACTTGGCTAGAACCTGTTAAATCCATCACTAATGCTATGCCAAATATCGCTACTAAAGCCATCAAGCTGGCTAAAATTGTTTTTTTATAAACCATCCTAAAAACCTCCTGTTCTTTTTCATTATAACACTTTTTCATCAAACCGTTAACCTAGTCTAAATATCAAAAAAGATTGGACGTCCATCCAATCTTTCTATTCTATTAAAGTAAGTCTTCGATTAAATCAGAAACCTCGTCCTGCTCCGCTTGAGGAGTAATTTCTGTCACAATAATGCCTGAAAGTGCACGCGCCACCAAGCCTTCTACATCCATACGAGCTTCATATTGCTCTGCATTTTTAATTTTAGGATTGGTTTTAGGGCGATCTGGTGCAAAAATTGTACAACAATCTTCAAAAGGTTGAATCGAAATATCAAACGTATCAATTTTTTGAGCTAAATCGATAATTTCTAACTTATCCATTGTAATCACTGGACGAATGACAGGTGTTGTGGTCACTGCATTGATGGCTTGCATAGACTCTAGCGTCTGGCTAGCGACTTGCCCAAGACTTTCACCATTAACAATCACCAATCCTCCGCGTTCTTCGCGAATAGCATCAGTGATGCGCATCATAAAACGACGCGTCAAGGTCATCAAATAAGCTTCAGGAGCCTTATCTTTAATTTCTTCTTGAATTTCAGTAAAAGGAACCTCAATAAATTGAATATTACCACCAAACTTAGTCAGCTTACGTGTCAAGTCATGCGCTTTTTTTAAAGCACCTGGACTGGTATAAGGGGGACTTGCAAAATGGACAGCCTCAATATCTACACCGCGTTTTAAAGCGAGATAACCAGCAACAGGTGAATCAATCCCACCTGACAACATCAACATCCCTTTTCCAGAAGTTCCTACCGGTAGTCCTCCTGCACCTTTTATATTTTCATAGGAAAGATATGCAGCCTCGTCACGAATTTCAACCTTAAGGTTAATGTCAGGATTTTTCATTTGTACTTTAACATGTGGAATCACATCAAAAACTGCATCTCCCAACGTTAAATTTAAATCACGACTATCTAACTCAAAATTGTGATCACTACGCTTAGCCGTAATTTTAAAGGTCATCCCCTCTTGATAAATGGAAGTCATAATCTTTTGGACAGAGTCTTTTAACACCGAAACATCTTTTTCAACCTTATAAGAAGGTGAAAAGGCTTGGATACCAAATATTTGCTTTAGACTTTCCGCCACAGGTGCGTAATCTTGTCCATTTAAAAAGACATGACAACGATCGCGATCTGCCGTCACCTTAACAGATGGATAAATAGAAAGTACGTCTTGAATATTACGTTTTAGTTTGTTAATAAAACGCATCCGATTCTTACCTTTTGTCGATAATTCACCGTAGCGTACCATAATTTCTGAATATTGCATCTTATCTCCTTACCTTTTTGGTTTTATCGTAGATTTGTTTAAAAATTGTTAGAAATTGCTCTACTTGCCCCATATCATTATCATCATCTAAACTAATACGAACAGCAGTTTGAGCATCTTTCACTGGAATTCCCATAGCAATCAAAGTACCAGCTGGACTTCCTGCTTTCGAAGAACAGGCACTAGTCGTTGAAATAAAAATATCGTGCTCTTCAAAGGCATGTACCACAACTTCGCCACGGACTCCCTTAATTCCAAAGGTTATAATATTTGGGGTAAACCTTTCTGTTCCTGAAAAAATTAAGATATCATCCTGTTGTTCTAACTCTGATAAAATAACCTGCTTCATCTTAGCCATCTTGTGATGAGCCACTTCTGCTTTATCTAAAGTTAAACGCAATGCCTTGGCTGTTGCCGCAATCCCTGCAAGGTTTTCAGTTGTCGAGCGTAAATCAGACTCTTGACCTCCCCCAGATAACAAAGGGGAAATTTTCTTACCAGCTTTTTTATAAAGAAAACCCACTCCACGTACACCGTGGAATTTATGACTCGAAAAGCTTGCAAAATCAACCCTGTCCAATAAAAAATCTTCTACTTCTATTTTTCCAATAGCTTGAACCGCATCAACATGAAAAGAAACTGTCGGCTTATCTTTTAAAACTGCCGCAATAGCTTCTAGAGGTTGAACACTGCCAATTTCATTGTTGACTGCCATAACCGAAACCAAGATCGTATCTTGTCTTAACAGTTGTTTAAAAGCTTCAACATCCACAAATCCTTCTTTTGTTACAGGAATTTCATCAACTTCAAAACCTTGTTTGATTAGCCATTTAGCAGATGCTTTAACCGCTGGATGCTCAATTGCTGATACTAAGATATGTTTTCCATATTGACGTTTTTCAAAGGCAATGCCTTTAATGGCCCAATTATCAGCTTCTGTCCCTCCTGAAGTGAAGAAAATTTCATCAGAAGAGACCTTGATTAAATCTGCAATTTGTTTTCGTGAAGCTTCTAAGATACGTGTGGACTGACTCCCTAGACGATGTAAACTCGATGGGTTTCCAAAAATTTTTTCTGCAACCTCCTGATAAGTTCTCAATACTTCTGTATAAGGGCGAGTCGTTGCAGCGTTATCAAAAAAAATCATATTACGTCATTCTCTCTCTTTTTTCAATCTCTTTCATTATAGCATATTTATCGCCAGAATAAGTCAAGAGAAATTTACCTTTAGATATGGAATTTTTCTCAAAAAAATGTATAATAATAAAAAACAAGGAGGATAGCATGTCAAACGAATACTCAAGAAATCAAAAGCAAACTAAAAAACAAGGTAAACGTGCTACTGAGCATCTCTCTACAGGGATTTCTGCCCTTCAAAAAACCATTGCTATCATAGGGGGAACTTTGGGGATTATCACAGCGTCCCTTACTATCAATAACTATATGAATAGTAATAAAGAAAAAGATAACACCTCATCTAGTAGCTCCATCGTCAAACAAGTTGATACAACAAATAATAATACTGCAGGGAGCTACATTAGCTCTAGTACTGAAACAGGTACTGACGCAAGTAATCAAGTAACAACAACTGTTGAGAGCAGTTCAACCGATACTATCGAAGACAGTACACTCGCCTCTTCAAGTGAGGCCATCAGTAACGAAACCACTACAGCAACTGAAGCAGCCACTGCAACCAGTGAAACTCCTTCTGCTGCTGACAGTGTCACAACACCTTAAACCATCTCTTTCATTCTTAAGATTTTATGCGGGCAGTGGAGATGCTAAAATGTTAACATTTTAGTTTCCATCACTCCCCTTTTTATATAAAGGAAATCCATGAACTATCAAGAAACCCTGAATTTCATTCACAGTAAACGCGCCAAAGGAAGAGCCACCAATCTTAATCGTGTTAAATGGTGTCTAGATCAGCTAGGTAACCCACAACATCAATTTCCAGCTGTCCATATTGTTGGGACAAACGGAAAAGGCTCCACAACCAGCTACCTTCAACATATTTTTACAGAGGCTGGTTATCAAGTGGGAACCTTCACTTCTCCTTATATCACTCGCTTTAATGAGCGAATTGCCATCTGTGGAGAAGAAATCCCTGATGCAGATTTAACAATTCTGTTAAACTCTATTCTCCCCACGCTTGAAAATCTAAAAGAGACAACATTTGGAGACATCACAGAATTTGAGTTGGTCACCATCTTAATGTTTCAATACTTTGCTCAAAAAAATGTAGATATTGCTTTAATTGAAGCTGGGATTGGGGGACTTTATGATGCAACCAATGTTTTTATGCCACTAGCAGTTATTTGCACTTCTATCAGTCTTGATCACGAAGATAAGTTAGGTAAAGGCCACTTATCAATTGCGAAACATAAAATCGGGGTGCTCAAAGATCATGTTCCTTTAATTTTTGGACCTGTTTCCAATGATGTTCGCCAACTCTTTTACAACACTGCCTACAATCATGATAGCTTAACTTTTGAAGCTGGACAAGATTTTAAACTGAGCAAGGATACTTTCACTTATCACGATATTGTCATTAGCCCTATCCACCTTCAACTCTTAGGGCAACACCAAAAAATTAATGCCAGCCTAGCTGCGATGTGTAGTCTTATCTTATCAGAAAACTTTCCAAAAATTTCTTTAAAAGCAATAAAACAAGGGCTAAACAACACAAAATGGCCTG
>CAMCQB010000124.1 GCA_945876895.1 uncultured Streptococcus sp.
CTTTTTGACTCCTAGAAGTCTCACATCTATTGTAACGCTACATAGCATTACTCTAGCTCTTTTTTGTTATCTTGAGAAAAAAGAGAAATCATGATAGAATGGGTAAGAATGGCTACTCTAAGTTTGTCTGACCAATTACCTAGAAAAGAGATTTGCTAGTGTTTGGTGGGGAAGGAAAAATATTGAAAGGCAAAGGTGCCTAGGTAGCCAAGAGTGGAGAGAAGATGAATTATTTTAATGTTGGAAAGATTGTCAATACACAAGGACTTCAAGGTGAAATGCGTGTCTTGAGTGTGACTGATTTTGCTGAAGACCGCTTTAAAAAAGGGAGTGAGCTGGCTCTTTTTGATGATAAGGATCAATTTGTTTCTGTCGTCACAATTGCAAAACACCGTAAACATAAAAACTTTGATATTATTAAATTTAAGGATATGAATCATATCAATGACATTGAAAAATATAAAGGTTTTAGTTTAAAAGTGGCAGAAGAACATCTGACAGATTTAGATGATGGTGAGTTTTACTACCATGAAATTATTGGCTTAGATGTCTATGAAAATGATCTCCTGATTGGTCAAATTAAAGAAATTCTTCAACCAGGAGCAAATGATGTTTGGGTGGTAAAGCGTAAAGGAAAGCGGGATTTATTACTTCCTTATATTCCTCCAGTCATTTTGAATGTTGACATTGCTAATCATCGTGTTGACGTTGATGTTTTAGAGGGTTTGGATGATGAAGATTGATATTTTGACCCTTTTTCCAGAGATGTTTGCTCCCCTTGAGCACTCTATAGTTGGAAAAGCGAAAGATAAAGGTTTTCTTGAGATTAACTACCATAATTTCCGAGAAAATGCGGAAAAAGCTCGTCATGTGGATGATGAGCCGTATGGTGGAGGTCAAGGGATGTTGCTTAGAGCTCAGCCGATTTTTGATACAATTGAAAAGATTGGAGCTGAAAAACCACGTGTTATCTTGCTTGATCCTGCAGGGCGTCGCTTTGATCAATCCTTTGCAGAGGAGCTAGCACAAGAAGACGAGCTAATTTTTATTTGTGGACACTATGAGGGGTACGATGAGCGCATTAAGACCTTAGTGACAGATGAAGTGTCCTTAGGAGATTTTGTACTGACAGGTGGTGAACTAGCTGCGATGACAATAGTAGATGCAACTGTTCGCTTGATTCCAGATGTTATTGGAAAAGAAGCAAGTCATCAAGACGATTCCTTTTCATCTGGCCTTTTAGAATATCCTCAGTACACACGTCCCTATGATTTTCGTGGTATGCTGGTGCCAGATGTGCTGATGAGCGGTCACCATGAAAATATTCGTAAATGGCGCTTGGAAGAAAGTTTACGAAAAACTTATCAGCGCCGTCCTGACTTATTAGAAAATTACAGCCTAACTGAAGAAGAAGCGGTGTTGCTCGATAAGATCAAAGCCGAGTAAGGACATCAGCTCAATTTTTAAAAGCCTAGAAAATATCTTGAGTTAAATCTTACGTGTACTATAATGAAAAAAGTTAAATATTTGGAGAAAATAAATGACGGAAAAACAAGTTGTCGATATTACAATTATTGGTGGTGGACCAGTGGGCTTATTTGCAGCTTTTTATGCAGGTTTACGTGGTATGTCCGTAAAAATCATTGAAAGCTTATCTGAGCTAGGTGGACAACCTGCTATTTTATATCCTGAAAAGAAAATCTATGATATTCCAGCCTATCCAGAAGTGACAGGTGCTGAGATCATCGAAAACCTCCTAAAACAATTAAAGCGCTTTGAAGATCGTACAACCATTTGTTTAAAAGAAGAAGTTAAAACTTTTGAAAAAGTAGATGGTCTATTTACTATCCAAACCAACAAGAATCAACATTTTTCTAAAGCAATCGTCATTGCTTGTGGTAATGGAGCTTTTGCTCCACGCCCTTTAGGATTGGAAAATGAAGAGATTTATGCTGACACTAACCTTGTTTACAATGTTCATCAGTTAGATCAGTTTGCTGGAAAAGATGTTGTGATTTGCGGAGGAGGAGATTCTGCACTTGATTGGGCTTTAGCGCTTGATGGCTTGGCAAAATCAGTGAGTTTAGTCCACCGTCGAGAAGCTTTTCGTGCCCATGAACACAGTGTTGAACTTCTAGGGCAATCAAATGTGCAAGTGTTCACACCTTATCTGCCTCTGGAATTAAAAGGAGATAACCACTTGGCACAGTCTCTTGTCATTCAAAAGGTAAAAGAAGAGGAAAGGGTGGAACTTTCTCTTGATGCTCTTATTGTGAGTTTTGGATTTTCAACTTCCAATAAAAACCTAAAAAATTGGAATCTTGATAGTAAGCGAAGTAGCATTTTTGTTTCATCTTTATTTGAGACCAATCAAGAGGGAGTTTATGCAATTGGGGATGCTGCTGCCTATGATGGAAAAGTTGATTTGATTGCAACAGGTTTTGGAGAAGCACCAGTCGCGATAAACCAAGCTATCAATTATATTTATCCTGATCGAGATAATCGTGTTGTTCATAGTACATCGTTGATTAATTGATAAAAAAGGGGAGAGCCCCCTTTTTTATTGGTATTTTTGACAAAATAATGTTTTTAAACTAAAATAATATAATAGGTTTTTTAATATATAAGAGACTGATAAATAGAAATAGATGATATATTGATATCAAAAATGGGGAATTGATAAATGACAAAATATGCACTGTTTACCTACTCTACAGGAAACATTGGCGATGAGATTCAATCACTAGCAGCTAAACGATTTTTGCCACGGGTTGATTATTATATCAACCGAGATTATTCTAATGAATTTAAAGTAGATTCTGATGAAGAAATTAAGCTGATTATGAATGGTTGGTATTCACATCGCCCCGAAAATTTCCCTTTGACGTTGGAACAGATTAATCCCTTACTTTTGTCAATGTATTTTGATGATCAGGTTAAGGAAGCTTTTTCGTCAGAGGCTAATGTTAACTTTTTTAAAAAGTATGGACCTGTGGGAGCGAGATGCTTTGATACTAAACGCTATATGGAGAGTCTGGGAGTAGAGTCTTATTTTTCAGGTTGTTTAACTCTGACGTTACAGCCAGAAAAAAATGTTCCAAAACAAGATTTTATTCTGGCAATTGATTTGCCAAATGATGTCTTTAATAAAGTTGAGAAGGAATCTAAGTATCCTGTTTTACGTATTAATCCGCACGCTTTGTTGTGACAACGAGGCTTCATGGCACTCTGCCTTGTTTAGCCTTGGGGACACCTGTTTTGAATCTAGAATTACCGAATTTTGAACCAGGACGATTTGAAGGGCTTCGAGACTTAGCACATCATATGACAGTAGAAGAGTTTTTATCTAAAGGTTATGATATCAATAATCCTTTGGAAAATTCTACAGATTATTTAAAGATTCGTGCAGAATTAGAGCATCGTTGTCAGAAATTTACAGGATTTCAAAGCCGAGCAGGCTACCTTAATGGACGCCCCTTAGAGCAGTTTTTAAATGATCCAGAATTGATCCAATCGTTTGTAACAGGCTTGTGGAGTGCTCACCAATATTATGGTATTTATAGATAAAATTGAAGTGAGAGAAAAATGAGTGATTTGGTAAGTGTTATTGTGCCAGTGTACAATGGAGAAAAACATTTAAGGCAGTGTGTTGAAAGTATCTTTAAGCAGACATATGAGAAATTAGAGATCTTGTTGATTAACGACGGATCAACAGATGGTAGTGCCTTGCTTTGTGAACAATTGCGTCAAGAAGATTCTCGTGTAAAGGTCATTCACAAATATAAAAATGAAGGTCTAGGTGCAGCTCGTAACACCTCTTTAGACGTGGCAAGTGGTGATTATATTGTTTTTCTTGATGCTGATGACTGGATTGATCCTAATCATGTCAGTGATTTATATGACTTGTTAACAAGAACAAATAGTGATATTGCTATTTCAAACTTTAGTCAATACATTGAATCAGAAGGGCGTTACAATCTTCATATTAATCCAGAGGATTATTATGAGGCAGTTTATACGACAGAAGAGTGGTTTGCTTATCAATATGGAGCACCACATAATTTGAGTTTGTGTT
>CAMCQB010000125.1 GCA_945876895.1 uncultured Streptococcus sp.
GTCAGATGACTGTTAAAGTCTGATGATGTTAGGTTAAGATTTTTCGTTGAGAACGAGGAGGGCTTGGTTTGCTGAATCAATTTATCTAACTTTTCGTTGATCACATCAAACTCGGTTTTTGTCTTTGCTCTATCTTTGGGCATGATAAAATCATCGAAATTGCTCATCATCGCCTTTAATCGCTGTTTCGAGTCTTCAATTTTTGAGACGTCGGTATTATAAAAAACAGTGTTTTCAGCAGCAACATCAAAAGGTAGAGGCTCAGAGTCAACAATGATTGGGACTAATGGTAACCCTAGAGCTTGACGATAACCAAGTTCGAAAAAAGCGTTAGGGTTATGGCTTGTCATATCAGCGATGACCAGTTCATCATTTTTTAGGTGATTGATAATACGGTCGTTGATGTTACCGTTGACGGTTTCAGTGTCAACACGGACAGCTTGATAGCCTAGTTCTTCACAGACTGGTTTTATCAAATAAGTTAGTACTTTGTTAGCATGTTCGTTCTCTGGACTTCCAGGGCTTCCGATAGCGGTGACAATAAAGCATGTTTTTGACATAATCTTACCTCGCAATAATATTTAAAACTATTATACCAAACTAGAAAGGAACAACATGAACGAAATTATAAAAATTAACTTGAATGATAATCAAGAGCCTGTGGTATCAGGCAGACAATTACACGAGGCTTTAGGGGTTAAGACAGCCTATAAAGACTGGTTCCCACGTATGACAGAATATGGATTTGTCGAAGGACAAGACTTCTGCTCAAATTTGAGCGAAAGTACAGGAGGACGTAGAGCTACTGACCACATCATCAAGCTGGATATGGCAAAAGAGATTGCAATGATCCAGCGTACCGATAAAGGTAAACAGGTGCGTCAGTACTTTATCCAAGTTGAAAAGGACTTCAACAGTCCTGAGAAGATTATGGCTCGCGCTTTGCTTTTGGCAGATAAGAAGGTGCATAAGCTAGAAGCTCAGATTGAGGCGGATAAGCCGAAGGTACTGTTTGCCAATGCTGTGAGTGCTAGTCAGACGTCTATCTTGGTTGGTGATCTTGCTAAGCTGATTAGTCAGAATGGCTACAAGATCGGTGCTAATCGTCTGTTTGCTTGGTTGCGTGATAATGGCTATCTTATCAAGCGCAGGGGCAATTCATGGAATATGCCAACGCAACGTGCTATGGAGATGAAGCTGTTTGAGATCAAGGAAACGACAATCACACACGCAGACGGACATATCTCAATCAGTAAGACAGTCAAGGTTACTGGCAAAGGTCAGCAGTATTTTATCAATAAATTTATCGGAGAGGTGAGCGCATGAGACCAAAACATTATCCATATAGCGGGCAAATAAAAAAGCAACCTCATGAAGAGATTGCTGAGTTAAGATGTGAGTTACATGTTTTAAAAAGTGATTTAACAACTCTGAAACACCTCTACTCAAAAGTTATGTAACCAGCACCTCCCAAGCTAGTAGCCACGGCTCTAACAGGCAATTAGCTGAAACCTATTGATTACCGTTTAATTGATCTCCTTAAAATATTTTACGAACAAAAAAGACCTGTTAGGGTCGTGGGTGCTAGCTTGGGAATGAAAAAAGCCCTTGACAAAGTCAGGAGCTTACAAAATATATCAAAGGAATTATACCATATTTTGAAAGGATTGAGAAGTATGAATAATATGCTGGAAGCTTTCGAGAGTTTAAAGCGTGAGATTATACAAGAGGTGCTACAAGAGGTGCGAAAAGAGCTCTCTTCCGAGAAAAAAACTTCTCAGATAACTGATAGGGCTATCGGAGTATCCGAAGCATGTAAAATCATGGGGATGAGTCGAAACCCATTTATGAATCTTGTGAAAGCTGGAAAAATTCCTTTTCACATGGTGGGAACGCATTATCGTTTTGATAAAAGAGATGTTGATTATTGCAAATCAAAAATGAAAGTTAAAAAGAAAGTGAAAAGCATCTCTATATGACGAAAGAGCTATTATCAACAGTCGAGAAAATTATAAGAGGTACCTGTTGGTGTAGTAAGATTTTAGGAGGCAAAAATGAAAAAATTGTTTAGAAAACTAGCAGATAAATTATTTGAAAAAGATGTGGTTGAAGTTGTGCCAGTTAAAAAGCCTTGGCGTCCGATTGAGGACATCTCAGGTAGTCGTGTTGGTGATGCTGCACGAATGAAAGTGGGAAGTTAGTTTAATCTTTTTTGAGATGATAGTCCTTTGACAATTGAATATGGGTGCGTTGGAATATGACGTTTTGTGATAAAAAATGGCACAATATAGGGGAAGTGAATAAGTTTTCGCACATTAGTGCCAAAAAGAAAGCCCCTACGTGTCGTCCAAACAGTGTAGGGGCTTTTTCTAGTTTTCACTAGCCGTTTAGTATTATATCACAGGATAAAAGACTTTTTTTTCAAAAAAATAAAAAATGTATTGCGAAAACTATTGACATAACGCAATACATAAGATATAATTAAATCATGGTTAAGAAATAACCAAATCCAACGGAAAGGACTTACCAAGAATGGCTAAACGTAAAAGAAAAAAGCGATTTGAACTAAAAGAAATCACGGTGACACTCGATTTCATAATAGTAAAAATCACTTTCAAACTCTTTTAGAGATAGCGGAGCAAAAGCTCCCTATCCGTTTAGTTGTATTCTAGCAGAAGTAAGGGTAAAATGCAATGGATAACAAAGTGCTTTACCATAAAAAGTTTAAGCGTGCTGAGATAACCATCACAAAAAACACTCGTAAAAAGATGATCTTATCTGGCATTGCTTGGACAATCCTCTTAGGTCTTGCTATTTGGTATTTTACTAAGTAGCAGATGTCAGCAAAAATGGGGCGACCTCTAAAGGGTTCTGAACCAAGAAACAAAAGCCTAGCTATTCGTTTGACCCAAACAGAGTTTGATGACATAACAAAGTTATCACAAGAAATGGGTATTTCAAAAGCAGAAGTTGTTGTTTCAGGTATTGAGCTTCTGAAAGAGAGGTAAAAAAAGAGCCCAACGTGTAAGCCTGAGAAACTTTACACACGTTGAGCGAACAACGCACCCATATTCATACGAAAATAGGTAACGTTTTTAATTATATCAAAGCGCACCTGTTTTCGTCAACCCTAAAAAACAGGTGCGCTTTTTGTGTACCTTGAAATCGAAAGGACACATCATGGAAGAATTAAATTTAACTGGACCACAATTGATTATCTTTTTATTTTTCTGTATCGCTTTATTACGCTTTATTTGGAGCGTAGAGCCACGAAACGTTTCCGAGGTAGAAATTACCGAGGAAACGATTTAAACACCTCAGAGGTGGCAAATATTGGCAAATTAGAGCATATACGAGAAAAAGGAGATTATCATGGAGAAAACTTATACCTTAACTGAAAGTCAACTGGAAGAAATCATCGCTCAACGGATGAGCTATAAACCTATCACCCCACAGGGCTTGTTTAAAGAGGTGAGCTTTAAAGGGGATGAGTTACTGGAAATCAATCAGCGATATCCCTTGGTTGTGGAGAGGTTGGAAACAGACTGGAATGTCAAGAGCATCAACCCTGTTAGGTTTATCTATATGAACACCCCTCACATCAACGAGGTGACCAAGGAGAAGAGCTATCATCGGCTAGGTTTCGAGACTATTCATACCTCTGTCAAAAACTTGGTCTTGAATGTTTTTGGGAAATCGAAAAACCGAGACTTGACAGAAGATGAATACGAACTCGCACAGGAACTTTATAGCGAGTTGAAAGAGTGGTATATCAATTCTTACAGTAGGCGACTAGAACAGACAGAGGAGGTCTAGATAGATGTACATAGATGAAGTCAAACGCAATTCCTTTTACCAATTTCCGCAATGGCTACTGAGAGAGCCATATAATCAACTCAGCCACAGAGCGATGTTGATGTATATGCTGATTTGGGATAGGCGGGCATTATCAGAATTAAACAAATGGTATGACGAAGACGGTAAGATTTACGTTTACTTTACTAACGAGCAATTCATGGAAATATTGAAATGCGGCAATCAAGCTGTTGTCGCCTCTAAG
>CAMCQB010000126.1 GCA_945876895.1 uncultured Streptococcus sp.
AAGACGAAATGCAACCTGTTTATCATGTCGCACAAGGTATCTCTCAAGCGAGTTTGACTAAGGCTATCAAAGCGGCCTTTGAGATGGGGTATGATCGTTTACTAGATGAAAATTTACCACAGACTTTAATAGACAAGTACCGCCTGTACACAAGGCAACTGGCTTGTCGAGCCATGCATTTTCCAAAGGATTTACCAGAATATAAACAAGCCTTGAGGCGTACTAAATTTGAAGAGTTATTTTATTTTCAAATGAATTTACAATCCTTAAAATCGGAAAATAAATCAGAAACGAGTGGTCTAAAAATTGATTATGACCCCCTTGCGCTAGAAAAACAAATTGCAGACTTGCCATTTCCTCTAACCAAGGCTCAAAGACGAAGTTTAGATGAGATTGTTGCAGATATGGCATCTGGTCGTCATATGAATCGTCTTTTGCAAGGAGATGTCGGTAGTGGTAAGACAGTCATTGCTAGTCTTGCTATGTATGCTGCTTATACTGCTGGTTTGCAGTCTGCTATGATGGTTCCCACAGAAATTTTAGCAGAGCAGCATTATGAAAGTTTGACTAAGTTGTTTCCAGACCTTTCTATTGCGATCCTGACATCAGGGATGAAGGCGGGTCCTAAGCGAACAGTCTTAGCAGCGATTGCTGATGGACAAGTGGATATGGTTGTGGGGACCCATGCTTTAATTCAAGATGGAGTGGTTTACCATCGTTTGGGCTTAGTGATTACAGATGAGCAGCACCGATTCGGTGTGGGGCAACGTCGCCTTTTTCGTGAAAAAGGGGAAAATCCAGATGTTCTAATGATGACCGCAACGCCTATTCCTCGAACACTTGCGATCACTGCTTTTGGGGAGATGGATGTTTCCCTTATTGATGAACTGCCTGCTGGAAGAAAGCCGATTGTGACGCGTTGGGTTAAACATGAGCAAATGGAGTCAGTTTTAAGCTGGATTGGGAGTGAATTGAAAAAAGGTGCCCAGGTTTATTTTATTTCACCTTTGATTGAAGAATCTGAAAGTTTAGATTTAAAAAATGCGGTAGCTTTGGAGGAAGAATTAAAGCATCATTTCTCAGATCAAGCGCGTGTGGCCTTGATGCATGGTCGCATGAAAAATGAAGAAAAAGACCACATTATGCAAGAATACAAGGATCATCGTATTGATATTTTGGTTTCTACCACTGTTATTGAGGTTGGGGTAAATGTTCCCAATGCTACGATCATGGTGATTATGGATGCTGATCGCTTTGGGTTGAGTCAGCTGCATCAATTGCGTGGTCGAGTAGGACGTGGTGATAAACAATCTTATGCAGTTTTGGTGGCTAATCCTAAAACAGAGACAGGAAAGCAACGGATGAAAATAATGTGTGAGACCACTAATGGCTTTGTTCTTGCTGAAGAGGATCTCAAAATGCGAGGGTCAGGAGAAATTTTTGGAACACGCCAATCAGGCATCCCAGAATTTCAAGTAGCTGACTTGGTAGAAGATTACCCTATTCTCGAAGAAGCTAGAAAAGTTGCCAGTCAGATTACTAGCCAGCCTAATTGGAAAAATCAAGCTGAGTGGAAAATTATTGCTCAAAATTTAAAAGAAAAGGGGCAGTTTGATTAAGTGGCTCCTTACAGTGATAGCAAAAAAGGTGATGATATGTTAAATAGTTAAATGACACTAGAGAGTTTAGAGAAAAAAGATAAGGAGCAGTTTATTCTAGACAATCAAGAAGCTTTTCAAATAGCTACCTTTGGCGTTTTAGATAGCCCTCTTGAAGAAGAACCGGTCATTTCTAGACAAGACATTGAGGAATCACTTGCTAAAGGGAAAGCTTATCGGATTTGTTTAGACGGTGAAAGAGTTGGCGGAGCAGTGGTGTCCATTAATGGGGATAAGGGAGATTTGGAGTTGTTATTTATTTCTCCAAATATGCAAGGAAAAGGAATAGGTTATACTGCATGGGCTTTACTTGAAAAAGTTTATCCTGAGGTAAAAATCTGGCAAACCATGACACCTTATTTTGATAAACGAAATATTCACTTTTATGTCAATCGTTGTGGGTTTCAGATTGTTGAGTTCTTTCATCCTTATCATCCAGATCGACACCGAAGTGATGATGGTAAAGGTTTGGATGAGATGTTTCGATTTGAGAAAAGAAAAGTTTGATCTAAGATGCTTTTGTCTTGTTAAAGATTTATTTAAGAGTTTACCGCTACAATGAGTCTATTCAAATGAAAGAGGTGACGCATATGACTGTAAAACTCAAAGTTGCTTATCAGAATAAAGAATTTCAAATGAAAAAAGATTTCCCTCACTACGGTGTTTGTCATTAAGATTTTATGGATACAAAGAAGGAGCTAGTGAAAACTGGCTCCGTTTAAGTCTTTCTCTCAGACTAACCATTTGCTTTTTAAAAAATATTTATGCTATAATAAGTTGCTTTATGCAAATGAAATAAAAGAGGACACGACGATGTTAAAAGCAATGGAAGTTTATTTGGTAACGGATGGAAATGGTCTTGAAGCTATCGAATTTTATAAAGAAGCACTAGGTGCAACAGTTGAGCAAGTCAATCTATACAAGGACTTTTTGCCTGATTGTCCAAAAGAATTAGAAAATTTTGTCATGAATGCTCAGTTTCGTTTAAATGGTCAGCGCTTTATGTTATCTGATAATAATCCAGAGATGCCATATACTGTAGGAGATAACATCACAGTAGCCTTGATTACAGATGATGCAGAAACAGCACAAGACTTATTTGCGAAACTCTCAAAAGATGCTAAAGCTATTGCTATGGAATTACAAGCAGTACCGTGGTCACCAGCTTATGGTAATCTGACAGATAAGTTTGGCATCAACTGGCAAATCAATGCTGAGGTTGAAGGATACGGTCAAGAATTTTACGCAGAATCATAAAAAGTTGGGGTTTCCCAACTTTTCATTTTAAATAAATTGAAAGGGTTTACAGATTAGGTTTTATGTCACAAAAAATTGGACAAACAGATATCAAAGCTTCTAAAATTGCGCTAGGTTGTATGCGTATGGCAAGTTTAGAAGCAAAAAATGTAGATGATGTGATTACCAAGTGTTTGGATCTTGGAATTGATTTTTTTGACCATGCGGATATTTATGGTAAGGGGCAATCAGAACAGGTCTTTGGAGATAGTGTCAAGCGCCTTGGAATCAAGCGAGAAGATATGGTCATTCAATCGAAATGCGGTATTCGAGAGGGCTATTTTGACTTTTCAAAGAAACACATACTAGCATCGGTAGAAGGTATTTTAAATCGTTTAGGGACAGATCATTTGGATATTCTTGCCCTACATCGTCCTGATGCTTTGATGGATGTAGAAGAAGTAGCAGATGCCTTCTATGAGTTGAGAAAATCAGGAAAAGTCCGTTATTTTGGTGTTAGCAACCAAAACCGTTATCAAATGGAACTGTTAGAAGCTTATCTAGAACAACCTTTGGCGGTCAATCAAGTGCAATTTTCTCCAGCACATACCCCTATGATTGACGCTGGATTAAATGTTAATATGGTTGATCGTCCCGCTTATGATAGAGATAATGGGATTTTAGACTATTGCCAGTTGAAAAAAATAACCCCACAAGCCTGGTCTCCTTTTCAAATTGATTTAGGCAGAGGAATTTTTATGGGGCATCCTGATTATCAAGATTTGACACGAACCATTGAGGAACTTGCAGGTCAATATGGTGTTTCGCATGAAGCGATTATTATTGCTTGGATTTTACGTCATCCAGCAAAAATTCAAGCTATTGTAGGATCAATGAACCCTGTTCGTTTAGAGAAAATCGTTGCTGCAAAACAAATTGAATTAAGTAGGGAAGACTGGTATCGTATTTATCGCAGTGCAGGTAATCGTCTGCCTTAATATAAAAACGTTTGTGCTTACACAAACGTTTCAGACTGAAGACAAACATCTCGATTGATGTTTGTCTTTTTCTGTTTATTGGT
>CAMCQB010000127.1 GCA_945876895.1 uncultured Streptococcus sp.
AGTTGCTGTTGGGAATCGTCATATTCTAAGCCAAACAAGTGAAGAAATTGAAGATATTTTCTTAGGAATGGGCTTTCAAGTTGTTGATGGATTTGAGGTTGAAAAAGATTACTACAACTTTGAGCGCATGAACCTTCCAAAAGATCACCCAGCACGCGATATGCAAGATACCTTTTATATTACAGAGGAAATCTTACTCCGCACCCACACTAGCCCTGTTCAAGCGCGTACGTTAGATGAGCATGATTTTTCAAAAGGGCCATTAAAAATGATCTCTCCAGGTCGTGTTTTCCGTCGTGATACTGATGATGCAACCCATAGCCATCAATTTCATCAGATTGAAGGACTTGTTGTTGGAAAAAATATTTCTATGGGAGATCTTAAGGGCACACTTGAGATGATTATTAAGAAAATGTTTGGTGAGGATCGTAAGATTCGTTTACGCCCATCTTATTTCCCATTCACTGAGCCATCTGTTGAAGTAGATGTATCTTGCTTTAAGTGTGGTGGACAAGGTTGTAATGTATGTAAGAAAACAGGATGGATCGAAATTTTAGGAGCTGGTATGGTTCACCCCCGTGTCCTTGAAATGTCAGGTGTCGATTCAGAAGAGTACTCTGGTTTTGCCTTTGGTTTAGGTCAAGAACGTATTGCCATGTTACGTTATGGTATCAATGATATTCGTGGCTTCTACCAAGGGGATCAACGTTTCACGGAGCAATTTAAATAATGTCTAAAATTGTTTCTATCGGGTCTCATCAGGTTGAGCTCCTAAGAGAAGTAGCTATGGAAACCTATCAATCAACTTTTGGATCTTATATGAACCAAGAGGATCTTGAGACCTACTTTAACTCAGACTTATCTTTAGCACGTCTTAAAAAGGAGTTAGAGAATCCTGATTCGCAGCACTATTTTTTATTGGTTGAAGAAGAAATTGCGGGTTTTTTAAAACTAAATCAAGGTTTAGCTCAAACAGAACAAGAGCTGCCTAATGCGTTTGAGATTCAACGGATTTATTTAAAACAAGCTTATCAAGGTTTGGGTTTTGGAAAGGTCTTATTTGATTTTGCGATGGAAAAAGCTTTGGCTTCCAATTGTGATTGGGTCTGGTTAGGAGTTTGGGAACACAATATCAGAGCGCAGGCTTTTTATCAAAAATATGGCTTTGAGCGTTTTGGTCAACATGAGTTTGTGACAGGAAATAAGATTGATACAGATTGGTTGTTAAGAAAGCCCCTAGAGAGAAAGGAAAAACATGTTAGTAAGTTATAAATGGTTAAAAGAACTGGTTGCAATTGATGTGCCAAGTCAAGAATTGGCTGAAAAAATGTCAACAACTGGTATTGAAGTAGAAGGTGTGGAAAGTCCAGCTGAGGGCTTGTCAAAATTAGTTGTTGGTGAGGTGGTCTCTTGTGAGGATGTTCCAGACACGCACCTTCATCTTTGCCAAGTTAATACAGGTGATGAAGAACTACGCCAAGTAGTGTGTGGGGCACCAAATGTACGGGCAGGAATTAAGGTTATTGTTGCTATTCCAGGTGCCCGTATTGCAGATAACTATAAGATTAAAAAAGGAAAAATTCGTGGAATGGAATCGCTTGGTATGATTTGTTCATTAGCTGAGTTGGGGATTTCAGATTCAGTGATTCCAAAAGAGTTTTCTGATGGGATTCAAATTTTACCAGAAGATGCTGTTCCAGGTGATGAAATTTTTAAATATCTTGATCTAGATGATGAGATTATTGAGTTGTCTATTACCCCAAACCGTGCAGATGCTCTGTCAATGCGTGGAGTTGCGCATGAAGTGGCAGCTATCTATGGTCAGACTGTTCAATTCCCTGAAAAAGTGGTTAAAGAGAGTGAGAAAGCAGCTAAAGATAAGATCAGTGTGGGGATTGATTCGGATAAGGTCTTGATGTATTCTGCGCGTGTTGTAGAAAATGTCGTGGTTAAGCCGAGTCCACAGTGGTTACAAAATCTATTGATGAACCAGGGGATTCGTCCGATCAACAATGTGGTGGATGTGACCAACTATATTCTTCTCTACTTTGGTCAGCCTATGCATGCCTTTGACTTTGATAAGTTTGAAAATGGAGACATTCTTGCTCGTCAGGCTAAAGCAGGTGAGAGTCTTATCACTCTTGATGGTGAGGCGCGTGAGTTAACAACAGAAGATATTGTTATCACGGTTAATGATAAACCTGTTGCTCTTGGTGGTGTGATGGGTGGTCAATCGACAGAGATTGATGCTAACTCTAAGACTGTCGTTCTTGAAGCAGCTGTTTTTGACGGTAAGTCTATCCGCAAGACAAGCGGACGCTTGAACTTACGTTCAGAGAGTTCATCACGTTTTGAAAAAGGGGTGAACTATGCAACTGTTACAGAAGCTCTTGACTTTGCAGCAGCTATGCTGACAGAATTAGCTGAAGGAGAAGTCCTATCGGGTATCGTTTCTGCAGGTCATGTGCCAACAGAAGCCGTTGAAGTTTCAACAAATCTTGATTATGTTAATACTCGCTTAGGGACAACACTAGATTATACCGATATTGAGGCTATTTTTGCTAAACTTGGTTTTGGTATCACAGGTGATGCAGACTACTTTACGGTTAGTGTGCCACGTCGCAGATGGGATATTAGTATTCAGGCTGATTTGGTTGAGGAAATTGCACGTATCTATGGTTATGACCAATTGCCAACTACTCTACCAGAAGCTGCAGGGACTGCAGGTGAGTTGACTCTGACACAAAGTTTGCGTCGAAAAGTTCGTACCCTAGCTGAAGGGGCAGGATTGTCAGAAATTATCTCTTATGCTTTAACAACACCAGAAAAAGCTGTTGAGTTTACCCCTCAAGCGACACAATTAACAGAATTGATGTGGCCGATGACCGTTGAACGTTCTGTTTTGCGTCAAAATATGATTTCAGGAATGCTAGATACGATTGCTTACAATGTGGCACGCCAGAATAAAAACTTAGCGATTTATGAAATCGGAAAAATCTTTGAACAAACAGGTCATCCTAAAGAAGATTTACCAACCGAAATCAATAGTTTTGCTTTTGCTTTGTCTGGTTTGGTAGTGGAAAAAGACTTCCAAACACCAGCTACACCAGTCGATTTCTTTTATGCAAAAGGGATTTTAGAGGCTATCTTTAAAAAGTTAAACTTAGAAGTGACTTATGTGGCGACAAAAGAGTTGACAAGTATGCACCCAGGACGAACAGCAGAAATTCGTTTGGGAGAACAGTTACTTGGTTTTGTCGGACAAGTTCATCCACAAACCGCTAAAAATTATGATATTCCTGAAACTTACGTGGCAGAGTTAAACTTATCTGCTATCGAAGAAGCTCTTCAAGCTGATCCTATTTTTAAAGATATCACGAAATTCCCAGCTGTTTCTCGCGATATTGCTCTACTTTTGGATAAAGAAACCACACACCAAAGTATCTTAGACGCTATTTATGCAGCAGGTGTGAAACGTCTGACAGAAGTTAAACTCTTTGATGTTTATCAAGGTGAGCGTATTGAGGCTGGTAAAAAGTCCATGGCTTATAGCTTGACCTTCCAAAATCCATCGGATAACCTAACTGATGAAGAAGTGGCCAAATATATGGAAAAAATCACAAAATCACTGGTTGAGACAGTTGCAGCTGAGGTCAGATAAGAAGGAATAAAAGAGATTATTTTTCTTGTCTCGATGAAAGATAAGAAGATTTTACAAATTGGGTATCAAACAGTTTATAAAGAATTGAACTTAATATAGTCAAAATGGGCTCTATAATTTCTGTAGTGGGTAAACCCATCTGGAAATTATGGAGTTTTTTTG
>CAMCQB010000128.1 GCA_945876895.1 uncultured Streptococcus sp.
AGACTTCCGATGCATAACCTTGATTCCAATATTTTTTATTCAGAGTATAGCCAACCGTAGCAGTCCCAAGTTCTTCGTTGATATTCATCAAATCAATCGTTCCGATAAATTCATTTGACGATGTTAGTTCAATTCCCCAACGCCCAAGTGGTGAAGCTAGGTAGATGGATGCAATGATATTCTCTGTTTCCTCCAATGAGCGATTAGGAGGAAATGTCCAGCGGACGTTTTCTTCGTCAGAGGCATAGGAATACATTGCTTTAGCATCTGTCAGAGTCACTGGACGAAGTAGTAATCGTTTTGTCTGAATGATACGATGCTTGTCTAATTTTTGATAGATATTTTTCATGTCTATTTCCTATTGATAAAAATAAAAAAGTCCCCACGTAATAGATTTACGTGAGGGCGTAATATCAATAATACGCGGTACCACCTCAGTTGACAGGTGTGTTTACACAGAGTTTACACTTTTGTCATCTTTAAGGCACGATAAGGGGTGCTAAACCTGAAACTTATGTGTTTGTTTCACGTGGAACATCAGCCCATTTCATAAAAAGATGCCTCTAGCTCACAGCAACCGCTAGTTTTCTGAACACATCTTGAAATTACTCTTTCTGAATATGGCTTCATTTTATGATAAATTTTCATCTTTGTCAAGTTTCTTTGAAAGCACTAACAAATAACTTGACGAAATCGCCTTCCTTTGCCATAATAAATCTTGTTTTTATAAGAAATGAGGGGAAAATGAAAAAGAGAGTTATTGATTTTAGTCTAGTAACGCTAGGCTCTTTTGTTGCCGCTGTTGGCTTTAATAGCATGTTTTTAGCGAATAATATTGCTTCTGGTGGTGTTGTAGGGCTGGCTGTCAGTTTGCAAAAATTATTAGGATGGAATCCTGGTAATTTTGTCATGTTTACTAATGTTCCCTTACTTTTGTTGTGTTTTCTATTTTTGGGAAGAGAAAGCTTCTTAAAGACCATTTACGGTTCGTGGATCTATTCGTTTTTTGTGAAGTTTACAGAAGATTTACCGACTATTACTAATAATGCTTTATTAGCGGCCATTTTTGGTGGTGTAGTTGTTGGCTTGGGTTTGGGTTTGGTTTTTTGGGGAAACTCTTCTACGGGAGGAACCGGAATTATCACTCAAATTCTACATAAATACACACCACTACCTCTTGCTGTGGCGATGGCCGTTGTTGATGGTTTTAGTGTTGCTATGGGACTTGTTGCCTTTGATATAGACACTGTCATGTATTCAATTCTTGCTCTTTTTGTCATTAGCTATGTTGTTAATAGTATGCAAACTGGTTTATCATCTTCACGGAATGTTATGATTATTTCCAAAGCTACTGAGGAGATAAAAAAATATATTGCTAATCAGGCTGACCGCGGTATGACAGAAATTCCAGTAAAAGGAGGCTTTACAGGCAAAAGTCATACGATGTTAATGACGACGGTTTCTATTCAAGAAGTTCCCAGACTTGAAAGGCATATTTTAAAAATTGATGAAACTGCTTTTATTGTTGTTATGCCAGCAACGCACGTTATGGGTAGAGGATTTAGTTTAACGAAGCGTTATCAATTAGATGAAAAAGATATTTTGTTACCTATGTAAAATAAGCCTCCTTTATGTTGAAAAAAGGGGGCTTTTCATGTAAAATGAAGCATAGATAAATAAGGTGAGGTATTAGAATTGCTTACAGTTTCAGATGTGTCACTGCGTTTCAGTGATAGAAAATTATTTGATGATGTTAATATTAAGTTTACAGCAGGGAACACTTATGGGTTGATTGGTGCCAATGGTGCAGGTAAATCAACTTTTCTTAAAATATTAGCAGGGGACATTGAACCATCAACAGGTCACATTTCACTCGGTCCAGACGAGCGCCTATCTGTTCTTCGTCAAAATCATTTTGACTATGAAGAAGAAAGAGCCATCGATGTTGTTATTATGGGAAATGAGCGTCTTTATAATATCATGAAAGAAAAAGATGCTATTTATATGAAAGCTGATTTTTCAGACGAAGATGGTGTGCGTGCTGCAGAATTGGAGGGAGAATTTGCAGAGCTAGGTGGCTGGGAAGCTGAAAGCGAGGCTTCACAACTACTCCAAAATTTGAATATTCCAGAAGAGCTTCACTATCAAAATATGAGTGAATTGGCCAACGGTGATAAGGTAAAGGTTCTTCTTGCTAAAGCGCTTTTTGGTAAACCTGATGTTCTTCTTCTTGATGAGCCGACCAATGGTTTGGATATTCAGTCTATTTCTTGGTTAGAAGATTTCTTGATTGATTTCGAAAATACTGTAATTGTGGTTTCCCACTACCTTCACTTTTTAAATAAAGAGAGCACTCATATGGCTGACATTTATGTTGGTAAAATTAAACTCTATGTTGGTAACTATGATTTCTGGAAGCAGTCTTCAGAATTAGCTGCACGTCTGCAAGCCGATCGTAATGCCAAGGCAGAGGAAAAAATCAAAGAATTACAGGATTTTATTGCTCGCTTTTCTGCGAATGCTTCTAAATCTAAGCAAGCAACCTCTCGTAAGAAAATGCTTGATAAAATTGAATTGGAAGAGATTGTTCCTTCTAGTCGTAAATACCCATTTATTAACTTTAAAGCAGAGCGTGAGATGGGAAATGACTTTGTAACAGTTGAAAATCTTTCGGTGAAAATTGATGGTGAAACCGTTATTGACAATATTAGTTTCATTTTACGTCCAGGTGATAAGACTGCAATCATCGGACAAAACGATATTCAGACGACGGCACTTATGCGGGCGTTGATGGATGATATTGATTATGAAGGTACTATCAAATGGGGTGTGACAACTAGTCGTTCTTACTTACCCAAGGATAATACAAAAGACTTCGCTTCTGGAGAATCTATTTTAGAGTGGCTTCGCCAATTTGCTGAGAAAGGTGAAGATGATGATACATTTCTTCGTGGTTTCTTAGGGCGTATGCTCTTTTCAGGAGATGAAGTTAACAAGTCTGTCAACGTTTTATCAGGTGGTGAGAAAGTGCGCGTGATGCTCTCAAAACTTATGCTCCTAAAATCAAATGTTCTGATTTTGGATGATCCAACCAACCACTTGGATTTGGAATCTATTTCAAGTTTGAATGATGGCATCAAAGATTTTAAGGAATCTGTTATTTTTGCCAGCCATGATCATGAGTTTATTCAAACAATCGCAAATCACATTGTTGTCATTTCGAAAAATGGTGTGATTGATCGAATTGACGAAACCTATGATGAATTTCTTGAAAATGAGGAAGTGCAATCTAAAGTTAAAGAACTTTGGAAATAAAATAAAAGGCGTTAGCGCCTTTTATTTTTACAGTAACGAGGAGACTACAATGACTACTTTATTAAAAAAATATCAAACGATTATAGTGTTTTTGCTAAGCTTTATGGTACCTGTGGTCATCCTTTTTTTGGTATTTCTATCGCAGAATATCTATTGGAATAGTGAACGGACGATTTTAGCCAGCGATGGTTTTCATCAGTATGTTATTTTTGCGCAGAACCTCCGAAATATTTTGCATGGTTCAGATAGTATTTTTTACACCTTTACAAGCGGGCTAGGGTTGAATTTCTATGCTTTAATTAGCTATTATCTCGGAAGTTTTTTGTCACCGTTAGTTTACTTCTTTGATTTAAAAAGTATGCCAGACGCCATTTACATCTTTACGTTAATCAAGGTTGGGTTGATAGGGTTGTCAACTTATTATAGTCTTAGTAAAATGTATTCGAAAATCATCAAGCCATTCA
>CAMCQB010000129.1 GCA_945876895.1 uncultured Streptococcus sp.
GAATTATTTAACCAACCAATCAGGTTCCCTTGTCGAAGTCTCGATTCTTTTAATACTGGATCATTAATGCGATAAGCTTTAGCTTTTGTTTCCTTTTCTGTAATTTTACGATGATGTTCCATTTCAGCATCCAAATATTTTTGCTCCAATTCATCATTTGAAAATTCAATCAATTCTCCTGAATTATAGACTTTTTGCACTAAAGGAGAAATATCATCAGGAAGTCTCATGACATCTGGTAAAAAATGCTGGGTTCGAGCCAACAAATAATCACCATAAACAAAGGCTGAACCTTCTTCGAAGATTAAATCGTCAGAAATTCCCAAAACGTAAAACCGAGCTGCTTTGTGTTTCTGAGGGCGTGTGGTGTCATGGCGATGAAGTCGTCCTATCCGTTGGATTAGCAAATCCATGGGAGCTAAATCACTAATCATCACATCAAAGTCAATATCCAAAGATTGTTCAATGACTTGTGTACCAATGATGATTTTTCTAAAGGGTCTTGTTACACCTTTTCCTATTTGTTGCAGTAATTCTTTTTCTTTACGAATGCGTTCCGTTGCAATAAAGCTAGAATGCAGCAGGTCGACCTTGTCAGCTCCAAATTTATCAGAAAAGTGCCTTGCCAACTCTTGCGCTCTTTTAACAGTATTGACAATAACCCCTACAATTCCGCCATCTTTAAGAGCATCTGTAACCGTTTCTATTAACTTCTCTTCCTGCAATCGAATAACATGGATATCTTTATGGGATTGCTCCTCAAAGGTTTTAACTTGATGAATCTCAGAACCATCACTATAGGTGATTAAAGGATAAGCATCTGTCTTTAATTGATTGGCGTTTTCAATATCTCGCCATTTGATTCCCATTCCGGCCATGTAGTGTCTAAGAATGTTTTCTCTTTGTTTAGATGGTAATGTCGCTGACAAGATGACTACTGGAACACCGTAGGCTCCCATCCATTTGATTGCCTCCAGCAGATATTGGCTCATATAAGCATCGTAAGCATGAACCTCATCAATAACCACCACTTTTTTGCTAAATCCCAAGTGGCGTAGAGCTAAATGTTTCTGTTTTAAGGCCACCATCAAGAATTGATCAACCGTTCCAACGACAAAATCATCTAAAGCAGTCGTCTTCCTACCAGAAAACCATTCATTCACTACCACGCTGCCATCATCCCAATCATCAATATTCATATTAGTACTGCGTGGTAATTCAGCAAAATGCTCATTCAAAGCCGCTTTTCCATGTGCTAAATGAATCGAAAGGGGGTCATCTAATTCAGATACAATATTTTCAAGCCACTTCTCAATTCTAGTAAAAATTCCATTGGAAGTGGCTTGCGTTGGCAAGCCAAAAAACAAACCATTTCGTCCCGTTTTAGCAGCTAACTGTTCCGCTGCTACTAAAGACGCTTCTGTTTTTCCAAGTCCCATGGGAGCTTCTAAAATGACAATTCCAGGTTTTGCAGTATTTTCAATCGTTTGCGATAGAATAGATTGGACATTGCGAGGACTAAATCCAAATCTTTTCTTATAAAGACCATCAGGATTGATTATGTTTTCTGATCCCCACGTACTTGTTTTTTTCCATTTTTTAAATCCAATTTCTAATCGACTATTTTGATCTTGCACCTCATCTTCATTCACATCTAGCAAAGGGAAAAAGTGTTCATTGCTGGCAATCCAATCTGCCATTATAAGTAGACCATTTAAAACAACTTGTGCCGGCTGTTTAATAATCGGTAAATCAGCCACCGTTTCAAATCCACAAGATTCTAACGCCCAATGGAATATTTCCTGCTGGACCTGTTCCCACCTATGATGAATGACGTTGTTTTTATCCTCAACTTGGAAATAATTGGAAGGATAACTTTTCCCTTGTTCTTTATATTCTTTAGTTTCATCAACCGGTTTACCGTGATGTCCACCTATGATTGTTGAAATATCCTCCTTCACGCCATAGGTGGATAAAAGATATTGTCCAGCGATACTGTGATGGCTCTTTCTAGGAAATTGTAAATAAACCGTGCTAATCCCTGTAAAACCTGCCTGTTCTAGCTTTTCCAAGAGTTGAATATCCAAATCTTCTGAGTTGGAAAATCCTTTTTGAGTTTGAAAGGCAGGTGTCGCTTTTCCAATATCATGAGAGGCCGCTAAGAACCGGACTAGACACTTTGCTAAATTATCAGTTTGAAAATCAGACTCCAGGGAATCTGTAATCAACTTCTTTTGTCCATCCCCCAACCAGTGTTCCCATAACAAACCGGCCACATTTTTTGTGTCTTCTAAGTGCTGCATAAGAGGCAACCAAAGCAACTGCCCTTTGTCTTCCCGTTTTTTCGCCCAAAAATTATACCTTAGTACTTTCTTATCCATAAAAACCCCTTTTCACAAACAGCAACTTGAACTCTTATATTATGCTTACAATATATAATAAAATGTGAAGTATAACAATATATTTTTTGAAATTTACATTTTATTGATTGATTTACCAATTTTTCTAGTCTTATATTGTAATTTTTTTACATTTTAATCTAAAAAAGCTAAGAACTATTTAAATTCTTAACCTTTATTATCGTCTGTATTAAGTTCTGTCATACTTACAAATTCGACTTGACTCCCATAGCGTCTTAGAAAAAGCTGAATACCTTCTACACCCGAGGTCCTTATTTCATAAATAGCTTCTTCTTCATCAATAACTTGTAAGGTAGGCAAAGCATCTTTTAAGTATTCTGTAATAGCCTTATCAATTATTTTTAGCCGAATCAGATAAGGTTTCCCAGAGAACATCATAATAACTTGATCACGAATGAGAGAAGGAGAGGGAGACTTATGAAAGAATGCCTGTGCTTTAACAATCTCTTTCCCACTAGCATCGCTTATTGACTCAACGCGGTCCAGTCGATAAGTACGACTAACCCATTCCCCATTTTCAAATTTATAAGATGTGATATAAAAATAATACTCATGAAAAAGAATAGCGAAAGGCAGAATTAAAGCATCTTTAGTTTCTCCTTTGCTAGAATACTTGATTTTTATAGGGATTTTCTTCTTAAAAGTATCCTCAACTGCTTGAGAAAGCTTGCTTAGATTATTTAAATAATTTTGGTCATGATCTTCATCATTAAAATAGTTTAGTTGCTTATAAAATGATAATTCATTTTCGGATTGCTTTTCTAAGATTGTGCGATAATCTTCATTTACTGTACGATTAATGAGTTTCCTAATAATATTTTTGGTTTTTTTCTTACTTAATGCTCTACTTTCTAAAAGAATTTTAGATAACGTATAAGCTTCTATATCACTTAAATTACCACCAGTTTCTGATGCATAATCCAAGTAATAATAAGATTCCTTTTTATTTACTTTAATATCAAATTCTAAACGCAAATGCTTAGCAGCATCTTTCAACTTTCGAATATCTTTGTTAAAACTAGCATCAGATACATGAAACTTGTCTATATAGGCTTGCTTATTAACAGTATTTCCTTTATATAACTCTGTATAGAGATAAAGAAATCGTTCTACTTGATTGAATCCTCCCATAATTTCACCTGAAATCTTTACTGTTTTCTTAATTATAACAAATTTAGGAAAGTATATACCTAAATTTTTCCATAAATTAGTTGAGAAAATAATGTATCCTTCTCTAAAATCGTTTATAATAAACTTATAGAAATCGAGGTTTATTTATATGAAGTCTGATAAGATGCGCGGAAGCGACAATATCGAGGATCGCAGAGGACAG
>CAMCQB010000130.1 GCA_945876895.1 uncultured Streptococcus sp.
AAACATCTAATTCTTGACTAAGGTAAGGTGGCTAACTTCATTATAGAACTTTCGATTTGTAATAGGTTTTACCATTCTTTTTATATGGTTTGATTTCCATTGATTTTACCTCATTTCTATGTTAAAATGGGCATAGTAAAGAGACCTACTTCAAAGCAGGTTTTTACTATACTTGATACCCTACACTCAAGCTTGCCGGCGGAGAGTGTGGGGATTTTTTTACGCTCTGTTTAAGAGTAGTTGTTTTTGATTTGTTAGTTCAGATTTTGGTAGTAAGATAATATTTGTGTCACTATTTTCTTTGAAAATAGCTTCAGTTTCTGATTTTTTATTAAAGTCTCTTGCGACATCATCGATAATGGCAATGAAGCGAGCTTCATCTTTGTAGTTTTTCAACAACTGTGTGTCCATTGTCAATAGTTTAGCTCTGTTTAAATCGTTTCCGTTTGAAATGGTGCGGATTAATTTTTCTCCATCATGAATGGTGGGAATAGAAAAATCAAATTGAACCGTTATACCTTCTTTACCAGCAAAAGAAGGTCTTTTTGCGTAAAGAATTTCTTGACTTCTTAGAAAGTTTTCGACTTCCTCAAAGAAAATACTTTTAACGGAATTGTCTTGTAAAACAATCAAATCGTTTACTTGCATGATAGACTGTAGTAGTCGTTGTTTAGCTAAAGGGAATTTATCGAGGTCTGTTCTGATCATCAGTTCATGGTCATTGGAAACTTCTATCCCTAAACTTGCAGTGATTTCATGTAACAACTTTTGTTTATGTTTGCTTCTGCCATCGAAGGTTATTCCGTGGCTTTTTAGGTTATTTAGTGTCCAGCCATCATCTGTTAGAGTGATTTGACCTGTTTGGGAAATAACGGCATACATTGTAATATAATCAAAGTCGTTATCTAGGAATGGTGTGCCTATCTCGATAACATTTTTTTCAATATCCGTGTAGGTGTATTCTTGCAAGAGCCAGTCAAAATAAGCTCTTTTGAGTGTTTTTGCTGTTGTTGTCATAATCTTATCTCGTCTTTCTGATATTTGTTAGTTTGACAAACTCTTCATAGACTTCGATGATTGTGCGCACATTTGGAAAATTAAATTCATCAAGTGGTATAGCCACAGCATCTCTTCTTGGAAAGGCATTTGAATAAATGTGGATATGGCTTGATGTCACAATTGTACCGTCAGGGTTTTCGTGTCTCCCAGTTGGGTGAATGTCAATCCTTGCAAGATGATCATTTGTTTCTTTGAATCGCAGATGAATAGAAAATCTCTCTGCATTATATTTACCACGGTAGATTCTCAAAATATAATGTAAATCATCGTCATCTAAGATAGCTTTTTCAACATCAATTTTACCAAATAATGAACTGATTGTGGTATTGATTTTCTGATAACTGATTGTATTTTTAGGATATTTTAGACGTTTTAAGAGTTCGTCAACCTGGGTATTATTTAAGTTTTGTAAGTCCATTTTCTCTATCCCTACCCCTCTCTATAAACATCCACAACAACACCTAATGGTCTGATACTGTCTTCTTCAGTTAGGATGATGTCGTCGTAGTCTGGGTTGAGGCTTTCAAGATAGGGTTTGCCGTTTGTGCGGAACTTCTTTACATAGTTTTCTCCGTTGACTTGCCAAATGCTGATGGCGCCGTTTGGGATGTCTGTGGTGACTTTGACAAAGAGATAGTCGCCATTTTTTAAGACTGGCTCCATTGAGCTTCCCATGACAATACCAATGCTGTCATAGTCTTCTGCCATGTCGTCTTCATAGAAGCTGACTTCCATGCCTAAGTTTTCATCTTGCCATGCGCCTGTACCAGCAGAAGCTGAGAAGTCCACAATGCCCACAATACGCTTTCTGGCATCGTAGAGGTCAATAACATTGTCTGAGACGGTGGAAGCTGCAGTCTGTTCTTTTAATAAGCTCTCTCCGTGGCTTATCCACTCGCTGTGACGTGGCTCTTTGAGTTCCCTGTCCAAATATGCCACTTTGTCTGAAACTGGCTTTATGGGGCTGTTAGGAGCTTCTGTAGAGGTAGCTCTTGATAAATCAAATAATACTTGAGGTTCAATCTCAAATGCCTCAGCATACTTCAAAATATCTTGTTCATCTAATTGTCTATTTCCATTTTCGTGATTTGAAATGGTATTTTGTTTGTATCCAGTTTTTTTAGCAAGCTCAACTTGCGTCATTTTTTTGGATTTCCTTAATTCTCTGATGGAATTACCAAGTATATTCTTCATTGTTCTTGCTCCTTTTTACTATATTATAACGTAATGAGATAAAAAAATAAATAAAAAAATCTCAAAAAGTGATAAAAATACGTTGACAATTATCTCAATTTGAGATATAATATAATCAAGGTTAAGGAATTAACCCCACCCAAAAAATAAAAACAGGAGGAACAGCCAATGGCTAAACATGAAAAAAAGCCTAAACACTGGGAAATCGACTTCGAAATTCATTTCCTAGGGTTTAGACTTAAATTCCACTACAGCATTGACTGGTAGTCAGTGCAGGGGCGAAAGCCCCTCCCTCTTAGGAGGGTGTAGGTCTATTATAGCAATTGGCTGTACTTCCTGCAAGGAGTATCTTATGAGTTGGAAAAAAATTCTCTTTGGTAGTTATGAAAAGACCTTTGTCAGTCAGGATGGCAGGGCAAAGACGACTATCTCTATCAAGGGTGGATTGTTGGTTAATCTGTTGGCACTGGTCGGGCTGGTTGGCTTGATTTGGTGGCTGATTGGTCTATTTACATAGAAAGGAGTGAGAATTATTGACAAATAAACAAAAAGTACGTTCACAATATTTACTTCCTAAGAAAAGATTAAGAGAAGAACGGAAAAAGCGTGAATTAACAACTCTATATATGGCTGATTTGATTGGTTTAAAAAATCGTCGGCAGTATGAGTTGAAAGAAAAAGGTCAGTTCCCGTTCCAAGATTATGAGATGGCTATTATCTCAAAAAAATTTGGAATGTCAGAAACTGACTTATTCTTCAGCTAACAATATCTCGGTATGAGATTATTATTTTAAAACAAAATATCTCAAAAAGAGATACCAGCTCTACCTTCCAAGGTCAGTGTTTGGGAAAGTGGCAAGAAAGGGGAATGATATGAGACCAAAACATTATCCGTATAGACGAAAAGAGCCTACCAAGTTGACGGTAGACCCTGAGTTGAAAACAAGACTTCTTTGTGATTCTAGTCTTGTAGAGCGTTTACTAGCTGAACCAGTAATGCGACTGTGGTGTCAACGCTGAACTTGTGTCCAGCAATGACGCTGTTTAGGATAGCTTGTTTGACTTCGATGTCGATTGGGGAATCTTTCAGAATATCATTCAAGCTATCTTCAATATGAGGAATGCTGTCTTTGAATGTTTCTTTAGCAATTCTAGAAGCGTCCTCAATGGTTAATTTTGCCATACTATTCTCCTTTCCTTGTTGATATGTCAATTATATCACAGGGAAGGAGTAGCAACTTAGAGGTAGAAAGGATGAGGGATGGAGCTTCAAGAAATCAAACAAAAACTATCCGAACTGGAAGAACGGATAGTTATCAGAGAAAGAGAAATTAAAGAGGATAAAGCCGTTATTTTCTATCTTCAAGGATATGTTGCTGGGATAGAGTTTCAGAAAGCTTTGGCG
>CAMCQB010000131.1 GCA_945876895.1 uncultured Streptococcus sp.
AAAAGGACTGATGAATCAAAATTTGATTCATCAGTCCTTTAAATTATAGAGCCAATAAAAACATGGCTATCAACTGCCCTTAGTTTTTTTCGTAATCGTTTGATGGTGTCATCAGTGACGCGTGTTTCGACATCGCTATCGTATCCCCATACCTTTTCTAATAACTCTTCTCGGGATAGAGCTTTTTCGGCATTCTCCATTAAAAACTGCAACAGTTGAAATTCAGTGTTGGTTAAGCGGAGTTCTTGCTGATTATAAAAGGCAGTTCTCTGATCAAGAGAAAGATGTAAGTCCCCAAGACTTATTTCTTGTTGTGATAGGGGAGGTGTTTTTTCAAGTCGGTTTAAGGTAGCTTTTACTTTTAAGGTTAGTGCAACAGGAGAAAATGGTTTGGTAAAGTAATCATCTGCTCCCATAGTAAAACCTGTCATGTAATCAGCATCGCTATCTCTAGCTGTGAGAAGGATGATAGGGATATCGGATTGCTTGCGGAGTTGCGCTACTAGACTAAAGCCGTCAATTCCAGGCATCATGACGTCGGATATGACAAGATCAGCTGGTTCTTGATTAAAACGTTGTAATAAAGCGTCTCCAGTTTCAAAACTCAATACTCTAAACCCTGCATCTAATAAGAAATTTTCGATGAGCTGGCGAATATTTTTTTCATCATCTGCAACATAAATTAATTGGTTCATAAGTTCTCGCTTTTTATTGATTTATTCCATTAAATGCTAAATGATTATCTTTGTCAAGTCAAAGGATTATTCTTGTAGTATAATAGGAAGAAAAACAAGGAGTAAAGTGATGACCAAGGAAATGATTGAAGAAATTTTGTCTTTTCGTGATGCAAGAGGCTGGGGGGAGGCACATACGCCACGTAATTTGGCGAGCTCCATTGTGATTGAAGCATCGGAATTATTAGAAAACTACCAATGGGGAGAAGATTTGGCAGATGAAGTCAACGTCAAAGAAGAAATTGCCGATGTCCTCATCTATACATACTTGCTAACAGAGAAGTTGGGGTTAGATGTTGAAACCATCATTCGAGAAAAATTAGTCAAAAATGCCATCAAATACCCTCTACCAGAGCAAGGAAAACAATCTTGATGGGAGTTTTAAAAAAAGATATAATAGAAAAAAATATTTTGGAGGTTTGCTAGAATGATTAAGCGTGCTAGCCGTGAGGATATTTCTGCACTTGAAAATTTATTAGGACAGGTTCTTTATGTTCACCATCTTGCTCGCCCAGATTTATTTAAACCAGTGGGGAGTAAGTTCAGCCGACAGGAGTTAGAAGAGCTTTTAGAGGATGATCAAAAACCTGTTTTTGTATTTGTAGATGAAGAAAATCGTGTATTAGGGCATCTTTTTACCATTATTCAAGAGCATGGCGGACTTGCAAAAGAGTCTATCAAGACCTTATTCATTGATGATCTGTGTGTGGATGAAACTGCTCGAGGTCAAAAAATCGGGGAGCAGCTCTATCAATATGCCTTAGCTTATGCGAGAGAAATTGGGTGTTATAATGTTACTTTGGACGTTTGGAATGCCAATCAAGGAGCTTTACGTTTTTACGAACGTCTTGGTTTAATTCCTCAGATGACGGTTATGGAGCAAATTTTAGATTAGGAGCTAAAATGTGAATTATATTAATTACCTAAAAGAGAATGGTACAAAAACATTTGATGAATTACCCTTGACAGAGGTGGATATTGCTATTATTAATGAGTTGGGTTATCTTCCCTTTGAGCAAGGAGATGGTTTAGATTTGGATTTTAGTCAACCGATTATCCTTAGTCAAATCTATCAAGAGCATCGTCAGAAGATTGAGGCGATTGTTCCAGATTTTTTGGCGACCAAGGCCAGATTGGAGCTTTTGCTTGAGGTGAGTCAGGCAAAACGTTTTATAACTTTAAGCCTTTCACATTATACAAATGACATCAACCATGAATATGAAAAGCAGTTTGCGGCGATGGTATTTTCTCTTCCAGAAATCCATCATGATCAGGTTGTTTATCGTGGGACGGATGATTCGATTATTGGTTGGAAAGAAGACTTTCAGATGACCTATATGAGAGAAATTCCAGCTCAACGTTCAGCAAAAGCCTACTTGCAAATGGTTTTACCTTTATTGTCAGGTAGGGTGATTCTTTCTGGCCATTCAAAAGGTGGAAACTTAGCGGTTTATGCGGGAGCTAGTGTTTCACACGATTTACAGGATAAAATTAGCCTAATTTATATGCTAGATGCCCCAGGACTGCATAAGGAGATGCTAAGCAGTCCATCCTATCAAGCTATTCGTTCTAAGATTATTGCTCTTCGTCCTAAAGAATCTTTAGTGGGAATTTTGATGGAGTCTGATGTTGAATGTAAAATCATCGAGAGCCAAGCAAGAGGGATCTCACAACATGCCGTTGAAACATGGGAGATTGAAGGAGATGTCTTTCAGACAGCAGAACAAGCAACAGAGATGAGTTTGATTTGTGAGAAGATTTTTAAAGAGTGGAATCAAACCCTTACTCGCCAAGAATTGAAGTTATTGGTGGATACGGTATTTGATTTCTTCTTGGATGCTGGGGTAGATAGCTTAAATGACTTTTTACAAGATGGACGAACAACATTTTCTAAGTTATTGTCAGCTAATAGTAATCTAGACCCGAAACGCCGAGAGGTTTTAGTGAGGTCAGCTAACCTCTTGTTAACCTTGTATGCTAGGGAGTGGCAAGAAAAAATAAGGCAAGATCGGCCAGCTTTTAACTTGCCTATTACTTTTCCCCGATTTCCTTTGTTAAGACAGGAAAAAGATGTCGATGAAAGTCAGTCTGAGAGTGAAAAGAAATCAGATTCCTAATGCTTCTGGAGAGAATTTTCTTTTTACTCTCTTTTCTTATCTCTGATATAATAAACATATGAATGATTTGATTAAACATAAACTAGAATTATTACCCAATAATCCAGGATGTTATCTCCATAAGGATAAAAACGGCACCATTATCTATGTTGGTAAGGCCAAAAACTTAAGAAATCGTGTTCGTTCGTATTTTAGAGGCAGTCATGATACCAAGACAGAGATGTTAGTATCTGAAATTGTGGATTTTGAGTTTATTGTCACCGAGTCAAATATTGAGGCTCTCTTACTTGAAATTAACTTAATTCAGGAAAATATGCCTAAATATAATATCAAGTTAAAAGATGATAAATCCTATCCCTTTATTAAAATCACAAACGAAACCTACCCTCGTTTGTTGATTACGCGTACCATCAAAAAGGATGGGGGGCATTATTTTGGACCGTACCCAGATGTTGGAGCAGCTAATGAAATTAAAAGGCTCCTAGACCGCCTCTTTCCTTTTAAAAAATGCACCAATCCTCCTTCAAAGGTTTGTTTTTATTATCATATCGGACAGTGTCACGCCCACACAGTCTGCCAGAATCCACCAGGCTATTTTGAGGGGCTAACGGAAGATGTTAAGCAATTTCTGAGTGGGAAAGATGACAAGTTAATCGCCCATATGCAAGAGCGAATGAAGACTTTTGCGACTAGCATGGAATTTGAAAAGGCAGCAGAATACCGTGATTTACTCAAGG
>CAMCQB010000132.1 GCA_945876895.1 uncultured Streptococcus sp.
GCAACTGGTGTTAACTCTAATTTACCTGTCACATCCCCAAGAGCGTATAGGCCTTCTACCGATGTATTTTCAAATTCATCCACGGCAATATAGCCTTTGTCTGTTAAGGCGACCCCTGTTTTTTCTAAACCGAATCCTGCAATATTAGGACGTCTTCCGATAGCCCAAATCAAAGCACCGACAGTAAAAGTTTCACCATTTTCAAGATATAAAGTAAGCGTTTGATCTGGGTTCTTAACTACTTTTTGAGGAATCGCATAGGTATGTAAAATAGGGCCATCAGCCTCCATCTCCTCTACCAGAGCCTCAACAATATAGCGATCAAAGTGTCGAAGTGGACGATCTTGGCGGACAAAAAGATGTGTTTCCACTCCCAAACTATGGAGAACTCCAGATACTTCTACTGCAATATAACCAGCTCCTACAACTGCTACACGCTTAGGAAGTTCCTCTAGAGCAAAAAAGCCATCTGAGGTCATTCCATATTCAGCCCCTTCAATATCAGGATAAAGAGCATGCCCACCAGTTGCCACCAAAATATGTGGCGCAGTATAATAATCACCGTTTGCCTCAACAGTATGCTCATCAATAAAAGTTGCATAAGCCGATAACTTTTCAACCCCAGTTTGTTCAAAACCACGTTCATAAGATTGATGAATGCGCTCAATATAAGCTTGGCGATTTTCCTTTAGGGTCTGAAAATCAAATCGATTAACAGAAAGATCAAAGCCATAAGCTGGAGCATATTTATGAAGAGTTTCTGCCACTTGCGCACCGTACCACATGACTTTTTTGGGAACACAACCTAAATTGACACAAGTACCTCCTATTTCTTTTCCTTCAATTAAGAGGACTTTCGCACCATACATCGCTGCACGATTTGCAGAAGCAATACCTCCTGAACCTCCACCTATCACGATATAATCATATTTTTTCACCATATTGTTCTCCTTGTTTATTCTGATAAATCTACATTATCATAATTACGGAGTGCTAGCAATTTTCTGCTACGAGACAAAAAATCAGATTAGGTCATCTACCCAATCTGATTTTTTATTTATCTAATCCCTAAGGCGATTCTTGCATACCGACTCATTTTATCCACTGTCCAAGCTGGTTGCCATACCAACTTCACTTCTGTTTTAGTGACCTCTGGAATTTCCTTCATGGCATCATGAATTTGATCTGTTAATAAGTCTGCCAGTGGGCAGCCCATCGTTGTCAAAGTCATATCAATCTCAGTTGCCCCATCGTCTTCAAAACGTATTTCATAAATCAAGCCTAGATTCACAACATCAATCCCTAATTCAGGGTCAATGACCGTTTCCAATCCTTGTAAAATACGGTCTTTGATAGCTTCTACCTCTTGCTCTGTATAGTTTGCCATACCATCTCCTTATTCTTCCATAAAGTCACGCAATTGTTTGCTACGGCTTGGATGACGTAATTTACGAAGTGCCTTAGCTTCAATTTGACGGATACGTTCACGTGTGACATTAAAGACCTTACCTACATCTTCTAAGGTACGCATTTTCCCATCATCCAGACCAAAACGTAAGCGTAAGACATTTTCTTCCCGATCTGTCAATGTATCAAGCACCTCGTCCAACTGCTCTCTTAAAACAACACGTGTCGTATAATCTACTGGATTTTCAATCACTTCATCCTCAATAAAATCTCCTAAATGACTGTCGTCTTCTTCACCAATTGGAGTTTCAAGAGATACAGGTTCTTGTGCAATTTTCAAGATCTCACGCACTTTGTCAGGTGTCATATCCATACGCTCTGCAATTTGCTCTGGTGTAGGATCTTGTCCTAACTCTTGTAAGAGATTACGTTGCTCACGAACTAACTTGTTAATGGTCTCTACCATGTGGACAGGAATACGAATGGTACGTGCCTGATCGGCGATAGCGCGTGTAATGGCTTGACGAATCCACCAGGTTGCATAAGTTGAAAACTTAAATCCTTTAGAATAGTCAAACTTATCCACCGCTTTCATCAAGCCCATATTACCTTCTTGAATCAAATCAAGAAATTGCATCCCACGACCAACATAACGTTTAGCAATAGAAACTACCAAACGTAAGTTAGCTTCAGCTAAACGTTGTTTGGCCTGAAGGTCACCATTTTCAACAGCAATCGCTAACTCTTTTTCCTCCTCATTGGTTAAAAGAGCAACCACACCAATTTCTTTCAAGTACATACGTACCGGATCATTGACTTTAGCTGAGTTACTGCCAAGTAATTCCTCGTCTGTTAACTCCTCTGGCTTAATCTCTGGAGTTTTATAAGTTGATGAAGGGTTTCCTTGACTATCTGTAATCGAAATTCCTCCGTCTGCTAGACGTTCAATTAAGTTTTCAATTGCCTCAGCTTCTAGTCCAAAAGGAGAAACCAATTTTTCAAAAACTTCTGTATCTACTGCTGTCCCTGCTTTTTTATGATTACGAATAAAATCAGCTACTTGAACGTTAAATGTTGTGATTTCTTTACTTTTTGTCATTCCTATCCTCTATTCCATTTTTCTTTTCTGAGCAATCAACTGCTCCAAAGCTAAGGTCTCATAGTCTAAATCTCCGTGATGACTATTCTCACGCAGTGCCTTATTTTGTTTTAATAACTCTTCCTTTGTCACATAGCGCTCTATTTGACGTAAAATATCTGCTATCTCTTCTTCAGTGACCTCTTTTGGAAGGTTTTCTTCCAAGACCTGATAGTAGGCTGATTGAACCTTATCATCCAATCTAGCCAAGTCCATCGTTCCGATCTCACCTTCTAATTTTAAAATGTCATATAACTGGTCAAGCGAAGCGCTTTGAAATCGAAAATCCTCTTTTAATCGAAAGTCATTTAATAAATCAGGATGGTGCATTAAGCGATGAAAAAGATGATTTTCAGCCCGCTCAAGTGAAGTCATTTGTTTTGTGATCGGTAAATCAATACTAATTTTAGATTCAGCTTGACGGATAATGGCTTGATCTTGTCTAGTACTTAGGCGTTCATTATTAACAGATTGTTCAATTTGATAAAAGTTAAAATCAGGTAACAAGTCAGCCAAAAGAGAAATGTAAGTGTTCTGGGCTGTAATAGACGGCACTTTGGCAATAATCTTTGCCATTTTTTCAACATATGCAATCTCTGTTTGCAGGTTATCTAAATTATGTGGTAAAAGGTGGTGAATCCAAAACTCCACATCACTTACACGAGACTCTTTTAATAAGTCAGCTAGAGCCTCCTTGGAATTTTTTTGTAAAAATTCATCAGGATCCATTTGATTAGGGAGACGAACAATTTCGACAGAAAAGTCTTTGAGCAAATCTAAAGCTTTTGCGGTCGCTTCTTGCCCAGCACGATCACCATCATAGACGAGCACTACCTTTTTTGTCACCTTTTGCAAATGCACTATATGTTCTGGAGTCAGCGCAGTTCCCATTGATGCTACCGCATGATTTATTCCTGATTGATGAGCGGCAATGACATCCATAAAGCCTTCCATGAGATAAACTTCACGATATTTGGAAATACTGGACTTAGCCTTATCCAAGTGATA
>CAMCQB010000133.1 GCA_945876895.1 uncultured Streptococcus sp.
CATGAATCTTTGCTTGTTCAACAATTTTTACTTGCTCTTCAAAAGCAGTTGTCAACACATCACGCACTTCATTAACTTGCTTTCCGATAACAGGTCGCATATCGTGTGAAAGGTCTTTTAAACCTTTTAAGAGCTCTGTTAAAGAACCTTTTTTACCTAAAACTTGTACGCGTAAATCTTGTAACTCTTTTGAGCCTTCTGCTCCCAACGCTTTAAGTTGAGAAAGTGTCTTTTCTTGCAATTCTTTTAATTGTACCTGTAAATCCATTGCTATCCTTCCTTTTAAAACCATAATTGTGCTAGCTTAGCCATTCAACCTAACATGAGCTTCCCATGTAAAGTTCTAAACAGCCTTAACTAGCTTAACAAAAGAAAAACCGCATGCCACTACTCCTTTTAAATCGGAGCGTTAACACGCGGTACCATCCGTCTTTTATCTGCTAGGCAGACCTTAATTACCGGTCCTTTTTCTGAGTGAATTCACCAAATTTTCATCTAGGGAGCTTCCAGTCACGGCTCCCAATCCCTGTTAAATTGCCATAAGGTTACTAGTCTCTTGGACCATTATTCAATTACTACCATTCTATCAAAAATTTTTTTTACAGACAAGAGCTTTCTGTGATCTTCTCATCTTAGTTTACTGTCACTTCTCCAGTCGCATAATTTAAAGTGATACCAGATTGAACGTTAGGCACAAACACATTAAACTCCAAACTTCCATCAGAAGACTTAGCTTCCAAGTGCACTCCTGAAGAAATTAGATTATTTCCATCATAAACTAAGGAAACACGATAACGAACTCTTTTATTATTATCAAGTGCCTTTCTAATAAACCCTTCATAATAATTTTGTCCGGTTGAATCACTTGATCCAGCTTGGTTAGACCAGGCCGTCTGAGTTGCGATATTTTTAGGATTACTGGTTGAAGCATCAAATCCTTTTAAGTTCCCAGCTAAAGCATATCCAATCAAATGCCCACGATCAACCGCATGATTATATTCCCCAGATAATTTTAAGACCTGATGCCAACCTGCTGGTTTCCAAGAGGTTGAGCCATTACCAGTAGCTTCACGATTTTGATATTGTCTCGTTGCCTTGGTTAACAAGGCATTGGCAACGGTTGGAACAGTTTGCCCTTGGACTACCTTGGTTTTATTATCGACATAAGGGAGACTGGAGACCTTAGCATTAAGATCTGTCTTATTATCATTGATAATAAAGGCTCCAGCACCATTCCATTGAATCTGATTTCCTAGTTGCTGTTTGACATTAGCTGTCATCACGGTATTAGCAAGCGCTTCTGTCGGCGTGGATTCACTAGCTGTTGAGCCATTTGAAGCCACTTGACCACTACTTGCATTGGTATTAGTTACCAATTGCGCAACTTGCCTAATGGGATTGTCGTTAGAGATTTTGTCACTTGTCGTGATAAAATATAGTCCTAATGTAGCAACTAAGACTAAGAGACTAATCAGTGGGTTGGTCTTTTTTTTCCTTCTTTTCTTTGCCATGTTTACTCCTATCAGCCTGTAAATTTAGCGAAAATATCAGACCATTTGCTTGGAGATAAGATTGCAAAAGGATTATCCCCTTGTCCAAAAATGCTATAGCCTAACATTAAGCCAATAGCTAAAAAAATCAGACATAAAATCGCAACTAATAAGATAAATAGAAGCTGACGGGCAACATATTTTAATCCAAAATCCATGACTAATCCTCACTAACACGTTCAATGTCAGCTCCCAAAGCAGCTAGCTTTTTGTGGAACTCATAATAACCACGATCTAAGTGACTTAACTTACCAACAGTTGTTTTACCTTTAGCCACCATCCCCGTTAAAATAAGGGCTGCGCTAGCACGAAGATCAGTTGACATCACAGGAGCTCCTTGTAATTCCCCACCCCCATGAATCAAAGCTGTGTCACGCATAATCTCAGTACTCAAGCCCATTCGACGCATCTCTTCTAAATGTTGGAAACGATTTTCAAATACCGTTTCAATCATAGTAGATTCATCATTCACAACTGCCATCAAAGCTGTAAACTGTGCCTGCATATCCGTAGGGAAACCTGGATGAGGAAGTGTTTTAACAGTGACAGGCTTTAATTGAGCAGTATCAGCTTTAACGCGAATCCCTTCTGATTCTTCAATAATCTCAACGCCCATCTCCATTAATTTAGAAATCAAGGGGCGATTGTGCTCCCAAATAGCATCTTTAATCAAGACATCACCATTGGTCATTGCTGCAGCTACCATAAAAGTCCCTGCTTCAATACGATCTTGAACAACACTGTGCTCTGCACCATGCAGTTTTTCTACTCCAACAATGGTCAACGTCTCTGTTCCAGCACCACGGACATCTGCACCCATTTTATTTAATAACATTGCCAAGTCAACAATTTCAGGTTCACGCGCAGCATTTTCAATGATGGTTGTCCCTTCAGCAAGAGTGGCTGCCATCATCAAGTTTTGGGTAGCACCGACACTTGGGAAATCCATATAAATCATGGCCCCTTTTAAGCGTTCGGCTTTAGCTGTAATATCCCCACCTTCTTGGGTAATAACAGCTCCCATTGCTTCTAAGCCTTTTAAGTGCAAATCAATAGGACGACTTCCTATGGTGCAGCCTCCTGGCATAGACACCTTAGCATGTCCTTGACGAGCTAAAATTGGACCTAATACCACGATTGAAGCACGCATTTGACTGACATACTCATAAGGGGCTTCATCTAAAAGATCACCAGTTGCATCTACTACCACTTGGTGTTTATCTTCATCAAAATCTACCGTAATATTTAAACCACGTACCACATTATTCATAGTAAAAACGTCTGATAAAATAGGAACATTGGTCAATTTTGTCTTACCTTCGCTCGGCAAAATGGTTGCTGCTAAAAGAGGTAATACCGCATTTTTCGCCCCCTCAATAACAACTTCTCCTTGTAATTTAGTGTTTCCACCATTAACAATAATTTTATCCATTAGATACTCCATACTTTATATTTTACTGAAATACGGTCCACATCAGTTGACTTAACTCAATGATCCCCAAGAAAAATGACGACACAAGGTAGCCTAAAGCAATGCTAATAAAAACTACAAAAACACGAATACGTCCCAAATTATCAGGTGTCATTTTTATCATCTTCTCCCAGTCAAATAAATGACTAAATAAGTGATAAGAAAAATAGATGAAAAAAAGATGACTTGAGAGTGTCACAATATGATTGATTAATTCCATAAGAACATCATAACAAAAAAACCGAGAAAAATCTCGGTTTAGCTACTTATTTTGTTCCAACACTGATTCGGTTAAGGGCACGTTGAAGAGCAATTCGGGCACGACGCACCTCATCAATATCATGCGCATGTTCTGCATCAGCTAAGTCACGTTCGGCACGAAGTTTCGCACGTTCAGCACGAC
>CAMCQB010000134.1 GCA_945876895.1 uncultured Streptococcus sp.
CACGTATCTCCTATGAAAAAAATATTCAGGCTATTTTAACCGCTCTTCCAGAAGTCCTAACACAAAATGAAAACATCAAACTTGTCATTGTAGGCGATGGTCCATATCTGTCAGAGTTGAAAGATTTAGCCACTCAATTGGAGATAACCGAGCATGTTATCTTTACTGGTATGATTAATCCAGATGAGACTGCTCGATATTATAAAGCGGCTGATTTCTTTATCAGTGCTTCAACTAGTGAGACACAGGGGTTGACTTATACAGAAAGTTTAGCAAGTGGTACTCCGATTATTGCTCATAGTAATCCATATCTAGCTGATTTAATTGACGATGCTATGTTTGGTTTGCTGTACCATCATCAGTCAGATTTATCTGATGCCATATTAGATGCTTTGATTATGACACCGAAAAAATCTGAGGCTAAGTGGCAAGAGAAATTATACGCGATTTCTGCTGAAAATTTTGGAAAATCTGTTTATGCCTTTTACCAGGATTGTATTATTTCTAAAAAGATGCGAGAACGTGATAAACTAACGTTTACAGTGGCAGGGAGCTTAGAAGACCGATCCTTGAAATTAGCCAAGCAAACAGTTACCTTGCCTAAGAGAGCGATGAAACAGACCGCTAAAACATCTGTCAAAGTGGTCAAAGCACCCGTTAGGCTAGTCAAATCTATTCAAGATTTTCTAGATTAGGGATTTGTCACCTGATATAGAATTGATGTGATAAAAAGCTTGAAAAATGTTCTTTGTATGCTATAATAACACTTAGAGACTTATCAATTCTAGGAAATCTTTGAGAGAGTGTGCGGTCGGTGCAAGCACATGGAGGATAGGATTGACACTACTCGGTATGATTTTATGCAAACATAAAAGGGTGGTTCCCTTATAGCCAATCTGAGGTAGTCAGGCTTTTTAGCTTGGCTGTGAATGAAGGTGGAACCACGTTGCGACGTCCTTTTTCTAGGACGTCGTATTTTTTTTGAGGAGGAATGATGCTACCTGATGACTTATTAAGACGATGTCAAGATGTGCGTCGTGCTTACAGAGAGTTGGAACTCAAGCACCACGACAAAGAGTGGTCCATTGAGGAAGACCTCTTGGCTCTTACCAATGATATTGGCAATATGAATCGTCTCATTATGACTAAGCAGGGTCGGTACTATGATGAAACGCCCTATAGCTTGGAGCATAAAATGGCTGAAAATATCTGGTGGTTGATTGAGCTGGCTGACCGCCTGGATATTGATATTCAAAAAGAAATGGAAACCTTTTTAACTCAAAAAGAAGAGTTATTAGGGATTAAAAAATAAAAATAGAAAGGACTAGGGTCTCCATATTTGGTTGAACTGAATACGGGATACGGACTGGGGCAAAAAAGATAAACGAGAACTAGACGCTTGCGTCGTCGTTCTGTTTCCTATTTTGTCTGTGTCCGCTTAAGGCCCTTTATATCTTATATTATGATTAACATTACTTTCCCAGATGGTGCTATTCGTGAGTACCAAGCTGGCGTGACAACTTTTGAAATTGCTGAGAGCATCAGCAAGTCTTTGGCTAAAAAGGCTCTTGCTGGTAAGTTCAATGGTAAATTGATTGACACTACTCGTGCTATTGAAGAGGACGGGACGCTTGAAATCGTAACGCCTGATCATGAGGATGCCTTGGACATCTTGCGTCACTCAGCAGCTCACTTATTTGCTCAAGCGGCTCGCCGTCATTTTCCAAATATTAAGCTAGGGGTTGGTCCAGCTATTCAGGATGGTTTTTATTACGATACGGATAATAGCGAAGGGCAAATCTCAAATGAAGATTTGGCAAAAATTGAAGATGAAATGCGTCAAATTGTTAAGGAAAATTTCCCATCAGAACGCCGTGAAGTTTCAAAAGACGAGGCGCGAGAGATTTTTAAAAATGATCCCTACAAGCTTGAGTTGATTGAGGAACATTCTGATGATGAAGGTGGTTTGACCATTTATACGCAGGGTGAGTACGTTGACCTTTGCCGTGGGCCACATGTTCCCTCAACAGGTCGTATTCAAGTTTTCCAACTCCTAAATGTTGCGGGTGCTTATTGGCGTGGTAAGAGTGAAAATCCAATGATGCAACGTGTTTATGGGACAGCTTGGTTTGACAAAAAAGACCTTAAAAAATACATTCAAATGCGTGAAGAAGCTAAAGAACGTGACCACCGTAAACTTGGTAAGGAATTAGATCTCTTTATGATTAGCCAAGAAGTTGGTCAAGGATTGCCATTCTGGTTGCCAAATGGAGCGACTATCCGTCGTACCTTGGAGCGTTACATCACAGATAAAGAATTAGCCTCAGGCTACCAGCATGTTTATACGCCACCATTGGCTTCTGTTGAGCTTTATAAGACTTCAGGTCACTGGGAGCATTACTCAGAAGATATGTTCCCAACTATGGACATGGGGGATGGTGAAGAGTTTGTGCTTCGTCCGATGAACTGTCCGCACCACATCCAAGTCTATAAAAACCATGTGCGTTCTTACCGTGAATTGCCTGTGCGTATCGCGGAGCTGGGCATGATGCACCGCTATGAAAAATCTGGAGCTCTTACTGGTTTGCAGCGGGTGCGTGAGATGACACTTAACGATGGTCATATCTTTGTCACACCTGAGCAGATCCAAGAAGAGTTCAAAAAAGCTCTCCAGTTGATTATCGATGTGTACGCAGATTTCAACCTCAACGACTATCGTTTCCGCCTCTCTTATCGTGACCCAGAGGATAAAGAAAAGTACTATGACAATGATGAGATGTGGGAAAATGCCCAACGTATGTTGAAGGGTGCCATGGATGAAATGGGCGTGGACTACTTTGAAGCAGAAGGTGAAGCGGCTTTCTATGGTCCGAAATTGGATATCCAGGTGAAGACTGCCCTTGGCAACGAAGAGACTCTGTCAACTATTCAGTTGGACTTCCTCTTGCCAGAACGTTTTGGTTTGACCTATATTGGTGCTGATGGTGAAGAGCACCGCCCAGTTATGATTCACCGTGGTGTTATCTCGACTATGGAACGCTTCACTGCCATCTTGATTGAAACCTACAAAGGTGCCTTCCCAACTTGGTTGGCTCCAACCCAAGTGACACTTATTCCAGTGTCAAATGAAGCTCACACGGATTATGCTTGGGAGATTGCCAAACGTTTGTGTGATCATGGTGTCCGTGCGGAAGTGGATGAGCGTAATGAGAAAATGCAATTCAAGATTCGTGCATCACAAACTAGCAAAATTCCATACCAGCTCATTGTTGGTGATAAGGAAATGGAAGAAAGAGCAGTCAACGTCCGTCGTTATGGTAGCAAACAAACACATACTGAATCAGTTGACGAGTTTGTGAACACGATTTTAGCGGATATTGCCCGTAAATCTCGTGTTACTTCTGAGGACAATT
>CAMCQB010000135.1 GCA_945876895.1 uncultured Streptococcus sp.
TGATTATTTAAGTTGAATGACAGGTCAACGAAGTTCTCTACTAACTTTCGTTGGCCTGTTTTCATTTGAAGCTACATAAGGAAACTGCCTCTTTCCGAGGTGATACCCTTTTTCTCATCATAATAACCATCAGACAATACCTGAATTTGACCATTAAGATAAGACTTTGTCGCTTCAAGTATTTGATCATGCTCACGAACATTTACCGTATAGGGCTGCAATTCCTTTAAAAGTCCTTTTATGGCTTGATAGTCTTCTTCAGACGGATAATCGTATTCACACAATTTTTCTAAAGTCAATAATTTTTTAATCGCATCGCCATAAGGAACTAAGACACCAATGGTATCATTGTTTATCAGATTCATTTTCAAACCAGCAGTCTTAAAGGCCTGTTTTAACTTTCCTTTAAATTTTTTTCTGTATTGATATGAGTTATCACTTAAATAATCATAAATTGATTCACCATCATGTTCTAAAGGATAATCCATTGAATCTTGGTTGTTAGCATAATAATATTCAAAGAAATCACGATTTAAAAGAGATGTGTTTATGGGTGAGGAAATCTTATGTAAAATAACTTCTGTCGCATCTTTCTTAGCCTTTATCTCTTTAAGTTGAGAGATATTTTCTTCTTCACTTGTCAGATTAACTAAGGTAACTTGACCTTTATCACGCTTGCCCTCACGATTACAGCGACCGCTGGCTTGTACAATTGAGTCAATGCCTGCGTAAGAACGAATAACGCGGTTAAAGTCAACATCAACTCCCGCTTCAATGAGCTGTGTACTGATACAAATGATTGGAAGTCCATCTCGTAATTGCTGCTTGATTTCTGAAATAATGTCCAATCTATGCTGCGCACACATATTGGTCGAAAGCTGATAGATTGGCCTATCTGTTTTGTCTTCAAGCATAGAATAAAATCGATCGACTGTCTTTTTCGTATTGAAAATGGCAAGGGTCGACTCATCCTTTTCCAAAACAAAGCTCACCAAATCTGACAGTTTCGATTTTTGATTATTTTCATCAAACTTTCTAAGTTCTGTCCTTGAAAAGACCTCTTTTTCTTCCCGAGATAAGTCAACAATGTCCGCCTCTTCACCATTTTTGCCACCATAAGAGATTCTATGATGAATTGCAGTAGAATCATAGGCTGGTTGTGTTGCTGTACACAGAATAATGGTCGTATTCATGACTTTAGTTAAAAAATTCATAGTTAGATTAAATAAGGTCGTTACTTCAATAGGCAAGGACTGTACTTCATCTAAAATTAACACACTGTCAATCAGGCTTGAAAACCGCCTAAGATTAGATGACTTAGTTTTAAACAAGGTTTGAAAAAATTGTACCATTGATGTTAAGACAATCTGGCTATCCCAACTATCTATCAGATATTCGGCCATAATATCTTCTTTTACATCATCATTTTCGTCAGTCTGTCTTACCACATTAGAATGATGTTCTAACACACCTGCCTCACCAGTTATCTTCCTAATTTCAGCAGCATTTTGTTCCAAAACTGATAAAAATGGTGTTATGTAGAAAAATCTTGATTTGTGTTGATGGATTAATTGATGAAAAGCATATCTCATACTGAGATTTGTCTTACCAGCACCAGTGGGCAGGTCTAAACGATATATTCCAATCGAATCATTTTCTCCTCTGTTTTTAACACGCTCACTAATTTGTGTCCGAATAAGATTGAGCTTCGTTATCGGATGAGCAAAACTGCGATATTTGTTCTCAATAGCTTCAAGATAAGACTTATTCAGTTTGTTTTTTTCTTCTTGTTTTAGTGGTTCAACAAGCACTCCATAAGCATTGATGGTGTCTAATATATCCGCATTCTTCAATAATGATAGATACAATCGCACAAGACAAGATTGATAATAGGCTTCCTCGCTGTTATTCTGAAACTCTAATTTGGATATGGCTTCTTGGTAATTCTCAAAGGCTTTATCAATAAGCATTTCTAAATCCCGATAACCATACTGTTCTAATTTTGTTTCCAAAAGGTGGGCAAAACTCTTCACATCGCTATCAAAATGATAATCTGACATCTCTCTAGCAATTCGATTTCTTAGTTTATTATATTGAAATTGCTCTGAATCCTCATCAAAAATATCAAACATCCCATGATGGGCTGAGATAACATAAGCAACAATGTCATTGAACTGCAATCGATTTGCTTTATCAACTCCCTTTGCAGAAAGATGTGTTTTTATTTTAGTAAATAGATACTTTGCTCCTGCAGAAGAATGATCAACATGCAGTTTTGGCTGTTCTGTCAGTTTTCTCTGAAAAAGTTGATCGGCTTTCCCTAGATCATGATAGAGTCCCAACAGAAAGAGAATATCCCCTTGTCCAATACTGTTGGCAGATTGCCTTGCCGACACAGCAACGTTGATCAAATGTTCTTCTAAACCTTGTTTTTTCTCTTCTTCAGATTCATTAGCAGCCTGATAATGTCCTAGTATCATCTTGCAACTCCCTCTTTCTTCACTACAATATCCAATGAATTAATTATATCACTTTTTATTGAAAGCGCATACATTATTTTGCTTTCTCTTACTAAATATAGATTATTATAAAATTATAATTACATTTTCTCCCAAATTGGTCATATAATTAGGTACACTAGATTTTCAGCAAATAAATAATACTATGAAAAAGGACGTCTAAAAGCAAAAAACACAGTCTATCGACTGTGTTTCTTTGTATCTAGTACGGTTAAAATCAGCTTGAGACGAGGCAGCAAGTCACAGGATGCACTAATAGTACGACAAGGTGAGTTGATGAAATATCATGTAATTTTAGATCACTAGGCTAGTTTTTCCATCTCTTCAATCCGCGCTACTGTGGCGTCGAATTTGGCTTGGTAGTCGGCTTGTTTGTCTTTTTCTTTTTGGACGATTTCTGGTTTGGCGTTGGCGACGAAGCGTTCGTTGCTGAGTTTCTTGCCGACCATGTCCAGTTCTTTTTGCCACTTGGCTAGCTCTTTGTTGAGGCGTTCCAGTTCTTCCTCGACGTTGAGCAGATCAGCCAGAGGCAGGAAGATTTCAGCACCTGTGATAACGGCTGACATGGCCAATTCTGGCGCGGTCAAATCGCTTGCGATTTCCAATTTTTCAGGGTTGGTGAAGCGTCGGATGTAGTTGACATTGGCCTTGAAGAAGGCTTCCAGCTCGCTATCCGCCGTCTTAATCAAGATGGTAATGGGCTTAGAAGGGGCAACATTAACCTCGCTTCTAGCATTTCGCACCGCACGGATCAGGTCCTTGAGGCTTTCCACTCCCTTGTGGGCTTCCGCATTTTCAAAGGCAGG
>CAMCQB010000136.1 GCA_945876895.1 uncultured Streptococcus sp.
TAAAAGGAATGGTGTTGATGCTTATCGAAGATAAGCTAAATCCTCTCTCTAAGGCATCATTTAAATATTCTGAACTGGAGTAATTTAACATCACAGCATAAAAAATATGGGGATAGTGTGTCTTAAAATATGCTAATTGAAAAGCTAAGGCAGAATAGGCGTAGGCATGACTCCTATTGAAGCCATAACCTGCAAATTTTGCCATCATAGAGAAAAGATGCTCAGCTACTCCCAAATCTCGACCTAGCGCTTTTGCTCCAGAGATAAACTCTTGTTTCATGTCTTCCATATCTTTGATATTTTTTTTAGACATGGCGCGTCTTAAAAGATCTGCTTTCCCTAACGTAAATCCAGCATACACCTGAGCAATTTGCATGACCTGCTCTTGATAAAGCATAATACCGTAAGTTGACGCTAAAATAGGTGCGACCAAAGGATCAATCAAATCAACTTTCTCTTTTCCATATTTACGATTGACAAAATTGTCAGTGTAATCACTAGCCCCTGGACGATTAAGACTGGTGGTTGCTACAACTTCCTCAAACTTTGAAGGTTGAATCCTCTTTAAAAGATGAATAGCACCAGCCTGTTCAAACTGGAAAATTCCCTTGGTTTGTCCAGAGGAAAACAAACGTAAAGTAGCCGCATCTTCTAACGGTATATCTCTGATTGAAAAATCTCTACCTGTCTCTTCAACTAGAGCCTCTTGCATTTTTTGAAGAAAAGTCAAATTACGCAGTCCAAGAAAATCCATTTTTAATAGACCATTACTTTCAACAGCATTGGCATCGTATTGCGTAATGAACATTTCTTCTCCAGCTTTAAGAGGAATATGGTTGGTGAGATTATCATCGCTCATCACAATACCTGCAGCATGAATAGAAGACTGTCTTGGTTGACCTTCTATTTTTTTGGCAATTTCAAATGCTCGTTGATACTCTGTTTTGCTATGAATGAGCTGACGAAACGATATATTCTTTTCATAGGCAGAGGCTAACGTATCTTTAAAACTAATTTTTTTAGTCAACTGTGTCAACTCATATTCAGTAGCTCCAAATCGCTTAAAGACATCACGGATAACCTGCTTTGCTCCAAAAGTAGAGAAGGTGACAATTTGAGCCGTATGATGACTTCCGTAACGGTCTCTGACATAGTGTAAAAACTCACTACGATAAATATCAGGCAAATCAATATCAATATCAGGCATGCTGTAGCGCTCAACATTTAAAAACCGTTCAAATAGAAGATGATTTTTTACAGGATCAATCCCCGTAATATCTAAAGCATAGGACACCAAACTTCCTGCTGCTGATCCTCGCCCCATCCCCATATAATAGCCACGACTACGACCAAAACGTAATAAGTCCCAAACAATAAGAAAATAATCATCAAATCCCATTTGATGAATCACATCCAGCTCTTGATTGAGGCGAGTTTGATAAACTGAATTCCAAATCCCCTTAGTTTTTAATCCTTCTTCTGAACGTTCTCTTAGTTCTATCACAGCCTCTTTTTCACGATTAAAGCGAGGCAATTTTAAATTGGTATCAAACTCATACTCGATTGTAGAAACGAGCTGTTCTAATTGTAATAAACTCTCAGGAAATCGCGCTCTAAATATCTCCTCCATTGTGGATGAGGCATATAAAACTTGGTCTTTTGGAACTGATCCAACATCTTTTAGTTGAACATTATCACGAATCGCTCTTAATACTTGCAAGCTTTCACGGTCATCATTACTATAATATCGAACAGTGTGAATAGGAATAGTCGGACGGTCGTATTCTAATTTAGGGCTATCTGACCGTAAGCCAATGTAACAATCTTTTGGTAGCCTTATCTCTTCTATTCCTGAAAAATAAGGTATGACAATTGCTAAATCTCCTAAAAATTCTGTCAAGGATTCCCATGTTTTTTGTCCAGTCATTTTTTCTGTAGACAATTTTAACAGATTTTGATATCCCTTAGTATTTAAGGCGATAAACTGAAAAGTGATTGAGCGGTCTTGATAAATCAAATCCATCTCAACTCCCAAAATGGGTTTCATCCCTTCTTTTTGAGCAGCTTTAATAAAATGATAAGCGCTATAAAGATTATCCTTGTCCATAATTCCGATATGGCTATATCCTAACTCTTTTGCCCTTTTGAGATAAGAAGGAATAGTAATTAAGCTATCCATAAAGGTATAGACTGTTTTAGTATCCAGTTGCGCAAACATAGGGCTCTCCTCATTTTTTCTTATCTCTTATTATACTATGAAAAAGAAAATAAAAACAAGACAAGACGTTCTCTAACAGGTTATTTAGAAAATGCCTTGCCTTATTTTATAATAGTCTTAATGAAAAAACTCGAAAATGTATTACCATTTCAACTGAACAAGATCATTAGTTTCTTGATAAGCTCGATCTACCTTTGCTTTCATTGTCCCATCCAGTGTATCACGGTATTTCCCACCTTCAATAAAGTCTTCTAAAATCATGACACGATAATCATAGTATTCATACCCTTCCTGACCAACTACTCCTTTTCCAGTTGCATGAACAAGGGTAGGGTGTGCTTGGACAGTTTTAATACTTGTTTTCCCTTCTGATTTTTCAAAGGTAACATCCATCAATAAACCACGTTCTGTCCATTTGTTCCCCAGCATTTCAAAAGTTTGATTAGAGAGGAAATTTCCCATAGAATAAATAATAAATTTTTTATCTCCGTCTTTTTTTACCACCTCTGCAGGTTCGATAACATGGGGATGGCCACCAAAAATAACATCTGCTCCCCAGTCAATCATTTTATGATATAAGGTCACTTGTTCTTTGGTAGGCTCCAATGCATACTCCACTCCCATCTGAGGCATCACAATGGTAACATCCGCTTCTTGCTCTGCTTTTTTAAGCTCTGCCTTTATCTTAGACTCATCCAAATCAGACATGTGTTGCTGGTATTCCTCTTCTGTTAGGTTAGCTTCCATGCCATTGTAGCCATAAGCATAACCTAAGATGGCTATTTTTATGCCATTAACTTCCTTGATTAAGATATTTTCTCTCGCACGATCTTTTTGATACACTCCAATCGTGTCCATTCCAAGATCATTGAAGACTTGTGCAGTATTTAGGGCTCCAGATAGTCCCGAATCTAAAATATGATTATGTGCTAAATCGACCACATCATATCCTATATCTTTCATCGTATCTGCTGCTTCTGAAGGTGCGTTAAATAGAGGATATCCTGCCAGAGGATAATCTGCACTAATCGTTCCTTCAAAATCACCTATTGCTAAATCCGCTCCAGAAATCCATTCTTTGACGTATTC
>CAMCQB010000137.1 GCA_945876895.1 uncultured Streptococcus sp.
GCTAATAAAACGAACTTGGCGATCATTTTGCTCACTCAACCGCTCTAACATCTGATTATAAATATGAGCTAAACTTTCAATCTCATCGCCAGTATGAATTTCTACACGCTTAGATAAATCTGAAGGATTTTTCACAACCTCACGCATGGATGCATTTAAAGTATGGACAGGACTTAAAAAACGCCTAGAAAACTCAACAATAACTAGCTGCCCAATAATCAAAATAAAAATTTCCATGATAACCAAAAAGAAAAATACACGGTTACGGAGATTATAATAAACTTGCAAATTTTGAAATATTTGAATATAACCTATAATCTTTTTAGAGTTGGATTTTGCATAAATCGGCTTAGTCAGCACATATCCTTTCACGTTACTGTAGGCCGTTGAATAAATCTCCCCAACATATCGTAAGGTTGGAGGATTTTTTTCAGAATCTGTTGTAAAAATTAATCGCTTTTGGCTACTGTAAATATAAGCTTGTTGTGTTGATAGTAAGACCGAAGACAGATCTCTCATTTCTCGAAAAATATGATGTTCTCTAATCGATTCTTGAACCTTCACCACATCAGAATCTCTATGCGTATAAAGATAGTCTGATAAATTATCTAAAGTCAACTCCTTATCAATATCAGATAATTCTGTACTCAACTTTTGACTATTTGCTTGAAGTGTGTCTTTTTCGTGATTTAATAATATATAATTCATAGAAGCATAAGCCAAAATCGTTACAATAGTAAAAATAAACAGAAAAAGGAAAAAAGTCGTCACAGACAATTTTCCTTTTAAACTCGCACGGTGATAATACTCACGTATTTTTTTTAACATTATTTTTCACGTACCACATATCCCATACCACGAACGGTCTGAATGTAGCTTTCACGCCCTGGGACATCAATCTTACCACGAAGGTAACGAATGTAAACATCGACAACGTTAGTCTCAACCGCTTCATCATATTTCCAGACACGTGAAAGCAACTCCTCACGTGTCATTACTCGATTGACATTGCTCATCAATGCGTTTAGCAAATCAAACTCACGTTTGGTCAATGGAATAGTTGTATCACCACGAACCACTGAACGATTTTGGCTATCAATTTTTAAATCACGATAAATGGCTGAACCATCAGAAGAGGATTTTTCACTTTCAAAATCTTGACGACGGAAAGTAGCACGAACACGCGCTAACAACTCCTCAATTGCAAATGGTTTAACAATATAATCATCAGCACCTCTATCAAGACCAGACACGATATCCATAACGGAATCACGCGCTGTCATCATAATCACATAAGTCGTTTTTTCTTGACGAAGACGGCGTGTCACTTCGTACCCATCCATCTCTGGTAACATCAAGTCTAAAAGAATTAAATCAAAATCTTCATCTATTGCTTGCTCTAGTCCGCTACGACCATCATGAGCAATTGTTACCTCATATCCCTCATGTTGCAACTCCAGAGAAACAAAGCGAGCGAGATTTTTTTCATCTTCAATAATTAAAATTTTCTTTACCATTTTCACCAACCTTCTTCCTTTTAAGATGTGATAGAGTCATCATCACATCTAAACTTAACGCATCGGTATAATTATACTATCTCTTGTTAGTTTTTTCAATCAATTTTATAGTAAACTGAATATTTTACACCACGTCACTCCTCAGTGTCAAATAATTTGCTCAAAGAGGCAAACGGACTCGACTCGGCCTTTTTTTCTTCCTGCAAATCCTTGTATTGACTCTCTGTCAAAACTGACCAAGATTGACCTGAGGGCATCTCATCATTAGTTTCCTCTTGAGCTGTCAAAACTTTCAGTGGAATGTTAAGGATAATATTATCCGCTACACTCTCTGACAAACTGAGGGTCGTTCCATCTAGAACTAAAACTAAGTCCTCATCTACTAAATCTTGTTTAGCAACTAGTTCTTCTGCTGAAACAAAAACCTCTGCAACTTCATAGGAATGTCTTAACTCAACAGGTGTCATAGATCGGCTTGAAGGGAGGACTAAAACATACGATAGTTGGTACTCCAAAAGATATAGTCCATTTTCATAAATCAACTGCCCTTTAGCCAAAATATCTTTGAGATCCAAGATTTCACTGTTACGGTCTTGTAACTCTTCTTTTAAATCCAATTGCTCTTCAAAGGCTATTCCATCAGGCTTTTTTTTTACATCTAAAAGATTAAATATCATAGCTTTCCTTCTATCAACTCATTTAAAGTGATTTGACGTGTTTTTATGATGATTTCTAATATTTCCTGACTAGATCTAGGCTCTGTTTCTTCTAACCAAGTTAAAATGATAGAAACAATACTCATAACACTAAGATTGATAACATACTGATCTGGCAATTCAGGAAATCTATTTTCTAATTGATATTCCTCAAAGATAAACCCTTGAATAAAAGTAATCACTTCCTTTTCAAAATACTTATCTCCATTTAGACCTAATAAACCTCTAAAAAGTTCAAAATGACTTTCAACATAATAAACGAGATAGGCCATTCTAGCGTTAGAGCTTCCATCGGTAGAAAAAGACGGAAATTCTTCTTTAAATTGTGCTAATAAACCTAGTTTTTGACTATTTAAAAAATCCTCTATATCTACATAGTGTAGATAAAAAGTGCCTCGTGATAATCCTGCTTTTTTCGTCAAATTAGAAACAGAAACCTTATGAAAGGGAATCTCCTGTAACAACTCTACCAATGCTAAGTCGAGATAACGCCTTGTATTTTCTTTCTTAGTACTATATCCTGTCATAATTTTTTCAGAATAAACACCATGTTAAATTTATATCATAAAATTAACAATATGTCTATTTTTTTGTTCATTATCCTTCTTGTAGCGTTACAATAGATGTGAGACTTCTAGGAGTCAAAAAGAAGATTCCCTGATATGATAAGAGTACCACCACTCACCAAAAAGGAATCTTCTCATGACTAGTATATCACAAAATCTTCGCTATTTACCACATACTCTAGAAACACGTTACCACGCTGTTAAAACCTACCAAAATGGTGCCTCTGTCGCCTTCATCTGTCGACGATACAAAGTTTCAAAAGCCTCTCTCATGCGCTGGAATAAGCGATTCGATGGCACAAAAGAATCGCTGAAAGACCGTTCTCATCGCCCTCTAACACCGCATCCAAAGGCTCACACCGAGCAAGAGCTGACCTGGATTAAAAACTGCATCAAAAGAAATCCAAACGCAACCCTCATCGAAATTTTTTACAAACTCAAAACAAATAAGGGATATGATAGACACCCTTGCTCACTCTTTCGAATCTTGAGAAAGCTGG
>CAMCQB010000138.1 GCA_945876895.1 uncultured Streptococcus sp.
GGTTAAAATAGGCTTACCACCATTTAAGACATGCGAGTAGCGTTTGCCATCTTCCGACCAAAGTACCCATATATTCTGACTACCATCGTCTTTTTTCAAGCCTGAGATATAAGCTATTTTCCCGCTAGGTGCAATATCTTTAAATAGACCTCTACTGTTAGTGATGACAGAGCCTGTCCAAGCCGATCGAAATCCCTGAGTCTTATGACCGCCTTGTGACGAAATCGCACTTGTTTGAGGGGAATAGGTGATAAAGTCACTTGTGGTTGTATGATACCAGTCCTGCCCATTTTCACCAAAAGGGTTTGAGGCACCATCTTTTGAATGTAGGAAATAAATATCATAATATTTTTTCTCGTCATTCCAAGAAATTGTCTGCAAATCGTTTGACCAGTTATCTTTTACAGTCAAATGATAGGGTTGTTTTGGTTCTGATAATTGTTTTTGACAAGCCGATAAAATTGCTAGCATAAAAAACAATAACACTGAGATAAGAAATTCTTTTTTCATAGGCAACATTATATCTTGTATAAATATGATTTGCAACTTGCCCACCTTTAAAATTGTTACTCTTATGACACAATATTGACATAAATCCATGCTATAATAATCTAGTATTGAACGAAAAGGAGTTATCATGAAAAAAATTTATAGTCTATTAGCACTAGGTTTATTAGCCACTTACCCTGCAGTTGAAGCTGTTTTATTGCCACAAGCAAACGTGGTCTATGCTGACGATGCGAAAACTGTTGAAGAAAACAATAAAAGTACCAAAGCAGAAACTAAGTGGCGTGCACTATTTGATCAAATCGCTGTTGGTGATATGATGGCAGAAAACCCTGAGGGTAGCTCTCTTGACGATGTTAAAAAATTACTTGGAGAGCCAAAAGAGTCTGAAAAAGATGATTCTTATGGTATCGAAACTGAAATTATGACATGGGAAAAGAAATCCACTACGATTACCCTTACTTTTTCTAAAAACAAAGTCGTTCACAAAGAAATTCAAGGCTATCTTTACAATCGTACCTCAAAAATCGGTTTAAAAGAATTTAATGCTTTAGCTGATGATCTGTCTTATGCAGATGCTGTTAAAACTCTTGGCAATCCAGATGGCTATAGCGAAATGATCATAGATGGTGAAAACACCAAGACAGCTTACTGGCAAACTGGTATTAAGCGTAAAAATGGTGATGCCACAATCGTCCTTACTTTTGATAAAGATGTCCTAACAAGCAAAACACAACAAGAACTAAAAGATTAAGATAAATAAAGAGGTTGGACTTTGAGTCCAACCTCTTTATTTAGAATTCGTGTCAACATCTCAGCATAGTGGTTGATGGGGGTAACCATCCAGTGGGTTGTTAAAACTCGGAGATAGAATTTTTCAAAGCAACTCTCTTCGGGTCGTGTTCTACAGTCCAACCCTCAAAGGTTGCCTGAACCTATAGATTTGGAAGTAAGAGGAACTCATTTTCAATTTGTCACGTTCTTTTCCACTTCCTTTTTGACTATTTTTGCTCTTCATCCATTGAAAGAACAGATAAGAAGGCTTCTTGTGGCACCTCAACGGAACCAATCGCTTTCATGCGTTTTTTACCGGCTTTTTGTTTTTCAAGGAGTTTACGTTTACGTGAAACGTCACCCCCATAACATTTGGCAAGGACATTTTTACGAAGCGCTTTGATATCTGTACGCGCCACAATTTTTTGACCAATTGCAGCTTGAATTGGCACTTCAAACTGCTGACGTGGAATGATTTTTTTGAGCTTATCAACGATGAGTTTTCCACGTTCGTAAGCAAACTCTTTGTGGACGATAAAGCTAAGAGCATCGACCTTGTCTCCATTAAGAAGGATATCCATTTTAACTAATTGTGAGCGACGATACTCTGAAATTTCATAGTCAAAGCTAGCGTAACCACGTGTTGATGATTTCAATTTATCAAAGAAATCAAAGACAATCTCAGCCAGTGGGATTTGATAAATGACATTAACACGGTTATCATCGATATATTCCATGGTTTCAAAATCACCACGTTTGCGTTGAGCAAGCTCCATCACCGCACCAACATATTCTTGCGGTACCATGATTTGTGCTTTAACATAGGGCTCTTCAATGAAATTGATACGTGTTGGGTCAGGAAACTCAGATGGGTTTGAAACTTCTAGCATCTCACCATCAGTAGTATTGACATGGTAAACTACAGATGGTGCGGTCATAATCAAATCAATATTAAACTCACGTTCCAAACGCTCTTGAATAACATCCATGTGCAATAATCCCAAGAAACCACACCTAAAACCAAATCCTAAAGCTTGAGAAGTTTCTGGCTCAAACTGCAGACTGGCATCGTTAAGTTGGAGTTTTTCTAAAGCCTCCCTTAGATCATTATACTTGTTAGACTCAATCGGATAAAGCCCTGCAAAAACCATAGGGTTCATTTGCTTATAACCTGATAGAGCCTCTGTCGCAGGGTTATCTGCTAAAGTGACGGTATCTCCGACACGGGTATCTGCAACTGTCTTGATAGAAGCTGCGATGTAGCCAACATCCCCTGTTGCCAAATACTCACGCCCCACTGCTTTAGGGGTAAAAATACCAACTTCTGTTACATCAAATGTTTTGCCATTTGACATCATCTGAATCTTGTCTCCTGGCTTAACCATACCATTGACGACACGTACTTGTAAAATAACGCCACGATAAGCATCATAAACCGAGTCAAAGATAAGCGCTTGAAGAGGCGCTTCGACATCTCCTTGAGGAGCTGGTACCTTCTCCACAATCTGTTCAAGAATCTCCTCAATCCCAATGCCTGCTTTGGCTGATGCAAGAACAGCTTCAGATGCATCGAGTCCGATGACATCTTCAACCTCTGTACGCACGCGCTCAGGATCTGCGGCTGGAAGGTCAATTTTATTAATAACAGGTAGAATTTCTAAATCATTATCAAGTGCTAAATAAACATTAGCAAGAGTCTGTGCTTCAATTCCTTGAGCAGCATCAACCACTAAAATCGCTCCCTCACAAGCCGCTAGAGAACGAGAGACTTCATAGGTAAAATCCACGTGACCAGGGGTGTCAATCAAGTGAAAAATATAGGTTTCCCCATCTTTAGCAGTGTAAT
>CAMCQB010000139.1 GCA_945876895.1 uncultured Streptococcus sp.
GACACTCCTGCGATAATCCATATCAATTGGACCAATCAAGCTGAGAAGCCCAAATCCTCGATAAGGAATAAGGAATTTGTGCGTTAAAACTGTCAGATTCGCCAATGCAGCTTCCTTGCTATCAGCAACCTGAACAGTTGCCATCTCATCTTCTTTCAATGAAGAACGTAAAGCTAAGGCAACGCTTTGCTCATTGTCCAAAAACTGATAGGTTAAAAGATTCGCATATTCCAGAGATTGAACCTTCCCAGAAACAAAAACCGTTTCCTTAAAGAGCTCTGCAAAGATATAATCAAAAAGATTCAGCACATTATCCATCGTGGTGAAATACTTCTGCACAATTTGGGGGATTTCTGTCCGAAGCTTATAATGAATATCCATAACCGATCGTCCCAAAAAACGTTCATCAACAATTTCCTTTAGCGTGAGCAAGTCACGTGTCAAGAAATTTTTAGGAATTGCAAACTGAATAGTTGCTGGCCGCGACTCATCAAGAGTCATAACAGCCAGAGCATCGTGGTTAGACAACTGAACAATGTCAAAAGCAGTCAATTTTTGTCTGGCAGGCTCAACATCCAAAATCACCGCCGCATAGCCCGTCATATCAGTCAATACTTGACTAGCTTTCTGGAGAATGTCTTCCAACTTGAAAGCTTCAAAATCGAAGGCTTTGATAACTTGATAGATGTCCTGTTCGTCAATGCTATCAAGACTCAAGGAATGTTCAACAAAGTATTTGAAACCTGCTGGACTTGGCATACGACCACTAGAAGTGTGGGCCTTCTCTAGTAAACCCAATTTTTCAAGCTTAGCCATATCATTCCGAATGGTGGCACTTGAAGAATCAATGGTTGCCTGAAGAGCCTTGGAGCCAACAGGCTCATGAGTTTGCGTAAACAAGTCCACAATTAAATTCAAAATATCATTTTGACGTGGCGTAATCATGGCCTAGCTCCTTTCATTGAATTAGCACTCTATTACCTTGACTGCTAATTTATGATTCCATTATACCCCTTTAAAAACTTCTGTCAAGGGAAAAGCACAAAAAATTAGCACTCTTTTTACTTGAGTGCTAAAAATACATCTTAAGACCTAGTTGTCATATCGTTCTAACTTATTATCCTTTATGACTTTACTTAATTTTGTGGCATAATCAGGATCACTAGAAAAGTAATATTCCTGCAAAGCCTTGGCATCATCTACGTATGTTTGACCACTAACTAGCTGCCGATAAAGTTCTTCATCCCAAAAACGACCATTTTTTAAAGCCAACAAATAGTCATAAATTGACTCACTATAATTGGAATAAATAACAAAATCTTCCGACCTAGTTGTCCACCCTTTGCTACTGTAAATCTTTTGGAAAAGGGTTACCTTTTCCTGCCCATCCGATGCTTTTAGGGAAAATAAATTGTGATATTCCTTAGCTAACAGACTATTTCCATAATTTGTTTCTAGCGCAGCTTGACCTATAATAATAGATGGCTTTACTCCATAGGCCTTCGCAGCTTTTTGAACAGTCGGAGCGATAGCCTTGATGAACTGTATTTGAGAAACAGAGGTGGTTTGAACGTCCGACGCCTGTCGTACCGATTGATGTCGAAATAAGGAAAGAGTCAGCAATAAAAACAGAAACAGAAAAACTAAAGCAGTCTTTAAAGAAAGACGGGATCTCATTTACCATTCTCCTTCAATACATTTAAGTATTCTTCCAGTGAAAGGTTATGTTCAGTCATGTACTTAGCAGATTCAACTCCTACATATCGGTAATGCCAATCCTCATAGCCAATCCCAGTACTGTCCTGCTTATCTGACTCAAACCTTAAAACAAAACCATACTCTGGAGCTATCGCCTTGATTTGAGAAACGATTTCAGCATTACTCTCATTAAGAGAGTTAACATTACTCATATCAATAGCCAGCCCCGTTTGGTGTTCACTGGCGCCGGGTGGCTGAGAATATGTTTGAACCTTTTCCTCAGCAGCTTCCTGAGTGAGGCTCGGATCGTTAGCAATTTCTTGCTGCACATAAGAATTGTACAGTTCTTGCTGATAGGCAACGCTACGATATCCAGAGATAAGTTTTTCATTTGGTTCAATAGCTCGCGCTGCAGCTAGGAAATTCGTTACATTCTCTGCAATCCGTGCATCAACTTGAATTCCTTCAACCTCTGCCAATTCAGGATTCATCTCTTCCTTAATATTATTTCGGTTGACCAAAACCAACTCCCAGTCACTTGATGATACGTCAGGCAAATCTGTCTTTTGATTTTGAGACGATTGCGAACTTGACTTACTAGAAGCAACTGCTGAGGATGTGGATGATGTAGAAGAGGTAGAAGATTGACTCACCTGCTTGACTTGATTATCGTGTGTAAAGAGGTACAAACACATAATAAAGACGACCACTACTAACACTTGTAAAATAAGACCTATAAAACTACGCTTTTTCATTTTCTAATATTTCCTGACCTCTGTGACGGTAAGACATGTCACCTATTTTTTCAATCGTAAATTTACCATCTGCAAAATCTACCACTGAAACACTACCATTGTCTAAACTAATTTTTTCACGATTATTGTCAATCAACCAAAGAAAAGTATTGATGGTCATGCCATGACTGACAATGATAACATTTCCACCACCCTCAGCATCAATCTTTTTAGCGATGGCTGTAAAACCATCCCAAATGCGCTGACTTAAAACTTCCCATGGTTCTGCCCAACCCGCTGTATCTACTTCAACAATGCTCTCGGCAAGTTTAGGATAAGTCACCTCATTAATTGACTTCCCACCTTCAAAAGCCTTCGTTCTTGGTAACACACCAAAGAATAGCTCTCCATCATAGCCACCATCCAAACTTCCAAAACACCATTCGCGAATGCGTTTGTCTCTTTGATAAGGAGTAGATTCTTGACCACACTCTTTCAGAATGATTTCCATAGTTTGAATTGTTCGACCCGAATCACTTGAAAATGCAGCTTTAAATATAGTTCTAGCATCTTTCAAACCTAAGCCTAACTGACGAATTCCT
>CAMCQB010000140.1 GCA_945876895.1 uncultured Streptococcus sp.
CTTGACATCAACTTTACAGAAGATAAAAATTTTAAAGCTTTAATAGGTTCAACATTTTTAAATGGAGAAAAAATTTATTTTGTAAAACCAATAACTTTTATGAATAATTCGGGGTTAGCAGTTAAAGCACTCTTAACTTATTACAATATTCCTATTGAAGATTTATTAGTGATTTATGATGATTTAGATATGGAGGTTGGAAAAATACGTTTCCGTCAAAAAGGTTCTGCAGGTGGTCATAACGGTATTAAATCCATTATAGCCCATATTGGTAGTCAAGAATTTAATCGTCTTAAAATTGGTATTGGTCGTCCAGCACCAGGAATGACAGTGATTAATCATGTTCTTGGAAAGTTTAAGGATGATGAAGCTATTTTAATTTCTAATGCTCTAGATAAGGTTGATAAGGCTGTCAATTTTTATTTACAAGAAAGTGATTTTGAAAAAGTCATGCGAAAGTTTAATGGTTAAAAAGATGAATATTAGTGATTTATTTAATCAAAATAAAGCTATCAAAGAATGGCAAGCCCAACTGACAAGTTTTGGTCGTCAGCTTGTTATGGGATTTTCAGGTTCGAGTAAGGCGGTAGCTATCGCTTCAGCATTCCAAGAAAATAATGGAAAGATAGTTGTGGTGACTCCTACTCAGAATGAGTCAGAGAAATTGGCAAGTGATCTCTCTAGTCTTATTGGTGAGGAAAAAGTCTATCAATTTTTTGCAGATGATGTAGCAGCGGCAGAGTTTATTTTTGCTTCACTTGATAAAGCTATTTCAAGATTAACAAGTCTAAATTTTCTGATGGATGAAAATCAGACTGGCGTACTAATTACTAGTTTGACAGGAATGCGCATCTTACTTCCCAGCCCAGAGACATACAGTAAGAGCCAGATTTCGCTGTCGGTAGGTAATGAATATAAACTTGACACTCTAGTAAAAACATTGTCAACCATCGGCTATCAAAAAGTGTCTCAGGTTTCTAGTCCAGGTGAATTTAGTCATCGCGGTGACATTTTAGATATTTACGAGATTACAGAGGAGGTCCCTTATCGAGTTGAATTTTTTGGTGATGAAATTGATGGTATTCGTCAGTTTGATGTGGAAAGTCAAACGTCTCTAACTAGTTTAGAAAATATTGAATTATCAGCAGCAGATGATATGATTTTGACTACCGATGATTTTAACAGAGCAGTATCTAAATTAGAGCATCATTATCAATTAGCTAGTAAGGATTCAAAAAGCTATTTGGAAGAACTCTTATCAGCAACCAGAAATCACTTTAAACATCAAGATGTGAGACGCTTTTCTTCTTTATTTTATGAAAAAAAATGGACGTTATTAGATTATATTCCTAAAAAAATCCCAGTGTTTTTTGATGACTTTCAAAAAATTGTTGATCGTAATGCCAAGTTTGATTTAGAAATTGCTAATCTCTTGACAGAAGATTTACAAAAAGGTAAAGCAGTGTCAAGTTTAGACTATTTTGCTGATGTTTATAAAGACTTGAAGAACTATCAACCAGCAACCTTCTTTTCAAATTTTCACAAGGGACTTGGTAATCTTAAATTTGATAAGTTACATAACTTTACACAATATCCAATGCAAGAATTTTTCAATCAATTTCCTCTTCTAATTGATGAAATTCGTCGTTATCAGAAATCCAATGCTACAATTTTGTTGCAAGTAGATTCTCAGCATGGTTTAGAACGTTTACAAGAAAATTTACAAGAATATGATTTAGAATTACCTATCAGTGATGTTAATGATATTACTCCGAAAGAAGCTCAGCTGATTATTGGAAATCTGGCAACAGGATTTTATTTTGCTGATGAGAAGGTTGTTCTGATTACAGAGCATGAAATTTATCATAAGAAAATTAAGCGTAAAATTCGTCGCTCTAATATTAGTAATGCAGAACGCCTCAAGGATTACAATGAGTTATCAAAAGGTGACTATGTCGTTCACCATGTCCATGGAATTGGAAAATTTTTAGGTATTGAAACAATAGAGATTCATGGAACTCATAGGGATTATTTGAGTATCCAGTATCAAGATTCAGCTAAGATTTCTTTGCCTGTTGAACAGATTGAGAGTCTGTCAAAATATGTTTCAGCAGATGGAAAAGAGCCTAAAATCAATAAACTTAATGATGGACGTTTTCAGAAAACAAAGCAAAAAGTTACAAAACAAGTTGAAGATATAGCAGATGACTTACTAAGGTTATATGCGGAACGTAGTCAACTGAAGGGATTTGCCTTTTCTCCAGATGACGACTTGCAGCGTGAATTTGATGACGATTTTGCTTATGTTGAAACAGAAGACCAGCTGCGTTCTATTATGGAAATCAAGCATGACATGGAAGCCAACAAACCGATGGATCGTCTGCTTGTTGGCGATGTTGGTTTTGGTAAGACAGAGGTAGCTATGCGAGCTGCTTTCAAAGCGGTTAAAGATCATAAACAAGTAGCTGTTTTGGTACCAACAACAGTCCTTGCTCAACAGCATTATACTAATTTTGCAGAGCGATTTGATAACTATCCTGTTAATGTTGATGTACTTAGTCGTTTTCGTAGTAAAAAAGAGCAGAATGAAACTCTGGAAAAACTTAAACAAGGACAGGTTGATATTATTATTGGAACACACCGTCTCCTCTCCAAAGATGTTGAGTTTTCTGATTTGGGTCTTATTGTTATTGATGAGGAGCAACGCTTTGGGGTTAAACACAAGGAGAAGCTTAAAGAGCTAAAGACGAGGGTTGATGTCTTGACTTTAACAGCAACTCCAATTCCTCGTACTCTTCATATGTCAATGCTTGGAATTCGAGATTTATCTGTTATTGAAACACCACCTACAAATCGTTATCCTGTTCAAACATATGTTCTCGAAACAAACCCTGGGCTAGTTCGGGAAGCTA
>CAMCQB010000141.1 GCA_945876895.1 uncultured Streptococcus sp.
GTCTTTATGGGCACCTTCACCGGGCAGCAGCTTGGAAAGAGGGAAATATCGTTTTTGTTAATCCTGGTAGTGTTCTACAGCCTCGTGGAGAAATCAACGAAAAACTCTATGCTCTGGTAGAGATATCCACTGATAGTATCAAAGTTGACTATTACACACGTGACCACAAACTTTTTCCAGCTATTTCAAAGGATTTTTCACGATGATTGCAAAAGAATTTGAACAATTTTTATTAAGCCACCTTGATTCTTATCTTATTCCTGCTGATGATTTAGCAATTTTTATTGATACACACAATGCTGAACATGTTATGCTACTTTTGGCTAATAATGGTTATTCGCGAGTGCCAGTCATTACCAAAGATAAGAAGTATGTTGGGACTATCAGTATCTCAGATATCCTTTCTTATCAATCTAAACATCATTTAGCAGATTGGGAAATGACTTCTATGGATATTGGATATATGGTCAACGATAAAATCGAAACCCTTCCTATTGAGGCAACTCTGACAGAAACAATGCACAAATTGGTGGAATATCCATTTCTTCCTGTTGTTGATAAAGATAATATTTTCATTGGTATTATTACGCGTAAATCAATTTTGAAAGCCGTAAATAGCCTTTTACATGATTTTACCGACGATTATGAGATAAGGTCAAAACATGATTGAGTGGATAGACGCCTTTGTAGCCAGTAAGGAGTTGTCAGAAAATAGCAGAGCAGCCTATTTTTATGACCTTCAACAATTTGCGATGACAGTTTGCGATACCATTACCCGAGAAAAGCTGGCGCTTTATGAACAGTCGCTGACTAAACTCAAGGTTTCTGTCAAGAAACGCAAGTTGTCAGCAGTCAATCAATTTTTATTCTTTCTTTATGAGACTGGTAGAATTGACACCTTTTTTAAGCTGAAGAATAGTGAGAAACTAGTCGCTCAAGTAGTCAAAGAAAATTTGATTGATAGAAGTTTATTTTACCAAGAAACAAAATATATCTCAGGTCAACTGATTGCTCTACTAATCTTAGAATTAGGCCTAGCACCAAATGAACTTAAGGAAATCAGGTTAATTGATCTTGACCTTGATTTTGCTATTTTACGCTTGGGGAAGAGTGGCAGTGTTCGCGTTTTGGAAATTCCACATCAGCTTCTACCTTATTTAGAACGTGCTGTCTCTTCTGATCAGATATATCTGTTTGATAAGAATGGCAAATCTTACTCACGACAGTGGTTTTTTCAACGGCTTAAAGATTTTTTGGCTGAGATAGGCTTAACAACTTTGACAGCTAAAGATCTGCGTCAGCAATTTATTCTAAAGCAAAAGGAAGACGGGAAAAGCATAAGCCAGGTTAGTCGGCTTCTAGGTCTGAAAAGTCCAATAACGCTGGAGAAGTATTATAAGAATGGATATTAAATTAAAAGATTTTGAAGGACCTCTGGATTTACTGCTTCACTTAGTATCCAAATACCAGATGGATATTTATGATGTTCCCATTGTGGAGGTGATAGAGCAGTACTTGACGTACATTTCAACCTTACAAGCTATGAAGTTAGAGGTGGCAGGTGAGTATATGCTTATGGCCAGTCAGCTTATGCTGATAAAAAGCCGAAAACTTTTGCCTAAGGTAGTAGAAGAGCAGGCAGATGAAGAGGATCTTGAGCAAGTTTTGATTTCACAAATCGAGGAATATCGTCGTTTCAAGGTTCTGAGTGAAGAGATGACACTCCAGCACGAAGAGAGAGCCAAGTTTTATTCGAAGCCAAAGCAAGAATTGATTTTTGAAAATGCGGTGCTGAATCAGGACAAGACTACCATGGATCTTTTTCTTGCTTTTTCAAAGCTTATGGCAGATAAGAAAGAGTCCTTTCGGCGCAATCATACGGTTATTGAGCGTGATGATTTTCGGATTGAGGATATGATGAGTAGCATACAGCAGCGTTTGGCAGTTCAGCCAGTGTTGACCTTGACCACTGTTTTTGAAGAATGTCAGTCTGTTCAAGAAATGCTGACACTTTTTCTAGCGACTCTGGAACTGATAAAAATTCATGAGGCTGTAGTTGAACAAGATGAAAATTTTGGGGATATTATTTTAACCAAACCTACCGAGTAGATGGAGAAGCATGATATGAATTATTTAGCCCAAGTTGAAGCATTGCTTTTTGTAGCGGGTGAGGATGGCTTGAGTTTGCGCCAGTTGGCTAGTCTATTAAATCTTACCCCCACAGCTCTTCAGCAACAGTTGGAAAAATTATCGCAAAAATACCAAGAAGATGATAGTTCCAGTCTTTGTCTTTTGGAAACATCAAATACTTATAAGTTGGTAACAAAAGAAGTTTTTGCAGACTTGTTGCGTGATTTTGCCAAGGCACCAGTTAATCAAAGTTTATCGCGTGCCAGCACAGAAGTTTTGTCTATTATTGCCTACAAGCAACCCATCACACGAATTGAGGTTGATGATATTCGAGGTGTTAATTCAACTTCTGCTATTAGTAAACTTATGGCATTGGGTTTGATTACAGAAGCTGGGAAGAAAGAGGTTATTGGTCGACCAAATTTATATGCAACGACTGATTATTTCTTGGATTTTATGGGTATCAATGATTTGGCAGAACTTGTTGATGTTTCTGATGTGGAAATTGGTGAAGAAGAGATGACACTATTCAACACCACTGAGATTCCAGAAGAAGAGAAAAATGAGTAATTTACCTCTGCTATTTTCATAGCACACTTTGCTGTATATTAGGATAACTAGTGA
>CAMCQB010000142.1 GCA_945876895.1 uncultured Streptococcus sp.
CATGAAAAAGCCGTTAGAATTAAAATTCTAACGACTTTGTCTTCATTCTGAAACGTTTGTGCTTACACAAACGTTTTTATATTATCCTTCAATGTATTCTTTTAACTCCTGACCTTTGAGACCAGCATTTAGAGCGATGAGTAATTTGATGCGAGCCTTTTGAGCGTTTAGTTCTTTTACAAACATGACACCTTTTTTAGCGAGTTGTACTCCCCCACCATCATAAGCATAGACAGGCTCAGCAATACCATTAAAGCAACGTGATACTAGCACAACAGGGATATTATTAGCCATTAATTGTTCTAAGGCAAGTGCTGCTTGAGGAGGGATATTTCCAGCCCCCAGTGCTTCGATCACAATGCCATCCACACTGTCAGGAGATAGTAAGCTGATAATGCCATCTCCCATACCAGCGTAAGCTTTGATAATAGGAATGGTACCAGAGATAGTCTCAAGTTCAAAACGTACACGGGGTTCTGCCGTTTTAAAGTAAAGGATATCATTTTTCATGATGATGCCTAAGGGACCATGTGTCGGAGTTTGGAAAGTGGAGACGTTAGTTGTATGGGTTTTGGTCACATATTTGGCGGCATGGATCTCGTCATTCATGACGACCAAGACCCCTTTATCTTTACTTTTTTCATGGCTGGCAACTCGTAAAGCAGAAAGGTAGTTATAGATGCCATCACTACCTAGTTCATTGGAGCTACGCATGGCTCCTGTCAAAACAACAGGCATATCAGGAAGTGCCATTGTATCTAAAAAATACGCCGTTTCTTCTAGGGTATCTGTTCCATGGGTAATGACGACGCCATCATATTGTCCAGCTGTTCCCTTGATTTTTTGATAAAGTGCCATCATATGTGTCATAGTGATATGAGGACTGGGGACATTTAGAAAGTCTAAAACATCAAGGCTAACTTGTTTTAGATCTAGTCCAACTTGGGTCATCGGATTTACTGTATCAGGAACAACGTTTCCTTCTTGATCAGCATGCATGGAGATGGTGCCTCCTGTATGGAGGACAAGGATTCTTTTCATTGTCATTCTATTTCTCTCTCAAAATGTGTTATACTATATTTTAACATAAAGAAGAGGAAGAAGAAGGACTATAATTTGGCAATTAAAGCAGTTTTTTTTGATATTGATGGCACGCTCTTGACTGATATGAAGACTGTTTCCAAATCGACACAAGAAGCGATAAAATCAATGAAAAAACAAGGCATTTTGGTCGGTGTGGCGACTGGTCGTGGTCCTAGTTTTATCAATCGCTTTATGGAAAATTTAGAGTTAGATTTTGCAGTTAGTTATAATGGTCAATTTATTTTCACACGTGATCAAATTCTTTATCAAAATCAGCTTCCTAAATCAACTATCTATAAAGTGATCAAGTATGCAGGAGACAAGCGTCGAGAAATTTCTCTTGGAACGGCGTCTGGTCTAGTTGGATCTAATATCATCAATATGGGCACGAGTCGTTTTGGTCAAATTGTTAGTCGTATTGTTCCAAAGCGATTGACAAAAACAGTTGAGCGCTCTTTTAAGCATTTGATTCGTCGTTTTATTCCTCAGAATCGTGCCAATCTTCTCACGATTATGCGTGAGCCTATTTTTCAAATTGTTCTTGTGGCAACAGCAGGAGAAACAGATAAAATCCAAGAGAAATTTCCACAACTAAAGATAACACGCAGTAGTCCTTACTCTGCTGATTTAATTGCTAAAGGGCAATCTAAATTGGTTGGTATTGAGCGAGTTGGTCGAATTTTTGGTTTTGACTTAGATGAAGTTATGGCTTTTGGGGATTCAGATAATGACAAAGAGATGTTGATGGGTGTTGGTGTTGGTGTTGCAATGGGAAATGCGACGGAGGAGTTAGCAGCAATCGCCACTTATCGCACGAGTAGCAATAATCACGATGGCATTGCTAAAGCTTTGTCACATTATGGTTTGATTCATATTGAGACAGATCGCACGTTTACCAGTAGCGATGATAATTTTAATAAGGTAAAAGATTTTCATCAGCTAATGGATGGTGAGACCTGTGAGACACCAAGGACCTATGGTCTTATGGAAGCAGGGCATCGGGCAGATTTTAAAGTTGAGGAAATTGTCGAGTTTTTATATGCGGCATCAAATGGTGACCAAGAGGAGTTTACTCAAGCTATCGCAAATCTTCATCTTGCAATTGATAAGGCAGTCAAAAAGGTGCAAAACAAACCTCATCCAGAAAGTCCACTTGTTGGAGAAGTGGATGCCCTAGTAGATCTACTTTACTTGACTTATGGTTCTTTTGTTTTAATGGGAGTTGATCCTAAGCCACTTTTTGATACTGTTCATGAAGCTAATATGGGCAAAATTTTCCCAGATGGTCAAGCTCATTTTGATCCTGTGACACATAAAATTTTAAAACCGGATGATTGGGAAGAACGCTTTGCCCCTGAACCAGCTCTTAAGCGAGAGTTAAATCGCCAAATTCAAAAATCCTTAATCCGAAAAGCTAGTCGTTAATCTATTTTGCGTAGGAAATTTCCTGCGTAAAATTTTTCTTGACTTATGCAAGCGTTTGCGGTAAAATAAAATCAAATTAAAATAAGGGAGAAAACCTATGACAACCCTCAATCTTAATAAAGTTTACAAAAAGTATCCAAACGCAACGTATTACTCTGTTGAAGATTTCAATCTTGATATTAAAGACAAAGAGTTTA